>JAUXVE010000051.1 GCA_030680415.1 Rubrivivax sp.
GCCGCTTCTACCCTTTCAACGCTTTCCGCTCCCTCCTCGGCATCGCCGGCGACGTCACCGCGCCAACCTATGCCGAGCTTTACGCCGCCAAATCCAGACCCACTACATCTAGTGGGTGTCTGTGACAACCGGATAAGCACGAGTGAAGCTTCGTGGAAAAGGTACATTCACCGCGATGGCGAGTGATCGGCGAGATCAAGTCAGCAGCTGAAATGGAGCCGGAAGGAGTTGGTGTGATGGCAGCAAGCGAACAGGCACTGATCGAAAAGATCAAGCAGCTTCCGCCGCAGCGCGTGGCCGAGGTGGAAGACTTCGTTGATTTTCTGCGCGCCCGCGACGACGAACAGAGTCTTACGCGCGCCGCCACCAAGGCCGGCGAGGCGAGCTTTGCCGCCGTGTGGGACAACGACGAGGATGCGGCCTACGACCGGATGTGACTTGTGGCGATGGGCGCGCTGTCAGTGGCCGATGTCAAGGCGTTGCATGGCGTGGTGGACGCTGCGATCGGTTGACCTCACGGCGCGGGTTGCCGCCGCTCTCCACGGCGCGCGCGGGCAATGTCAATTGGTCGCTCCTTCCTGACCATGCTCGACGAACAGCATTGCAGCCCGACCCCCATCACTCGACCCTACGGCACCACCACCTCCACCCCCGGATGCCGCTGCCGCAGCAGCCCCGCCAGAGTGCGCTTGGCGGCGTCGTCACCATGCACCAGCCGCACCTGCCGCGGCTGTGTGCGCATGCGGCCGATGAAGTTGAGCAGGTCCTTCTGATCCGCATGTGCCGAAAACCCGCCCAGCGTATGGATGCCGGCGCGGATGTCGAAACGCTGCCCGTCCAGGTCCACATACCCGCCCCTGGGCCCGTAGGTCTGGATCACCCGCCCCGGCGTGCCCGCCGCCTGGTAACCGCAGAACAGCACGTCGTGCCGTGCATCGCCCAGCATCGCCTTCAGGTAGTTGACGATGCGCCCGCCGCTGCACATGCCGCTGGCCGCAATCACGATGGCCGGGCGTGCGCTGCGTGCCAGGGCCTCCACCGTGCGCAGGTGCGCGGCGTGGTCGCCGATGGTGGTCACCTGCTCGAAGGCCAGCGGGTGGCGGCCGGCGGCCAGCTTGCGGCGCGCCTCCTGGTCCCAGTGCGACTTGAGCTGGGCATAACCGGCGGTGAAATCGGCCGCCAGCGGTGAGTCGACGATCACGTCCACGTCGCCCCAGGCCATGCCCGCCGCCGCCGGCCGCTGCCGGTGGCGGTGGATGATTTCCTCCAGCTCGTACAGCAGCTCCTGCGTGCGGCCGATGCTGAAGGCCGGCACCAGCAGCGTGCCCCGGTTGCCGAAGGCGTGCTCGCACAGCGCCTGCAGACGCTGGCGGCGGGTCTTGCGCGCCTCGTGATTGCGGTCGCCGTAAGTGCTTTCCATCACCACCACGTCGGCGGCCATGGGCGCCTTGGGCGCCGGCAGCAGCGGCGTGTACGGCGCGCCGAGGTCACCCGAGAACACCACCCGCTGCCGCTGGCTGGGCGCAGGCCCCAGCTGCGCATCCAGCTCCACGTAAGCCGAGCCCAGGATGTGCCCGGCCGGCGACAGCCGCGCCCGCAGCCCCGGCACGCCGGCAATCACCGTGTGCCACTGCTTGTAGGCCAGCGGCACGATCTGCCGCCGCAGCACGGCCAACACCCGGCTGATCAAGGCCTTGTCGCGGGTGAAGCCCACCTCCAGCGCGTCCTCGATCACCAGCGGCAGCAGCAGCGCCGAAGCCTCGCTGCAAACGATGGGCCCCTTGTAGCCCGCCGCCAGCAGGTAGGGGATGCGGCCGACATGGTCGATGTGCACATGGGTGACGATCAGTGCCCGCACCTTGTCCAGCGCAAAACCGATCTCCAGCTGGTGCGCGCTGGCCCCGTCGGACGATGTCTCGGCGCCCTGGAACAGGCCGCAGTCGATCAGCACCGACTGGCCGTCGGGCAGCGTGAGCTGATGGCACGAGCCGGTGACGCCGTCCACGGCACCGTGGTGGGTGAAGGTCAGGGGCATGGGGTCCTCCTGGGTGCGTCGTGATTCCGGTGTCAATGGGGTCATCAATGGGGTCGGGTCTTAAGTTTTAAGGGCTTAATACTTAAGACCTGACCCCACCCCCCCCCCAATCGATCAACTCCGACTGGCCGTCGGGCAGCGTGAGCTGGTGGCACGAGCCGGTGACGCCGTCCACGGCACCGTGGTGGGTGAAGGTGAGGGGCATGGGGTCCTCCTGGGCGCGTCGTGATTCCGGTGTCCGGATTCACATATCCTCTACTACGTTGCCCTTGTTGGCCGCGGAAGTGTCCGTCGAATCCGACAAAACGCTGGAAGACGCGTGAACCGGCGGTGTCCAGGGCGCTCAAAGTGATCATTCCTTTCCGGAGGCACCATGACTACCCCACTACACGAACTGGAAGCTCAGGTTCTCAGCCTTGGCGCAGCGGAGCGAGCCCGCCTCCTGGAGCGCCTGATCGAGAGCTTCGAACCGGTCACCAGCGCTGAGCGAGCTTGGGTTGCAGAGGCACTTCGCAGGGAAGCCGATGTCAAGGCAGGTCGGTCCAGGATGGTGCCCGGAGCCGAAGCGATGCAACGCATTCGAGCCAGAGTGGCGTGAGCTATTGGCTTCATGAGCAAGCCGCATTAAATGGGGTCAGGTCTTAAGTTTTAAGGGCTTAATACTTAAGACCTGACCCCACCCCCTCGGCGCCCTGGAACAGGCCGCAATCGATCAGCACCGACTGGCCGTCGGGCAGCGTGAGCTGGTGGCAGGAGCCGGTGACGCCGTCCACGGCACCGTGGTGGGTGAAGGTGAGGGGCATGGGGCCAAGCTGCGTCATGCGCGTCAGACTCCAGCCGGCGCCACCCAGTTCTCGATGGCCAACCCGGTCACGCGCCCGAACTCGCCGGTGTCATTGGTGACCAGCGTTGCACCCTCGGCCAGCGCATGGCAGGCGATCCACAGGTCGTTGCCTCCGATCGGTGTGCCTGCGGCCCGCAGACGCGTCGACTGCTCTGCATAGCGTTCACAAATGGCCGCACCGCCCGGGTAGACGACCGAGATCTGCTGTGTGATGCCCTCCAGCCTGCGCAGCACTTCCGCCTTGCGCGTGCTCCGCTGGGCACCCTTGAGCAACTCGGCATAGGTCACGAACGACATGCACAGCACATCGTCTTCGTTCAAGGCGTTGATGCGCCCGGCCACCGAGGGCGGCTTGTTCTTGATGAAATAGATGAGCGTGTTGGTGTCGAGCATGTACTTCACAGCGCGTTCCGCTCCTGCGCAGCCGCCTGCTCCAGTCGGTCTTCCTCCAGTCGCAAGACCAGGTCCTGGGTCAGCGCATCGTCAAAGGCGCGCAGGGCCTGGAGCAAGGCGCCGCCGCGATCTGCCGGCACGGGACGGATGACGAGGTCGCCTTCGTCGTTGCGGCTGATCTGAACGCGGCTGGTGTCGAGCCTGAACTCCTGCGGAATGCGCACGGCCTGGCTGTTGCCGTTCATGAAAACGCGGCTGAAGACGGCCGACATGGCTAGTTCTCTGACAGTTGTGTGTACACAGATGTGTGTATTCTCAGCTCTTGTTCACGATCATGCAAGGCCACGTTGAATGGGGTCAGGTCTTAAGTCTTAAGGGCTTAAGACTTAAGACCTGACCCCATCCCAGTCGTGACCCCATCCCAGTCGACCCCATCCCAGTCGGTCGCCCATCGCACCGGTTTGCCCGTCGCGCGGGCGTATAGAGTTTCGGGCGACACGTCGAAGCCACAATCCCACACCAGCGTGGGCCAGTCATCGAGGCGGAAACGGGCAAACGCGGCCGGGTCACGAAGTGGGGCTGCGGCTTCGTACTTGTGGATCAACTCATGCAGGTCGACGATGCCGGCCTCTTGAGTGTCGAATCGCAGGGCAACCCTGTAGTCGCCTGCATAGGTGGCTTCGGTGATCCTTGGCATGGCAATCTCCCCCTTTTTGCGATAGGCCGCACTGAATGGGGTCAGGTCTTAAGTCTTAAGCCCTTAAGACTTAAGACCTGACCCCATCCCCGTGACCCCATCCCCCTGAGGCGACAGCTTCATAGGTTGGCGGCAAAGTCTTCCGCGGACACTTCGGCCTGACGTAGGAGGCCGGCAAGGGTGCCAACTTTCAACTCGGCGTGAAGCGGGACAACACAGCCCTTGCTTCCGCGATGCATGACCACGTGGCTGCCACTCTGTCGCGCCTTCTCGAAGCCCAGGCGCTGCAAAGCTCGGATGGCTTCGGCTCCCGATACGTGGGGCAGCTTAGGCATTCACAGGTTCGGGCAGCGAGAACATGGTGACGAGTGGGTGACCCACAGAGGACTGCGGGAACTCCTCAAGGTAGAGCGCCGTCGCTTCCTTGAGGTTTTCGATCGCTTCCTCGATCGTCGCGCCCTGGGTCGTGGTTCCGGTCTCCGGGTTCATGGCGACGAAGCCGCCTTCTTCGGCGGGCGTGAGCACTGCAGTCAGTTGCATGGTGGAACCTGCTCTAAAGTGGCTTGGCGCGAGGACCGATTGTGTCGCGACCAGGGTCGACGCGGTGGATTAAATGGGGTCAGGTCTTAAGTCTTAAGCCCTTAAGACTTAAGACCTGACCCCATCCTCGCGCCCGCACCCGCCCGCCGTGCCAGATGTCATACCCCGCCCGACTTGCTCACCGCCGCCGCCGATGAAGCCGCGCCAGTCGCCTACCATCCGCGCTGCTCATGTCCGTGCCACGCACGCCAGACAGGACCCCCTCTCCCCCACCACCCATGTGCGGCATCACCGGCATCTTCGACACGCGCGGCGAGCGGGCCATCTCGCAGCCGGTGCTGCACCGCATGAACGAGTCGCAGGCGCACCGCGGCCCGGACGAAGGCAGCCTGCACCTGGAACCCGGCGTCGGCCTGGGGCACCGGCGCCTGTCCATCATCGACGTCGCCACCGGCCAGCAGCCGCTGTTCAATGAAGACGGCTCGGTGGCCATCGTCTTCAACGGCGAGATCTACAACTTCCAGGAACTGATCCCCGAGCTGCAGGCGCTGGGCCACGTGTTCCGCACCCGCAGCGACACCGAGGTCATCGTGCACGCCTGGGAGGCCTGGGGCGACGCCTGCGTGCAGCGCCTGCGCGGCATGTTCGCCTTCGCGCTGTGGGACCGCAACCGCCAGACCCTCTTCATGGCGCGCGACCGGCTGGGCGTCAAGCCGATGTACTACGCCGTGCTCGACGACGGCCTGCTGCTGTTCGGCAGCGAGCTGAAATCGCTGCTGGCCCACGGTGGCCTGAAGCGCGACATCGACCCGCTGGCGGTGGAGGAGTACTTCGCGCTCGGCTACGTGGCCGAGCCGCGCACCATCTTCACGCAGGCGAAGAAGCTGTCGCCGGGCCACATGCTGAGCATCCGGCGTGGCCAGCCGCTTACCTCGGTAGCCATCGAGCCGCAGCCCTACTGGGACGTGCGCTTCACGCTCGACAACCCGATCAGCGCCGAAGACGCCTGCGAAGAGCTGCGCACGCGGCTCACCGAATCCGTGCGGCTGCGATTGATCTCGGAGGTGCCGCTGGGCGCCTTCCTGTCCGGCGGCGTGGACAGCAGCGCGGTCGTCGCCACCATGGCTGGCCTGTCCGACACGCCGGTGCACACCTGCTCGATCGCCTTCGACGACCCGGCCTTCAACGAGGCCGCCTTCGCGCAGACGGTGGCCGACCGCTACCACACCGACCACTACGTCGAAACCGTCAAGAGCGACGACTTCGCCCTCATCGACACGCTGGCGCGCCTGTACGACGAACCCTATGCCGACAGCTCAGCCATCCCCACCTACCGCGTCTGCCAGCTGGCACGCAAGCGCGTTACGGTGGCACTGTCGGGCGACGGCGGCGACGAAAGCTTCGGCGGCTACCGCCGCTACCGCCTGCACATGATGGAAGAGCGCATGCGCAACGCGCTGCCGGCCGGCGTGCGCCAGCCGCTGTTCGGGCTGCTGGGGCGCGTGTATCCCAAGGCCGACTGGGCCCCGCGCATGTTCCGCGCCAAGACTACCTTCGAAGGCATGGCGCGCACGTCGGTTGAGGCCTACTTCCACAGCGTGTCCATCCTGCGCGGCCCCATGCGCAGCCAGATGTTCAGCCCCGCCTTCAAGCGCCTGCTGGGCGGCTACGACGCACAGCAGGTCTTCGACCGCCACGCCGCGCAGGCCGGCACCGACGACCCGCTGGCGCTGGTCCAGTACCTGGACCTGAAGACCTACCTCGTGGGTGACATCAACACCAAGGTCGACCGCGCCAGCATGGCCCACAGCCTGGAAGTGCGCGAGCCGCTGATGGACCACAAGCTGGTCGAATGGCTGGGCACGCTGCCGTCTAGCCTGAAGATCCGCGGCCAGGAAGGCAAGTACCTGCTGAAGAAGGCCATGGAGCCCAAGCTGCCGGCCGACATCCTGTACCGCCCCAAGATGGGTTTCAGCGTGCCGCTGGCGCGCTGGTTCCGCGGGCCCTTGAAGCAGCGCGTGCGCAGCGCCGTGCTGGGCGAGCGGCTACTGTCCACCGGCTGGTTCAACCCCAGCTACCTGCGCCACCTGGTTGACGCCCACCAGGCCGGCACCAGCGACTACAGCTCGCCGCTGTGGACGCTGCTGATGTTCGAGGCCTTCCTGCGCAACGTGGTGGACGCAGTCAATGGGGTCAAGTCAATGGGGTCAGGTCTTAAATCTGAAGGCCTTCAGATTTAAGACCTGACCCCATTGACTTGACCCCATTGACTGCGTCCACCACGTTGCGCAGGAAGGCCTCGAACATCAGCAGCGTCCACAGCGGCGAGCTGTAGTCGCTGGTGCCGGCCTGGTGGGCGTCAACCAGGTGGCGCAGGTAGCTGGGGTTGAACCAGCCGGTGGACAGTAGCCGCTCGCCCAGCACGGCGCTGCGCACGCGCTGCTTCAAGGGCCCGCGGAACCAGCGCGCCAGCGGCACGCTGAAACCCATCTTGGGGCGGTACAGGATGTCGGCCGGCAGCTTGGGCTCCATGGCCTTCTTCAGCAGGTACTTGCCTTCCTGGCCGCGGATCTTCAGGCTAGACGGCAGCGTGCCCAGCCATTCGACCAGCTTGTGGTCCATCAGCGGCTCGCGCACTTCCAGGCTGTGGGCCATGCTGGCGCGGTCGACCTTGGTGTTGATGTCACCCACGAGGTAGGTCTTCAGGTCCAGGTACTGGACCAGCGCCAGCGGGTCGTCGGTGCCGGCCTGCGCGGCGTGGCGGTCGAAGACCTGCTGTGCGTCGTAGCCGCCCAGCAGGCGCTTGAAGGCGGGGCTGAACATCTGGCTGCGCATGGGGCCGCGCAGGATGGACACGCTGTGGAAGTAGGCCTCAACCGACGTGCGCGCCATGCCTTCGAAGGTAGTCTTGGCGCGGAACATGCGCGGGGCCCAGTCGGCCTTGGGATACACGCGCCCCAGCAGCCCGAACAGCGGCTGGCGCACGCCGGCCGGCAGCGCGTTGCGCATGCGCTCTTCCATCATGTGCAGGCGGTAGCGGCGGTAGCCGCCGAAGCTTTCGTCGCCGCCGTCGCCCGACAGTGCCACCGTAACGCGCTTGCGTGCCAGCTGGCAGACGCGGTAGGTGGGGATGGCTGAGCTGTCGGCATAGGGTTCGTCGTACAGGCGCGCCAGCGTGTCGATGAGGGCGAAGTCGTCGCTCTTGACGGTTTCGACGTAGTGGTCGGTGTGGTAGCGGTCGGCCACCGTCTGCGCGAAGGCGGCCTCGTTGAAGGCCGGGTCGTCGAAGGCGATCGAGCAGGTGTGCACCGGCGTGTCGGACAGGCCAGCCATGGTGGCGACGACCGCGCTGCTGTCCACGCCGCCGGACAGGAAGGCGCCCAGCGGCACCTCCGAGATCAATCGCAGCCGCACGGATTCGGTGAGCCGCGTGCGCAGCTCTTCGCAGGCGTCTTCGGCGCTGATCGGGTTGTCGAGCGTGAAGCGCACGTCCCAGTAGGGCTGCGGCTCGATGGCTACCGAGGTAAGCGGCTGGCCACGCCGGATGCTCAGCATGTGGCCCGGCGACAGCTTCTTCGCCTGCGTGAAGATGGTGCGCGGCTCGGCCACGTAGCCGAGCGCGAAGTACTCCTCCACCGCCAGCGGGTCGATGTCGCGCTTCAGGCCACCGTGGGCCAGCAGCGATTTCAGCTCGCTGCCGAACAGCAGCAGGCCGTCGTCGAGCACGGCGTAGTACATCGGCTTGACGCCCAGCCGGTCGCGCGCCATGAAGAGGGTCTGGCGGTTGCGGTCCCACAGCGCGAAGGCGAACATGCCGCGCAGGCGCTGCACGCAGGCGTCGCCCCAGGCCTCCCAGGCGTGCACGATGACCTCGGTGTCGCTGCGGGTGCGGAACACGTGGCCCAGCGCCTGCAGCTCGGGGATCAGTTCCTGGAAGTTGTAGATCTCGCCGTTGAAGACGATGGCCACCGAGCCGTCTTCATTGAACAGCGGCTGCTGGCCGGTGGCGACGTCGATGATGGACAGGCGCCGGTGCCCCAGGCCGACGCCGGGTTCCAGGTGCAGGCTGCCTTCGTCCGGGCCGCGGTGCGCCTGCGACTCGTTCATGCGGTGCAGCACCGGCTGCGAGATGGCCCGCTCGCCGCGCGTGTCGAAGATGCCGGTGATGCCGCACATGGGTGGTGGGGGAGAGGGGGTCCTGTCTGGCGTGCGTGGCACGGACATGAGCAGCGCGGATGGTAGGCGACTGGCGCGGCTTCATCGGCGGCGGCGGTGAGCAAGTCGGGCGGGGTATGACATCTGGCACGGCGGGCGGGTGCGGGCGCGAGGATGGGGTCAGGTCTTAAGTCTTAAGGGCTTAAGACTTAAGACCTGACCCCATTTAATCCACCGCGTCGACCCTGGTCGCGACACAATCGGTCCTCGCGCCAAGCCACTTTAGAGCAGGTTCCACCATGCAACTGACTGCAGTGCTCACGCCCGCCGAAGAAGGCGGCTTCGTCGCCATGAACCCGGAGACCGGAACCACGACCCAGGGCGCGACGATCGAGGAAGCGATCGAAAACCTCAAGGAAGCGACGGCGCTCTACCTTGAGGAGTTCCCGCAGTCCTCTGTGGGTCACCCACTCGTCACCATGTTCTCGCTGCCCGAACCTGTGAATGCCTAAGCTGCCCCACGTATCGGGAGCCGAAGCCATCCGAGCTTTGCAGCGCCTGGGCTTCGAGAAGGCGCGACAGAGTGGCAGCCACGTGGTCATGCATCGCGGAAGCAAGGGCTGTGTTGTCCCGCTTCACGCCGAGTTGAAAGTTGGCACCCTTGCCGGCCTCCTACGTCAGGCCGAAGTGTCCGCGGAAGACTTTGCCGCCAACCTATGAAGCTGTCGCCTCAGGGGGATGGGGTCACGGGGATGGGGTCAGGTCTTAAGTCTTAAGGGCTTAAGACTTAAGACCTGACCCCATTCAGTGCGGCCTATCGCAAAAAGGGGGAGATTGCCATGCCAAGGATCACCGAAGCCACCTATGCAGGCGACTACAGGGTTGCCCTGCGATTCGACACTCAAGAGGCCGGCATCGTCGACCTGCATGAGTTGATCCACAAGTACGAAGCCGCAGCCCCACTTCGTGACCCGGCCGCGTTTGCCCGTTTCCGCCTCGATGACTGGCCCACGCTGGTGTGGGATTGTGGCTTCGACGTGTCGCCCGAAACTCTATACGCCCGCGCGACGGGCAAACCGGTGCGATGGGCGACCGACTGGGATGGGGTCGACTGGGATGGGGTCACGACTGGGATGGGGTCAGGTCTTAAGTCTTAAGCCCTTAAGACTTAAGACCTGACCCCATTCAACGTGGCCTTGCATGATCGTGAACAAGAGCTGAGAATACACACATCTGTGTACACACAACTGTCAGAGAACTAGCCATGTCGGCCGTCTTCAGCCGCGTTTTCATGAACGGCAACAGCCAGGCCGTGCGCATTCCGCAGGAGTTCAGGCTCGACACCAGCCGCGTTCAGATCAGCCGCAACGACGAAGGCGACCTCGTCATCCGTCCCGTGCCGGCAGATCGCGGCGGCGCCTTGCTCCAGGCCCTGCGCGCCTTTGACGATGCGCTGACCCAGGACCTGGTCTTGCGACTGGAGGAAGACCGACTGGAGCAGGCGGCTGCGCAGGAGCGGAACGCGCTGTGAAGTACATGCTCGACACCAACACGCTCATCTATTTCATCAAGAACAAGCCGCCCTCGGTGGCCGGGCGCATCAACGCCTTGAACGAAGACGATGTGCTGTGCATGTCGTTCGTGACCTATGCCGAGTTGCTCAAGGGTGCCCAGCGGAGCACGCGCAAGGCGGAAGTGCTGCGCAGGCTGGAGGGCATCACACAGCAGATCTCGGTCGTCTACCCGGGCGGTGCGGCCATTTGTGAACGCTATGCAGAGCAGTCGACGCGTCTGCGGGCCGCAGGCACACCGATCGGAGGCAACGACCTGTGGATCGCCTGCCATGCGCTGGCCGAGGGTGCAACGCTGGTCACCAATGACACCGGCGAGTTCGGGCGCGTGACCGGGTTGGCCATCGAGAACTGGGTGGCGCCGGCTGGAGTCTGACGCGCATGACGCAGCTTGGCCCCATGCCCCTCACCTTCACCCACCACGGTGCCGTGGACGGCGTCACCGGCTCCTGCCACCAGCTCACGCTGCCCGACGGCCAGTCGGTGCTGATCGATTGCGGCCTGTTCCAGGGCGCCGAGGGGGTGGGGTCAGGTCTTAAGTATTAAGCCCTTAAAACTTAAGACCTGACCCCATTTAATGCGGCTTGCTCATGAAGCCAATAGCTCACGCCACTCTGGCTCGAATGCGTTGCATCGCTTCGGCTCCGGGCACCATCCTGGACCGACCTGCCTTGACATCGGCTTCCCTGCGAAGTGCCTCTGCAACCCAAGCTCGCTCAGCGCTGGTGACCGGTTCGAAGCTCTCGATCAGGCGCTCCAGGAGGCGGGCTCGCTCCGCTGCGCCAAGGCTGAGAACCTGAGCTTCCAGTTCGTGTAGTGGGGTAGTCATGGTGCCTCCGGAAAGGAATGATCACTTTGAGCGCCCTGGACACCGCCGGTTCACGCGTCTTCCAGCGTTTTGTCGGATTCGACGGACACTTCCGCGGCCAACAAGGGCAACGTAGTAGAGGATATGTGAATCCGGACACCGGAATCACGACGCGCCCAGGAGGACCCCATGCCCCTCACCTTCACCCACCACGGTGCCGTGGACGGCGTCACCGGCTCGTGCCACCAGCTCACGCTGCCCGACGGCCAGTCGGAGTTGATCGATTGGGGGGGGGGTGGGGTCAGGTCTTAAGTATTAAGCCCTTAAAACTTAAGACCCGACCCCATTGATGACCCCATTGACACCGGAATCACGACGCACCCAGGAGGACCCCATGCCCCTGACCTTCACCCACCACGGTGCCGTGGACGGCGTCACCGGCTCGTGCCATCAGCTCACGCTGCCCGACGGCCAGTCGGTGCTGATCGACTGCGGCCTGTTCCAGGGCGCCGAGACATCGTCCGACGGGGCCAGCGCGCACCAGCTGGAGATCGGTTTTGCGCTGGACAAGGTGCGGGCACTGATCGTCACCCATGTGCACATCGACCATGTCGGCCGCATCCCCTACCTGCTGGCGGCGGGCTACAAGGGGCCCATCGTTTGCAGCGAGGCTTCGGCGCTGCTGCTGCCGCTGGTGATCGAGGACGCGCTGGAGGTGGGCTTCACCCGCGACAAGGCCTTGATCAGCCGGGTGTTGGCCGTGCTGCGGCGGCAGATCGTGCCGCTGGCCTACAAGCAGTGGCACACGGTGATTGCCGGCGTGCCGGGGCTGCGGGCGCGGCTGTCGCCGGCCGGGCACATCCTGGGCTCGGCTTACGTGGAGCTGGATGCGCAGCTGGGGCCTGCGCCCAGCCAGCGGCAGCGGGTGGTGTTCTCGGGTGACCTCGGCGCGCCGTACACGCCGCTGCTGCCGGCGCCCAAGGCGCCCATGGCCGCCGACGTGGTGGTGATGGAAAGCACTTACGGCGACCGCAATCACGAGGCGCGCAAGACCCGCCGCCAGCGTCTGCAGGCGCTGTGCGAGCACGCCTTCGGCAACCGGGGCACGCTGCTGGTGCCGGCCTTCAGCATCGGCCGCACGCAGGAGCTGCTGTACGAGCTGGAGGAAATCATCCACCGCCACCGGCAGCGGCCGGCGGCGGCGGGCATGGCCTGGGGCGACGTGGACGTGATCGTCGACTCACCGCTGGCGGCCGATTTCACCGCCGGTTATGCCCAGCTCAAGTCGCACTGGGACCAGGAGGCGCGCCGCAAGCTGGCCGCCGGCCGCCACCCGCTGGCCTTCGAGCAGGTGACCACCATCGGCGACCACGCCGCGCACCTGCGCACGGTGGAGGCCCTGGCACGCAGCGCACGCCCGGCCATCGTGATTGCGGCCAGCGGCATGTGCAGCGGCGGGCGCATCGTCAACTACCTGAAGGCGATGCTGGGCGATGCACGGCACGACGTGCTGTTCTGCGGTTACCAGGCGGCGGGCACGCCGGGGCGGGTGATCCAGACCTACGGGCCCAGGGGCGGGTATGTGGACCTGGACGGGCAGCGTTTCGACATCCGCGCCGGCATCCATACGCTGGGCGGGTTTTCGGCACATGCGGATCAGAAGGACCTGCTCAACTTCATCGGCCGCATGCGCACACAGCCGCGGCAGGTGCGGCTGGTGCATGGTGACGACGCCGCCAAGCGCACTCTGGCGGGGCTGCTGCGGCAGCGGCATCCGGGGGTGGAGGTGGTGGTGCCGTAGGGTCGAGTGATGGGGGTCGGGCTGCAATGCTGTTCGTCGAGCATGGTCAGGAAGGAGCGACCAATTGACATTGCCCGCGCGCGCCGTGGAGAGCGGCGGCAACCCGCGCCGTGAGGTCAACCGATCGCAGCGTCCACCACGCCATGCAACGCCTTGACATCGGCCACTGACAGCGCGCCCATCGCCACAAGTCACATCCGGTCGTAGGCCGCATCC
This sequence comes from Rubrivivax sp., assembly GCA_030680415.1. Classification (GTDB taxonomy): domain Bacteria; phylum Pseudomonadota; class Gammaproteobacteria; order Burkholderiales; family Burkholderiaceae_C; genus Rubrivivax. Next base: position 13,061 of record JAUXVE010000051.1, read on the forward strand.
TCGTCGTTGTCCCACACGGCGGCAAAGCTCGCCTCGCCGGCCTTGGTGGCGGCGCGCGTAAGACTCTGTTCGTCGTCGCGGGCGCGCAGAAAATCAACGAAGTCTTCCACCTCGGCCACGCGCTGCGGCGGAAGCTGCTTGATCTTTTCGATCAGTGCCTGTTCGCTTGCTGCCATCACACCAACTCCTTCCGGCTCCATTTCAGCTGCTGACTTGATCTCGCCGATCACTCGCCATCGCGGTGAATGTACCTTTTCCACGAAGCTTCACTCGTGCTTATCCGGTTGTCACAGACACCCACTAGATGTAGTGGGTCTGGATTTGGCGGCGTAAAGCTCGGCATAGGTTGGCGCGGTGACGTCGCCGGCGATGCCGAGGAGGGAGCGGAAAGCGTTGAAAGGGTAGAAGCGGC
>JAUXVE010000052.1 GCA_030680415.1 Rubrivivax sp.
GGCCGGCGCGCTGGGCGGCGGCGGCGCCGTCTGGCAATGGCAGCGCCACGGCGGCGCGCCGCAGCTGGCCACCGCACCGCAGGGCTGGGTGCAGCGCGCGGTCTACGCGCACAGCGTCTACGTGCCCGAACCGCGACACGCGGTGGAAGTCAAAGCCCAGGAAGAACACCTGGCACGCTGGCTGACACGGCGCATCGAGGTGCCGGTGAAGCTGTTCGACCTGCGCGACCAGGGCTTCGAACTCGTCGGCGGCCGCCTGCTGCCCGACGGCGCGGGCAAGAGCGCGCAGCTCATGTACCAGGACGGGCAGGGCCTGCGCGTCACGGTCTACCTGCGCAAGCCGGAGGCCGATGCCGAAGCCGCCTTCCGCTACGAACGGCAAGGCGAGCTGGGCATGTTCTACTGGGTCGAGGCGGGCGCCGGCTACGCGCTCGTGGGAGCCCTGCCCCGGGCCACGCTGCTGGCGCTGGCCGAAGCGATCTACCGCCAGCACCCTGAGGTCCTGCCTCCTGCCGCTGCGCCGTCGGGGCCGGCGTCCAAGGGCGGGGGCTGAGCGCCCCTCGGCGCTTGCCCAGTTGCAGGCCGGTCCCGCGCCGGCACCGCGCGGACGGGCGTGCGCATGCCGCTGCCTAGAATCCCCGCGATGGTGCGTCACGAAGCAAAGGCTCGACTGAACCCGCAAGGGCAAGGGAGTGCTGCTGCATGCTGCGCCAGTCCAACGGGTGAGAGTCCCGTCCCGGTAGGCGTCGGTGCGCCGGGTAGCAGGCCCCAGGTAGTGGAGGGAGACCTCCGTGCCCGAGCGGGGCGTCAAAAGCCCGTGAGGCGGCGAGAGTCGCGCAGCGGGGAGCAAGCACGCGGGCCGCAACATGAAGTGAAGCCTGCAGCCTCGACACAGTTACAACCCGCAGGCCGAGCCGCTCATGTCACGGCGAAGGCAACATCACCGGTGCAAGGACCGAAGCGCGCCGGTGGCTGCGGCGGGGTAGGGGGCGCAGCACGTGTGCAAGGAGTGGTGTGGAACACGAGAGACCCGTCTGCGCGGCCCGTGTCGGGGCAAGCGCGCTCGTATAAGCCCAAGGCGAAGTCGAGTCGTGCGCAGCGGGAGTCCGAGGGGATCGTAGTACCGGACGGGGCGGCGCCAGCCGTGCCGACGAAGGCCGTGCGGCATAACGCGGTTGGAGGGAAGGGTCCCTGCGGTGGTCATGCTGATGGAGCGGGTAAGCGCGAGGGAATGGCCGGCAAGACCGGACCTAACGACCCCGGCGGCGATGAGCCGCGCGACAAAGTGCGACAACTGCAAAGGCAGCTTTGGGCCGCAGCCAAGCGGGCCCCGGAAAGGCGCTTCCACGCGTTGTACGACCAGATGTGCAGGGCTGACATCCTGCACGAGGCGTGGAAGCGAGTGCGCCGCAACCGCGGCGCGGCGGGGGTCGACCGCGTGTCGATCCAAGACGTCGAGCAGTACGGAGTCCAGCGCTTCTTGGCTGAGCTGGGTGAAGTGCTGCGCGCAGGCGAGTACGGCGCGCAGGTCGTGCGGCGCGTGTACATACCCAAGGCAGACGGAGGAAAGCGGCCCTTGGGCATCCCGACGGTGCAAGACCGGGTGGTGCAGATGGCGGCCAAGCTGGTGTTGGAACCGATCTTCGAGGCGGACTTCCTGCCGTGCTCGTACGGCTTCCGGCCCAGACGCAGTGCGCAGATGGCGCTGGAGCGGCTCAGGCAACTGGGCAACCAAGGCGCGAACCACGTGCTGGATGCCGACATTGAAAACTACTTCGGCAGCATCGAACACGACAAGCTGCTCACCTTGGTGGGACAGCGGGTCGGGGGCAGCAGGGTGCTCAAGCTGGTGAAGTTGTGGTTGCAGGCGGGGGTGATGGAGGACGGCGTGGTGCGCCACCCGGTGGCGGGAACACCGCAGGGTGGAGTCATCTCGCCGCTGCTGTCCAACATCTACCTTCACGTGCTGGACCGGGTGTGGGCCAAACACGGCCAACATCTCGGAGAGCTGGTGCGGTACGCGGACGACTTCGTGGTCATGAGCCGCAAGGCTGGGGACTGCGAAGAGGCGCAAGCCCGCATCGAGCATGTGCTGGGCCGGCTGGGCTTGAAGCTGCACCCACAAAAGACGCGACGCGTGGTGCTGACGGCCGGACAGGAGGGCTTCGACTTCCTGGGCTGTCACCTGCACAAGCGCATGAGCGGGCGGCTGTGGCAGCAAAAGGGCTTGAGACGGTACTACCTGCACCGCTGGCCGAGCCAGCGGGCGATGAAGCGTGTGAGGGCGCGGGTGCGGGAGCTGACCCCGAGGCGGCGCTGCCATCAGGACATGCGAGGCGTGATTGCCGAGCTGAATCCGGTGCTGCGCGGCTGGGGGCAGTACTTCCGCAGCGGCAACGCGGCCACGAAGTTCGTCGGCATCGACGCCTACGTCGTGCGGCGACTGAAGGGGCTGCGGCTCAAGCGCGCGGGTCGCAACCTGCGAGCGGGGAAAGCCCAGCAATGGGACCGCGAGTGCTTCGAGAAACTTGGGTTGCATCGCCTGCGTGGGACGATCCGCTATCCCGGGCAAGCCTTCTGGCAACAGGAGACCGCGTAATGCTGCGAGCCGACAGACCACTGGTAAGCCGTGTGCGGGAAATCCGCATGCACGGTTTGAAAGGGGGCGTTGGCTCTTTAACCGGCCTTCGGGCCACATGAGAGCCAACGTCTACCAATGCACGCCCCCGTCGCGCCCGCCACGCTCGGGCTGCTGCTGGCGCTGGCCTGGCTCGGCGGCACGGCGTGGCAGCTGCAGCAGGCGGCGCTGTGGGGAAGCGCGCCGCTGGCGGCGCTGGCTGCGGCCGCCGCCAGCGTCGCGGTGTTGGCCTGGCGCCGCCGTCGCACCTGGGTCGCGGCGCTGGCGTTGGTGCTGGCGGCAGCTGCGCTGGCCTTCGCCGCCACCAGCGGCCGTGCCGCCTGGCGCCTGGCCGACGCCTTGTCGCCGGCCCTGGAAGGCCACGACCTGGTGGTGACCGGTGTCGTTTTGGGGTTGCCGCGGCCGAGCCTGATCGGCACCCGCTTCGTCTTCGACGTCGAGTCCGCGCAACGGCTCGGCGAGCCGGTGACCGTGCCGCGGCGACTGTCGCTCGGCTGGTACCGCGGTGTCGACGACGGCGCACTGCTCGCCGGCCCGCTGGCCGACCTGCGCGCCGGCCAACGCTGGCGCTTCACGGTGCGGCTGCGCCAGCCGCACGGTGGGATCAACCCGAACGGCTTTGATTTCGAGCTGTGGCTGTTCGAGCAAGGGATACGTGCCGGCGGCACGGTGCGCTCTGTGCCCGGCGCGGTGGCCGAACTGCTGGCCGACAACGCCGGCCAACCCATCGACCGCCTGCGCCAGGACCTGCGCGACGCCGTCTACCGCCACGTGCCCGACGCGGCGGCCGCCGGCGTGCTGGCAGCACTGGCGGTGGGCGACCAGGCGGCCATCGAGCGGGACGACTGGGACCTGTTCCGCATCACCGGCGTGGCGCACCTGATGAGCATCTCAGGCCTGCACGTGACGATGTTCGCCTGGCTGGTCGGCGGCATCGTGGCGCGGCTGTGGCGGCTGTGGCCGCGCGGCATGCTGGCCTGCCCGGCGCCGCTGGCGGCGCGCTGGGCCGGGCTGGCCGGCGCCGCCG
>JAUXVE010000058.1 GCA_030680415.1 Rubrivivax sp.
CTGTATGGCCCCCTCTCCCGCCTGGGCGGGAGAGGGCTGGGGTGAGGGTGGGAGGGGCACGCATGACCCTCACCCCAACCCTCTCCCACAAGTGGGAGAGGGGGCAATACCCGCGGTTCCTGGTCACAAGCCGGCGCCGCCAAGCGGCGCATAGGTCTCTCCCAGAGGGAGAGGGAGCGAATTCAGGACACTCTTGGTCAGTGCGTGCTCGTCAAGGCATGAGACCACGATGACGGCAGCCGCCCTGCACCACGACACACTGCTGCCGCGCTCGCCCGGGGGCAACGGTGTCGGCGCGGTGCTGGCGCTGCTGGTGCACGCCGGCCTGCTCGTGGCGCTGACCACGGCCGTGGACTGGCGCGCCCACGCGCCCGACGTGGTGAGCGCAGAACTGTGGTCCAGCGTGCCGCAGATCGCAGCACCCAAGGCCGAGACCGCGCCGGCTCCGACGCCTGCGCCTGCGCCTGCGCCTGCGCCGGCACCGGCACCCGCTCCAGAACCCGCGCCGCCGCCGCCGCGCGCCGAGCCCCAGCCGGCCGAGCCCGACATTGCCATCGCCCGCGCCGAGCGGCGCAAGGCCGAGGCCGAAGCCGAGGCCCGGAAGGTGGTCGAGGCGAAACGCCGCAAGGCCGAGGCCGAGGCCGAAGCCCGCAAGCTGGCCGCGGCCGAACGCCGCAAGGCGGACGCGGAGCGCCGCCAGGCCGAAGCCGAAGCCCGGAAGAAGGCCGAGGAGGACCAGCGGCGCGCCGCAGCCGAGAAGGAACGCCTGGAAGCGGCCGCGCGCAAGGCCGAAGACGAGCGCCTGGCGCGCCAGCGCGAGGAGAACCTCAAGCGCATCATCGGCCAGGCCGGTGGCGCCACCAGCGTCAGCGGCGGCACCGGCAGCGCGGCGCAGTCGGCCGCGCCATCGGCAGCCTACGCCGGCCTCGTCGCGGCGAGGATCCGCCCCAACATCGTCTACACGGGAACGATGTCGGACAACAAGGCCGCCGAAGTCGAAGTGCGCGCCGCAGCCGGCGGCACCATCATCGCCAGGCGGCTCGTCAAGAGCAGCGGCCACGATGACTGGGACACCGCAGTGCTGCGCGCCATCGACCGCACGCCGTCACTGCCGCGCGACGCCGACGGCCGCGTGCCTTCGACGCTGATCATCACCTTCAGGCCGAACGAGTAGCGTCGCCGCTGGCCGCGCCGCCGCCCGCCGGCGCGCTGTAGCGGGCGACGAAGCTGCGGTCGATGCGGTCCTTCCACCGCCACACCCAGCGACCCTGCGCCGACCAGCCACCCCAGGCCGCGATGGCGCGTTTGTCGCCGCACGAGATGAGGTTCAGCGTGCGCTGTTGTGGCCGGTGCGGCTGCAGCACGCCACCGGCCATGGCACGGCGCAGGTTCAGCGCCAGCGGCGGCCCGGCGCGCACCGCGTAGACGCCGCTCCTGGCGTGCGGCGCATCTTCGCGCGTGGCCACGTCGCCCACCGCGAACACCTCGGGGTGCGAGCGGCTCTGCAGCGTGGCGCCGGTGAGCACGAAGCCGCTTTCGTCCAGCGCCAGCCCGCTGCCGGCCAGCCACGCCGGCGCCTCGGCGCCGGTGGCGATGACGGGCGCGTCGCAGGCCAGCCGTGCGCCGCTGCCCAGCACCACCGCACCGGCCTCCAGCGCCGTGCAGGTGTCGCGAACGACAGTGACGCGGCGCGCCTGCAGCACGCGCCGCAGGCGCCTGATCACACCGGTGGCGTATCCCGCCAGCGGCTCCGGGCCGCCGGTGACGAGGGCGATGCGGGCGCGCTCGAGGCCGCTGCCGGCCAGCCGGTGCTGCAGCGCCAGCGCCAGCTCGACGCCGGCCGCGCCGCCGCCGATGACGACGATGTCCAGCACCCGCTGTGCCGCCAGGGCCGGCAGCCCGTCCTGCAGTTGCACGAAGTGCTCGATGGGGCGCACGAAGAGGCCGTGTTCGCGCGCACCGGGCAGGCGGTCGCGGTCCATCACCGCGCCGGTGTCGAGCGACAGCAGGTCGTAGTCGGCGCTGCGGCCGTCGGCCAGCCGCACGCGGCGGGCCGCGGTGTCCAGGCCGACGGCGGCACCCTGGAGCCACTGCACGCGCGCCGCGGCGGCCAGCGGCATCAGCGCGATCGCGCACTGCGCCGCCGTGTAGTGGCCGGCCACCAGGCCCGGCACCATGCCGGAATACATCTGGCGTTCGAAAGGCGTTATCAGCAGCACCTCGGCGCCAGGCAGTGGCTCGCGCGCGAGGGCTTGCAGCACGTGCACATGGGCGTGGCCGCCGCCCAGGAGAATGAGGCGCTTCATTTAGCGCGGCGCCGCCTTGCCCCCTCTCCCGCCTGGGCGGGAGAGGGTTGGGGTGAGGGTGGGATGGACACGCACGACCCTCACCCCAGCCCTCTCCCACAAGTGGGAGAGGGGGCAATGCCCGCGGCCCCGCCGGGCCCCCGGCTAGGCACGTCGCCAGGCATGGAACCTCTCCACCCAGCGCAGCAGCGCCAGCGGTTGGTGCGCACGCTTCCAGTTCCCGGCGGCGTACTTGTTGGCCTCGGCCAGCGTCGGGTAGGTGTGGATGGTGCCCAGGATCTTGTTCAGCCCGAGGCCGTGTTTCATGGCCAGCACGAACTCGGCCAGCAGGTCACCGGCGTGCGCGCCGACGATGGTCACGCCCAGGATCCTGTCCTTGCCCGGCGCCGTGAGCACCTTGACCCAGCCGTGCGCGGCGCTGTCGGCAATGGCGCGGTCGAGCTCGTCGATGCCATAGCGCGTAATCTCGCAGGCCACGCCCTGCTCGCGCGCTTCCTGCTCGTTGAGGCCCACGCGCGCCACCTCGGGGTCGATGAAGGTGCACCAGGGGATCACCGAATAGTCGGCCTTGAATTTCCTGAAGGGGGCGAAGAGGCCGTTGACCGCCGCGTACCAGGCCTGGTGTGCCGCCGTGTGCGTGAACTGGTAAGGCCCGGCCACGTCGCCGGCGGCCAGGATGTTGGGGAAGATCGTCTGCAGGTACTCGTCGGTGACCACGGTGCGTTGCACCGGGATGCCGAGTTCCTCCAGCCCGAATCCCGAAAGCCGCGCCACGCGGCCCACCGCGCACAGCAGCACGTCGAAGGCGAGACGCTTTTCCTGCCCGCCGGCATCGACGACGATGAACTTCTCGTCGCCCACCTTCTCGCAGCGCAGTGCCTGGTGGCCGGTGAGCACGGCCACGCCGTCGGCTTCGAGGGCTGCCTGCGCGCAGGCAGACACCTCCACGTCTTCGCGCGACAGGATGCGCGGCGCCATCTCGACCTGCGTCACCTGCGAGCCGAGCCGGGCGAAGGCCTGCGCCAGTTCGCAGCCGATCGGCCCGCCGCCCAGCACCACCAGCCGTGCGGGCAGTTCACGCAGGTCCCACAGCGTGTCGCTGGTGAGGCAACCCACCTCCTCGATGCCCGGCAGCGGCGGCACGAAGGGCCGCGCGCCGGTGGCGATGACGATGCAGCGCGTGGACAGCAGCTGCGTGCCGCCGTCGTCGTGCGTGATCTGTACGTGCCAGGGGTCGACGATCCTGGCGTGGCCGATCTGCACGTCGACACCCAGCGCCGTGTAGCGCTCGACCGAATCGTGCGGCTCGATCGCATGCACGATGGCGGCCACCCGCTCCATGACCTGCGCGAAATCGAGTCTGAACTCGGCGTCGGCGATGCCGTAGTCGGCGCTGTGGCGCATCTGGCGCGCCAGCGTGGCGGTCCGGATGAGCGCCTTGCTCGGCACGCAGCCATAGTTGAGGCAGTCGCCACCCATCTTGTGGCTCTCCACCAGCGTCACCTTGGCCTTCACGGCGGCGGCGATGTAGGCCGTGACCAGCCCCGCCGCACCGGCGCCGATGACGACCATGTTGCGGTCGCAGGTCTTCGGCTTGCGGTGGGCCCAGCGGGCGTAGACGCGCCGCGCCTTCACGGCATCGACGGCCTTCCTGGCAATGAGCGGGAACAGGCCCAGCAGCACGAAGGTGACCAGCAAGCCGGGCGAGAGGATGCCCTGCAGCGAGTCGATGCGTGCCAGCTGCGTGCCGGCGTTGACGTAGACGAGGGTGCCCGCGAGCATGCCGAGCTGGCTGACCCAGTAGAAGGTGGCCGCCTTCATCTTCGTCAGCCCCATCAGCAGGTTGATGACGAAGAACGGGAACAGCGGCACCAGGCGCAGCGTGAACAGGTAGAAGGCACCCTCGCGTTCGATGCCCTTGTCGATGTCGGCCAGCCGGGCACCGAAGCGGGCCTGCACGCTGTCGCGCAGCACGTAGCGCGCCACCAGCATGGCCAGCGTGGCGCCGATGCTCGAGGCAAACGACACCAGCACGGTGCCCACCGCGAGCCCGAACACCGCGCCGCCGGCCAGCGTCATGATCGCCGCACCGGGCAGCGACAGCGCCGTCACCGCGACGTAGACGGCGAAGTAGCCGCCCAGCACGGCCGCCGGGTGCCGGGCATAGAGCGCGGCAAACTGGTCCTGCGCCCCTTTCACGTACGCCAGGCTGAAGAAGCGGCCGAGGTCGAGCGCAAAGAAGGCCGCCACCAGCAGCGCCACTAGCAGCAAGAGGCCGATCTTGCGTGGGTTCACCCGGGTTCCTTGCTTGGCGCTGTCGGTCGTCGGCACCGCAGCGGAAGTTACATCCTCGGCTCAGCGCCGCCGCCGACGATACGCGTGATCACGCCTGTGCGATGTCGACCGCCCGGAGGGCCAGCGGGGCGCGTCGCGTCAGGACTCGGTGCCACCGCTGGCGCGCAGATCGGTGGCGCAGTCGCGGCGACAAAACGGCAGGTGTCTGGCAAATAGTCGCGACTTTCTGCCATCATTGAGGATAATGGCCGAATGAAGCGCTACCTCGACGACTTGGTCATGGCTGACCTCGAGCGCAAGCTGGTGATGCTCACCGGGCCGCGGCAAGTCGGCAAGACGACGCTGGCTCGCGCCGTGATGGCTCAGATGCCGCCGGCCCAGTATCTGAACTGGGACGTGGCCGCGGACCGTGCGGTGCTGCAGCGTCAAAGTTGGTCACGCACGACCCGGCTGCTGGTGATGGATGAGATCCACAAGATGCCGCGCTGGAAAGCCTGGCTGAAGGGAGTCGTCGACGGTCGCCCGGCCGGCCAGGCGCTGCTGGTGACAGGCAGCGCGCGCATGGACACCTTCCGCCAGGGCGGCGAGTCACTGGCCGGGCGCTACTTCGCGTTGCGGCTGCACCCGATTTCGGTGCGCGAGTGGTGCCAGCAGCAGGGCGCTGCACCGGCTGCCGCCCTGCAGCGGCTGGTCGAGCGCGGCGGCTTTCCCGAACCGTGCCTGGCCGACGACCCGGTGCAGGCCGACCGCTGGCGCGCCCAGTACCTCACCGACCTGGTGCGCGAAGACGTGCTCGAGTTCTCCCGCGTTCAGGAGATTGGCACGCTGCGCCTGTTCGTCGACATGTTGCGCGAGCGAGTCGGCTCGCCGTTGTCGCTGGCCTCGATGGCGCGCGACCTGGCGGTGTCGCCCACCACCTTGCGGCGCTACCTGGACATCCTCCAGGCGCTGTTCATCGTCTTCACGGTGCAACCCTGGCACCACAACATTGCGCGCTCGCTGCTTCAGGCGCCCAAGGTCTACTTTCACGACACCGGGCTGGTGCGCGGCGACGCCGGGCTGAGGCTCGAAAACGCCGTCGCCGGCATGCTGCTGAAACACCAGCAGTTCCTGGCCGACAGCCGCGGCCTGGCCACCGGCTTGCACTACATACGCACCAAGGACGGTGCCGAAGTGGATTTCGCCCTGGCCACTGGCGGGCAGCTGACACACCTGGTCGAATGTAAGCTGGCCGACGCGACACTGCATCGCGCGCTGGCCAACTTTGCCGAGCGCTTCGCCGGCGTCGAGGCCGTGCAACTGGTGCAGCACCTGCCGCAGGAAGAACAGCGCGGCCGGGTGCGCGTCACCGAGGCAGCGGACTGGCTGGCGGCCCTGGCAGCCTGAGCGGCCTGAGCGGCCTGAGCGGCCTGAGCAGCCTGAGCAGCCAGGGCGGCCAGGGCGACCAGGGCATCGTCATGCGACCGGCTCGCCGTAGCCCCCGCCCCCCGGCGTCTCGATCACGAACACGTCGCCCGGCTGCATCGCGGCCGAGCCGATGTGGCCCAGCGACTCGACGCTGCCGTCGCGCCGCTCGATGCGGTTGACGCCCACGGCGCCCGGTTCGCCCCCGGCCATGCCGAAGGCCGGCACGATGCGGCCGTTGCTGAGGATGGCCGCCGTCATCGGCTCCAGGAAGCGCACGCGGCGCACGCCGCCGTCGCCGCCGTGCCAGCGGCCGGCGCCGCCCGAGCCGCGGCGGATGGCGTAGCTGTCCAGCCGCACCGGGAAGCGGAACTCAAGCACCTCGGGGTCGGTCAGGCGCGAGTTGGTCATGTGCGTCTGCACGACGCTGGTGCCGTCGAAGCCGCCGACGACGCGGCCGGCTTCGTCTTTCCAGGCCCCGGCGCCGCTGCCGCCGGAGATCGTCTCGTAGTACTGGTGGGTCTGGTTGCCGAAGGTGAAGTTGCTCATCGTGCACGGGCTGGCCGCCATCACGCCCAGGGCGCCGTAGAGGGCGTTGGTGACGCAGCTCGACGTTTCGACGTTGCCCGCCACCACCGCCGCGGGCGGACGCGGGTTGAGCATGCAGCCCTCGGGCACGATCACGCGCAGCGGCTTCAGGCAGCCGGCGTTGAGCGGGATGTCGTCGTCGACCAGCGTGCGAAAGACGTACAGCACCGCCGCCATCGTCACCGCCTTGGGGGCGTTGAAGTTGTTGGGCAGTTGCTCGCTGGTGCCGCTGAAGTCGATGGTGGCTTCGCGCTCGGCCTGGTGCACGGTGACCTCGACGTGGATGCGCGCGCCGTTGTCCAGCGGCAGCGTGAATTCGCCGTCCTTCAAGGCGGTGATGACGCGGCGCACCGATTCCTCGGCGTTGTCCTGCACGTGGCGCATGTAGGCTGCAACCGTGTCGCGGCCGAACTGCGCCACCATGGCGCGCAGCTCCTGCACGCCCTTCTCGTTGGCGGCGATCTGCGCCCGCAGGTCGGCCATCGTCTGCTGCGGGTTGCGTGCCGGCCACGGGCCGCTCTTCAGGCGCGCCATCAACTCGGCTTCGTTCAGCGTGCCGTCGCGCACGAGCAGGAAGTTGTCGAACAGCACGCCTTCTTCGTCGATGGTGGTGCTGAACGGCGGCATCGACCCGGGCGTACTGCCGCCGATGTCGGCATGGTGGCCGCGGCTGGCGACATAGAAGCTGGGGCGGCGGGCGCCCTCCAGATACACCGGCGTCACCACCGTCACGTCGGGCAGGTGCGTGCCGCCGTGGTAGGGGTCGTTGAGCACGTAGACATCGCCCTCGCGCATTTCGGGGTTGCGCGCGATCACGGTCTTGATGCTCTCGCTCATGCTGCCCAGGTGCACCGGCATGTGCGGCGCGTTGGCGATGAGATGGCCGGCAGCGTCGAACAGCGCGCAGGAGAAGTCGAGCCGCTCCTTGATGTTCACCGAATAGGCGGTGTTCTGCAGCCGCAGGCCCATCTGCTCGGCGATGTTCATGAACAGGTTGTTGAAGACCTCCAGCATCACCGGGTCGGCGTCGGTGCCGATGGCGTGCTGCGTGGCGCGCGGCAGCACACGCTGCAGCTCGATCGCTCCGGCGCTCGTCAGCCGCGCTTGCCAGCCGGGTTCCACCACCGTCGTCGCGTTGCGCTCGGCGACGATGGCCGGGCCGTCGATCAAGGCGCCGGGCCGCAGCGATTCGCGCACGAACAGGCCGGCGTCGAGCCAGCCGTCGCAGTACATGCGCACGGTGGCCTCGGCTGCAGCGCGGTGCGGCGGCGGCTGCGCGCCGCCCGCCACCGCCTCGAAACGTTCGCCGGCGCCCACCGCCTCCACCGAGACGGCCTCGATCACCAGCGGCCGATCGGGCATCAGGAAGGCAAAGCGTTGCCGATAGCCGGCCTCGAATTCGCGCCCGATCTCGTCCAGCGTTCCGAAAGGCACCACCAGCGCCGTGTCGGTGCCCTGGTAGCGCACATGCACATGGCGACGCAGTTCGATCGCCTGTGCCGCCACGCCCTGGCTCACCACTTCGTCGCGCGCCGCAGCGCCCAGTTCTGCCAGGCGTGCCTCGGCGGCGGCCAGGCCGGCGTTGTCCAGCGGCAATTCGATCGACGCCTCGCGCATCGCGATCTGGTCGGCCAGCCCCATGCCGTAGGCCGACAGCACACCGGCCAGCGGGTGCACGAAGACGCGGCTCATGCCCAGCGCGTCGGCCACCCCACAGGCGTGCTGGCCGCCGGCGCCGCCGAAGCACTGCAGCGTGTACTGCGTGACGTCGTAGCCGCGCGCCACCGAGATGCGCTTGATGGCATTGGCCATGTTCTGCACCGCGATCTGCAGGTAGCCCGCGGCCAGCGTCTCGGCGCTGACGACGCGGCCGGTGTCGGCACTCACGCGCGCGGCCAGCGCTTCGAACCGGTGCGCCACGCCGTCGCGGTCCAGCGCCTCGTCGGCCGCGGCGCCGAAGACGCGCGGAAAGTGCGCCGGCTGGATCTTGCCCAGCAGCACGTTGGCGTCGGTGGTGGCCAGCGGCCCGCCGCGGCGGTAGCTCGCCGGGCCGGGGTTGGCGCCGGCCGATTCCGGGCCGACGCGCAGCCGCGCACCGTCGAAACCGAGGATCGACCCGCCGCCGGCGGCCACGGTGTGGATGCTCATCATCGGCGCGCGCATGCGCACGCCGGCCACCAGCGTCTCGAAGGCACGCTCGAAGGCACCGGCGTAGTGGCTGACGTCGGTGCTGGTGCCGCCCATGTCGAAGCCGATCACCCTGTGGTGCCCGGCCGCCACCGCGGTGCGCACCATGCCGACGATGCCGCCGGCGGGGCCGGAAAGGATGGCGTCCTTGCCCTGGAAGTGGTGCGCCTCGGTCAGGCCGCCGCTGCTCTGCATGAAGAACAGGCGCACGCCCGGCATCTGCGCCGCCACCTGCTCGACGTAGCGGCGCAGGATCGGGCTCAGGTAGGCGTCGACGACCGTGGTGTCGCCGCGCGAGACCAGCTTCATCAGCGGGCTCACCTCGTGCGAGACGCTGACCTGCGTGTAGCCGATGGCACGTGCCAGCGCCGCCGCCGCCTGCTCGTGCGCCGGATAGCGGTAGCCGTGCATGAAGACGACGGCGCAGGCGCGGATGCCGGTGTCGAAGGCGGCCTGCAGTTCGCTGCGCAAGGCCGCGTCATCCAGCGGCAGCAGCACCTCGCCATGCGCGCCCACGCGCTCGTGCGCCTCCACCACGCGCTCGTAGAGCAGCTCGGGCAGCACGATGTGGCGGTCGAACAGGCGCGGCCGCGCCTGGTAGGCGATGCGCAGCGCGTCGCCAAAACCCTGCGTGGTGACGAGCAGGGTGCGGTCGCCCTTGCGCTCGAGCAAGGCGTTGGTGGCCACCGTGGTGCCCATCTTCACGCACTCCACCTGTGCGGCCGTGATCGGCGCGCCGGCGGGCAGGCCGAGCAGGCGGCGGATGCCTTCGACAGCGGCGTCCGGGTACTGCTCGGCGTTCTCGCTCAGCAGCTTGAGCGTGTGCAGTTCACCGTCCGGGGCGCGGCCGACCACGTCGGTGAAGGTGCCGCCACGGTCGATCCAGAACTGCCAGCGGGTAGCGGTCATCGGTGGGTCCTCGGGTTCAGACCTTGATTACATCAGGCGCAGGCCGCCCCGGCTTGGCGATGACCAGCATTTGCAGCGTGTCCGAAGCACCGCAGAATCGGCCCGTACACCCACAGGAGCCCCACCATGAACGCCCCCTTGCCTCTGCCCGCGCTGGAAGAGATACGCGCCTTCGACGCCGAGATGGTGGCCATCCGCCATCAGATCCATGCCCAGCCCGAGCTGGCCTACCAGGAACACGCCACCGCCGAGCTGGTGGCCGAGCGCCTGGCGCGCTGGGGTTACGAGGTGCACCGTGGCCTGGGCGGCACCGGCGTCGTGGGCACGCTGCGCGAGGGCACTTCGGGCCGGCATGTCGGCCTGCGCGCCGACATGGATGCGCTGCCCATCGTCGAGACCAGCGGCAAACCCTGGGCCAGCAAGGTCCTGGGCAAGATGCACGCCTGCGGGCACGACGGCCACACCGCCATGCTGCTGGCCGCGGCCCGCCACCTGGCGGCCACGCGCCACTTCGACGGCCACCTGCACCTGGTTTTCCAGCCGGCCGAAGAAGGCCAGGCCGGCGCCCGCAAGATGCTGGAGGATGGTTTTCTCGACCTCTTCCCCTGCGACGCCATGTTCGGCATGCACAACATGCCGGGCCAGCCCGAAGGCAGGTTCGTGGCCGTGCCGGGCTTTGCCATGGCCAGCTCCGACACCGCCGTCATCACCGTGCGCGGCGTCGGTGGCCACGGCGCCATGCCGCACCTGGCGGTGGACCCGGTGGTGGTCGGCTCCAGCATCGTGATGGCGTTGCAGACCATCGTCTCGCGCAACGTGCCGCCGCTGCAGATGGGCATCGTCACCGTCGGCGCCTTCCTGGCCGGCGATGCGCCCAACGTGATCCCGGGCGAGGCCGAACTGCGTCTGACGGTGCGGGCCTTCAACCCCGAGGTGCGAGACCTGCTGGAGCGGCGCATCACCGAGATCGCGCAGACCCAGGCCGCGGTCTACGGCGCCACCGCCGAGGTGACGTACCAGCGCCGTTACCCGGTGCTGAACAACGACCCGGCGCAAACCGAGTTCTGCAAGCAGGTCATCCGCGACTGGGTCGGCGCCGACGGCTTGATCGCGACCACCGAGCCCGTCACCGGCAGCGAAGACTTCGCCTTTTTCCTGGAGAAGGTGCCGGGCTGCTACGTCTTCATCGGCAACGGCGTGGGCAGCGTTGGCGGCTGCATGGTGCACAACGCCGGCTATGACTTCAAC
This sequence comes from Rubrivivax sp., assembly GCA_030680415.1. Classification (GTDB taxonomy): domain Bacteria; phylum Pseudomonadota; class Gammaproteobacteria; order Burkholderiales; family Burkholderiaceae_C; genus Rubrivivax. Next base: position 10,938 of record JAUXVE010000058.1, read on the forward strand.
GACCGCGTGCTGTCCACCGGCGCCAGCTACTGGGTGCGCGTGGCCGAGACCTACCTCAAGACGGCCTGAAGCGGATCGCCCCAGCACGGGCAGGGGCCCGTTACGGGGAAGCCCCGGGCCGCCACGGTGCGGGCACGGCCTATGCTAGAGGCCTCGTCCGAGCCTACACAAAGGAGTGAACATGCAAGTTTCCCGCCGCCTGATCGGCGCCGCCACGGCGCTGGCGTTTGCCGCTATCGGCCAGTCTGCCCAGGCCCAGACCAAATGGGACCTGCCCGCCGCCTACCCGGCCGGCAACTTCCACAGCGTGAACCTGCAGCAGTTCGCCGACGACGTCGACAAGGCCAGCGGCGGCAAGCTCAAGATCACCGTGCACGCGGGCGCGTCGCTGTTCAAGGCGCCCGAGATCAAGCGCGCGGTGCAGGGCGGGCAGGCACAGATCGGCGAGATCCTGCTCGTCAACTTCCAGAACGAATGGCAGCTCTACGGCGCCGACGGCCTGCCCTTCCTGGCCGACAGCTACGACAAGGCCAACAAGCTCTGGCAGGCGCAGAAGCCGCTCGTTGACAAGAAGCTCGGCGAGCAGGGCATGACGGTCCTGTACGCGGTGCCATGGCCGCCGCAGGGCATCTACGCCAAGAAGCCGATCAACTCGGCTGCCGACCTCAAGGGCGTGAAGTGGCGCGCCTACAGCCCGGCCACCTCGCGCATCGCCGAGCTCGTGGGCGCGCAACCCGTGACGGTGCAGGCCGCCGAGTTCGCGCAGGCGCTGGCCACGGGCGTGGTCGAGAGCACGATGACCTCGGGCGCCACCGGTGTCGACAGCAAGCTCTACGAGCACCTGAAGTACTACTACGACACCCAGGCCTGGCTGCCGAAGAACGCGGTCATCGTCAACAAGGCCGCCTTCAACGCGCTGGACAAGGCGACGCAGGACGCCGTGCTCAAAGCCGCTGCCGACGCCGAGGTGCGCGGCTGGAACGCCAGCCAGCGCGTCAACACCGAGACGCTGGACAAGCTCAAGGCCAACGGCATGCAGGTGTTGCCGCCGCCGCCGCAGCTCAAGGCCGACCTGGCCCGGATCGGCGAGACCATGCTCAAGGAGTGGACCGACAAGGCCGGCGCCGAGGGCAAGCAGCTGACCGACGCCTTGCGCAAGTAAGCGCGCCGTGCGCCCAGGCCCCGACGCACCGCGCGGCGCGCTGCGCCGGGCGCTGGACGCCCTCTACGACGGGGCCGCCTGGCTGGCGGCCCTGTTCATGATCGGCCTGCTGGCGATGGTGCTGCTGTCGATTGCCAGCCGGCAGCTGCACTTCCACGTCCCCGGCACCGACGCCTACGCCGGCTACCTGATGGCGGCGGCCGGCTTCCTGGCGCTGGCGCACACCCTCAAGCGCGGCGAGCACATCCGCGTCACGCTGCTGCTGTCGGCACTGAAGGGCACGCCGCGGCGCGCGCTCGAGATCTGGTCGCTGGCCGCGGCCAGCCTGCTGGCGGGACTGTCCGCCTTCTATTCATGCCGCCTGGCCTGGCAGTCGCACCTCTTCAACGACATCTCCACCGGCAACGACGCCACGCCGTTGTGGCTGCCGCAGCTGTCGATGGCGGCCGGCACGGTGATCCTGGCCGTCGCCCTCGTCGACGAACTGGTGCTGGAACTGCGCGGCCGGCGCCCGCATGGCACGGCCGGGGAGGCCACGCGCAATGAGTGACCTCGGCATCATGGTCCTGCTGGTCGCGTCGCTGTTTGTGATTCTCGGCAGCGGGGTCTGGATCGGCCTCACGCTGTCGGGCGTGGCCTGGATCGGCATGCAGCTGTTCAGCTCGCGCCCGGCCGGCGACGCGATGGCGGTCACGATCTGGGGTTCGGCCTCGAGCTGGACGCTGACCGCGCTGCCGCTGTTCGTGTGGATGGGCGAGATCCTGTTCCGCACGCGGCTCAGCCAGGACATGTTCCGCGGCCTGGCGCCCTGGATGCAGGGCCTGCCGGGCCGGCTGCTGCACGTCAACGTGGTGGGTTGCGCGATCTTTGCGGCGGTGTCGGGGTCGAGTGCGGCCACCTGCGCCACCATCGGCCGCATGAGCCTGCCCGAACTCGCCAAGCGCGGCTACCCCGACGGCCTGGCGATCGGCTCGCTGGCCGGTGCCGGCACGCTGGGGCTGCTGATCCCGCCTTCGATCATCATGATCGTCTACGGCGTCAGCGCCGAGGTCTCGATCGCGCAGCTGTTCATCGCCGGCGTCTTTCCGGGCTTGCTGCTGGCGCTGCTGTTCTCGGGCTGGATCGCGCTCTGGGCGCTGCGCAACCCGCGGCTGGTGCCGCCGGCCGACCCGGCCATGAGCCTGGGCGCCAGGCTGCGCGAGTCGCGCCACCTCATCCCCGTGCTGCTGCTGATCGCCGCCGTGCTGGGCAGCATCTACGCCGGCGTGGCCACCGCCACCGAAGCCGCGGCCATCGGCGTGCTGGGTGCCCTGGTGATCTCGGCGCTGCAGGGCACGCTGACCTGGAAGACCTTCACGCAGTCGCTGCTGGGCGGCACGCGGCTGTACTGCATGATCGCCCTGATCCTCGCCGGCGCCGCCTTCCTGACGCTGAGCATGGGCTACATCGGCCTGCCGCGCCACCTGGCCGAATGGATCGGCGGGCTGGGCTTGTCGCAGGCGCAGCTGTTGCTGGCATTGATGCTGTTCTACATCCTGCTCGGCTGTTTCCTCGACGGCATCTCGATCGTCGTGCTGACGATGGGTGTGATCCTGCCGACCATCCAGAAAGCCGGCATCGACCCGCTGTGGTTCGGCGTCTTCGTCGTGCTGGTGGTCGAGATGGCACAGATCACGCCGCCGGTGGGCTTCAACCTTTTCGTGCTGCAGGGCATGACCCGCCGCGAGATCGGCTGGATCGCGCGCGTGACGCTGCCGTTCTTCTTTCTCATGGCCGCGGCGGTGGCGCTGATCTACGTCTTTCCGCAGATCGTGACCTTCCTGCCGGCGCAGATGCGGCCCTGACAGCGCGCTCACCGGCGCGCAGATCTGCGTCCCTGCAGTGGCGCTTTTCGAAGTCTCGGCCGCCACCCGGCGACCCATACTGCCTCGTATCACGGTCCGGCACGCCATGCCGTAGACACGACCGCCGGTAACGAGGAAGCCATGACAGACCTGTCCCACCCACCCCTGAGCCGGCCGCCCCAGAAGGACGCCGGGTTCGCGTGGCCGACCCCCGATCTGGCTGGCTACCCGGCGCCCATGGCGCCATCGGTGCCGCCACCCTGCCAGATCGAGGGGCTCAACGGCAAGGCGCTCGAAGGCCGCCTGGTGCTGTTCGACCCGGCGAGTGCCATGCTGCAACTTCAGTTGACCGACTCGCGCGCGCCGCTGAACCTGCGCTTCGACCAGTTTCGCCGCTTGCGGCTGCGCCAGCCACTGGCGGCACAGCCAGCCCCGGACGACCAGGCGGACCCGACCGCCGTGCCGCCGCTGCAGGACTTCAGCGTCCTTCTGCACGGTGCCCCGGCCTGGGAAGGCAAGACGCTCAGCCACCGCGAGGAGCCCTGGGGCCTGTTCCTGTTCGAACCGCTGGACGACAAGGGCTCGCTGCGGCGCTGGTTCGTGCCGCGGGCGGCTTACGGCAATGCCGAAGTCGGCGTGCGCATCGGCGAGGCACTGGTGGCGCAGAACGTCACCACGACCGAGCAGTTGCGCGAGGCCTTGTCCGAGCAGCAGGCGCTACGCACGCGCAAGCTCGGCGACCTGCTCGTGATGCACCAGATCATCACGCACGATGAGCTGACCGCGGCCGTCGAGCGCCAGGCGCGCATGCCGATGGTGCGCATCGGCGAGGCGCTCACGGCCCTGGGCTACATCACCGAGGCGCAACTGAGCGAGGCGCTGGTGCAGCAGCACAGCGACCGCAGCGTACCGCTGGGCGAGTTGCTGGTGCGCAAGGGTTTCGTCTCGCGCGCCGACCTGCAGACCGCGCTGGCGCGCAAGATGGGCTACCCGTTGGTGGACGTGGCGCAGTTTCACGCCGACATCGAGGCCGTGACGCGGCTGCCGCACGCCGTGGCCGCGCGCGTGCCGGCACTGCCCTTGCTGGTGCGCGCCGGCCGCCTGGTGGTGGCGATGGCAGACCCCACCAACCGCGCGGCCATCGACGAGATCGAGTTCGCTGCGCAGTGCAAGGTGGTGCCGGTGCTGTCGCGTGCCGGTGTCCTGGCCACGGCCATCGCTCGCGCCTACGAGCGCATCGGCATCACCGCGCACATGGCGCTGGCCGACTACGACCCGGGCATGGGCATCGACTTCGAGCCGGGCGACGCCGGCAAGCTGCTGGCGACGATGGAACGGGTCGAGGCCGGCACGGAAGACGACGAGGAGGCGTCGATCGAGCAGTCCGACAACTCGCTCGTGCGGCTGATCAACTCGATGGTTCTCGAAGCCAACAGCCAGGGCGTGTCCGACATCCACGTCGAGTGCCCGGCGGGCCGCGAGAAGGTGCGCATCCGCTTCCGCAAGGACGGCCAGTTGCGGCCCTACCTGGAGCTGCCGCACAGCTACCGCAATGCCGTCGTCGCCCGCATCAAGATCATGTGCGACCTCGACATCAGCGAACGGCGCAAGCCGCAGGACGGCAAGATCAACTTCGCCAAGTTCGTGCAGGGCATGCGCATCGAACTGCGCGTGGCGACCATCCCCACGCTGGGCAACCGCGAAGACGTGGTGCTGCGGCTGCTGACCTCGAGCAAACCGATCCCGCTGGACGAGCTGGGCCTGAGCCCGGCCAACCTCGAACGCTTCAAGGCCGCCATCCAGCGCCCCTACGGCATGCTCCTGTGCGTCGGCCCCACGGGCTCGGGCAAGACGACCACGCTGCACTCGGCGCTGGGCCACATCAACACGCCCGAGCGCAAGATCTGGACCGCCGAAGACCCGATCGAGATCACCCAGCCCGGGCTGCGCCAGGTGCAGGTCAACCCGCGCATCGACTGGACCTTTGCCAAGGCGCTGCGCGCCTTCCTGCGCGCCGACCCCGACGTCATCATGGTCGGCGAGATCCGCGACAGGGAAACGGCCCAGGTCGCGGTGGAGGCCTCGCTCACCGGGCACCTGGTGCTGTCGACGCTGCACACCAACAGCGCCCCCGAGACGGCGACGCGCCTGATCGACATGGGCCTGGACCCCTTCAACTTCGCCGACGCCTTGCTGGGCGTGCTGGCGCAGCGACTGGTGCGCAAGCTGTGCACGCACTGCCGCGAGGCCACAGTCGCCAGCAGCGACGACGAGACCGAACTGCTGCACGATTACATGTCCGCGCTGGCCGGCGTCGAGCAGGCGCCCGCCGCCGCCGACGTGCTGGCCGGCTGGCGGCAGCGTTTCGGCAGCGGCGGCAGACTCACGCTCTACAAGCCGGTCGGCTGCGACCACTGCGACAAGACGGGCTACCGCGGCCGCGCCGGGATCCACGAGCTGATGACGGTGTCGCGTTCGCTGCGCCACCTCATCCAGACCGGCGGACGTGCCGACGAGATCCTGCGCCACGCCCTCGCCGAAGACATGCAGACCCTGCGCCAGGACGGCATCGAGAAGGTGCTGGCCGGCGTGACGACGATCGACGAAGTGCGGGCCAATTCGTAGCGCGTTGCACCGGCCAGAGCACACGAAGCCCGGCATGACCGGGCTTTCTTCTGCCGTCGGCGACCCCTGCGCCTTGATGGCGCGTTGGCTCAGGGTTATGCCTAGGCGTGCATAGGCTGGCGCTGCCCACAATGCCCAAGTGGCCCGGAGTCGGGGGCGCTGCTTACCGCTCCCTCCCCGCCATACCCACCGAACGAAAGCGGAGACACAGCGTCATGCAGAAAAGCCTTCACATCAACGCCGAGAAGTGCACCGGGTGCCTTCAGTGCGAGATGGCTTGCTCGTTTGAGAACTACGGCGTCTTTGCGCCGGCCAGGTCGCGCATCAAGGTGTTCGACTTCCATGAGACCGGGCGCAAGGTACCCTACACCTGCACCCAGTGCGACGAGGCTTGGTGCCTGCACGCCTGCCCGGTGGAGGCGATCACGATCGACAAGCTGATCGGCGCCAAGATCGTCAACGACAGCACCTGCGTCGGCTGCAAGGTGTGCACCATCGCCTGCCCCTTCGGCACCATCAACTACGTCCAGGAAACCGGCAAGGTGCAGAAATGCGACCTCTGCGGCGGCGAACCGGCGTGTGCCGAAGCCTGCCCCACCGGCGCCATCACCTACATCGACGCCAACTGGACCGGCCTGGACAAGATGCACGCCTGGGCCGACAAGCTCGGCAACCAACCCGCAGCCTGAGGAGCAAACGACATGTCTTGGGCAGGAAAGATTCTTCGCGTCGACCTCAGCGCCGGCACCGTCAAGTCCGAGCCGCTGAACATGGAATGGGCCCGCGCCTTCCTCGGCTCGCGCGGCCTGGCCACCAAGTACCTGGTGGAAGAGATGGATCCGAAGGTGGATCCGCTGTCGGCCGAGAACAAGATCATCTGGGCCACCGGCCCGCTCACCGGCACCATGGCCAGCACCGGCGGCCGCTACACGGTGGTCACCAAGGGCCCGCTGACCGGCGCCATTGCCTGCAGCAATTCCGGCGGCTACTGGGGTGCCGAGTTGAAGATGGCCGGCTGGGACATGGTCATCTTCGAAGGCGCCTCGAGCAAGCCGGTGTACCTGGCGATCCAGGACGGCGAGGCCGCACTGCACGACGCCGCGCACCTGTGGGGCAAGACGGTGTGGGAAACCGAGGCGGCACTGAAGACGGCGCACCAGGACCCGCTGCTGCGTGTGTCGAGCATCGGCGCCGCGGGCGAGAACAAGGTGCTGTTCGCGGCCGTCGTCAACGACCTGCACCGCGCCGCCGGCCGCTCCGGCGTGGGCGCGGTGATGGGCAGCAAGAACCTGAAGGCGATCGCCGTTCGCGGCACCCTGGGCGTGGGCAACATCGCCAACCCCAAGGAGTTCATGAAGGTCACCTACGAGAAGAAGAAGATCCTGCACGACAACGCCGTCACCGGCCAGGGCCTGCCGACCTACGGCACGCAGGTGCTGATGAACGTCATCAACGAGATCGGCGCGCTGCCCACGCGCAACCACGGCGACGTGCAGTTCGAAGGAGCCAAGGACATCTCGGCCGAAGCCATGGCCACGCCGCGGGCCAGCGACGGCAAGAAGCACCTCGTCACCAACCAGGCCTGCTTCGGCTGCACCATCGCCTGCGGCCGCATCAGCAAGATGGACAAGGGCCACTTCACGGTCGAGAACAAGCCGCAGTACTGGGGCGCCAGCGGCGGCCTCGAATACGAAGCCGCCTGGGCGCTGGGCGCGGCCAACGGCGTCAACGACCTCGAAGCGCTGCAGTACGCCAACCTGCTGTGCAACGAGCACGGCATGGACCCCATCACCTTCGGCGCCACCATCGGCGCGGTGATGGAGCTCTACGGCATGGGCGTGCTGAGCAAGGAACAGCTCGGCATCGACGCCCAGTTCGGCTCGGCCGCCGCGCTGGCCTACTTCGCCGAGATCACGGCCAAGGGCGAAGGCTTCGGGCGTGAGATCGGCCAGGGTTCGAAGCGCCTGACGGCCAAGTACGGCCACCCGGAACTGAGCATGAGCGTCAAGGGCCAGGAATTCCCGGCCTACGATTCGCGCGGCATCCAGGGCATGGGCCTGGCCTACGCCACCAGCAACCGCGGCGCCTGCCACCTGCGCGGCTACACGGTGGCCAGCGAGGTGCTGGGCATCCCGGTGAAGACCGACCCGCTCACGGCAGACGGCAAACCCGAGCTCGTCATCGCCTTCCAGGACGCCACCGCGACCTTCGACTCGGCCGGCATCTGCATCTTCACCAGCTTCGCCTGGGGCCTGGCCGACGTGCAGCCGCAGGTGGCCGCGGCCTGCGGCGAGGAGTTCACGCTGGAGAACCTGTCCAGGATCGGCGAGCGCATCTGGAACATCGAACGCGACTTCAACAACCGCGCCGGCTTCACCAGCAAGGACGACAACCTGCCGCCGCGGCTGCTCAACGAGCCGGCCAAGACGGGCCCGGCCAAGGGCCTGGTCAGCAAGCTGCCCGAGATGCTGCCCAAGTATTACGCGCTGCGCGGCTGGGACAACGACGGCCAGCTCAAGGCCGACACGCGGCAACGGCTCGGCCTGTAACGCCGCCCGGGCAACGAGTCGACAGGCAAGGCGGTTCTCGGACCGCCTTGTTCACTTTTTGGAGCATCCCCGATGAAGCACCTCATCCTCGGCGCCGGCCCGGCCGGCGTCATCGCCGCCGAGACGATCCGCAAGCACGCCCCCGGCGACGAGATCACGATCCTCGGCGACGAGCCCGAAGCGCCCTACTCGCGCATGGCCATTCCCTACCTGCTGATGGGCAACATCGGCGAGCCGGGCACGCACCTGCGCCACCAGGGCGGCCACTACCAGCGCTTGCGCATCGAGCTGAAGCGCGGCCGCGCTGTCAAGCTCGACACCGCGGCGCGCCAGGTGCAGCTCGACGACAGCAGCTGGCTGGGCTACGACCGCCTGCTCATCGCCACCGGCTCCAGCCCGGCCACACCGCCGATTCCCGGTATCGCCGGCCCCGGCGTGCACGCCTGCTGGACGCTGGCCGATGCACGCGCCATCCAGTCGCTGGCTGTCCCCGGCGCGCGCGTGCTGCAGATGGGCGCCGGCTTCATCGGCTGCATCATCATGGAAGCGCTGGCCGCGCGCGACGTGAAACTCAGCGTCGTCGAGATGGGCGATCGCATGGTGCCGCGCATGATGGGCCCCACCGCCGGCGGCATGATCAAGGACTGGTGCCAGAAGAAGGGCGTCGCGGTGCACACCGGAGCGCGCGTCGACGCCATCGAACGCGATGCCACCCAGGTGATGAAGGTGAAGCTGTCCACCGGCGCGGTGCTCGAGGCCGACCTCGTCATCAGCGCCACCGGCGTCAAGCCCAACATCGGCTTCCTGGAAGACAGCGGCGTGCGTTGCCTGGTCGGCGTGCTCACCGACGAACACCTGCAGACCAGCGTGCCCGGCATCTACGCCGCCGGCGACTGCGCCGAGGCCTTCGACAAGGTCAGCGGCAAGACCATCGTCAGCGCCATCCAGCCCAACGCCGCCGAGCAGGCGCGCGTGGCGGCGCTGAACATGGTCGGCCTGGCGACCGAACTGCACGGCGTGACGCAGATCAACGTGCTCGACACGCTGGGGCTGATCTCGGCCAGCTTCGGCGCCTGGGACGGCGTGCCCGGTGGCGAACACGTCGAGTTGACCGACCGCGAGGCCGGCCGCCACCTCAGCCTGCAGTTCGGCGGCGACCGCCTGGTCGGCTGCAACTCGATCGGCTGGACCGAACACGTCGGCGTGATGCGCGGGCTGGTCGAAGGCCAGGTGGCGCTGGGCGCGTGGAAGGACAAGCTGCTGCACGACCCGACGCTGCTGATGCAGGCCTACCTGGCCAGCGCTCAGGCGCAGCATGCCCATGCCTGGGTGTGAGAGCTTGAGAGGCAACATCACGGCCATGCAGATCACCTTCAAGCTTTACGCCAGCCTCACCGAATACCTGCCCCTGGAACGCCGCGCCGGCAACCAGATGACGCTCGAGGTCGCCCCCGACGCGACCCTGGCGCAGGTCGTCGAGCCCTTCAAGCTGCCGCCGAAGATGGTGCACCTGGTGCTGATCAACGGCCACTTCGTGCCGCCCGCGGAGCGCGCCACGCGCACGCTGGCCGAAGGCGACGTGCTGGCCATCTGGCCGCCCATCGCCGGCGGCTGAATGGGTGAGGCGACCGAGATCCCCGCGTTCTTCGAACGCGAACAGGGTTTCACCGAAGCCGAATGGCTGCGTTGCCTGCCCGGCGCGGTGCGCGATCACGCACTGGCGCTGCCGGCGCCGAGGCGGGCCGTGGTTTCGATCGGCGCCGGCACGATGGAACTCGGCTGGACGGCGCTGTCGCCACGCCGCATCGCACTCATCAGCATGCCGCGGCTGGCGGTACGCTATCGTTTCGACGGCGTCGAGGCCCAGGCGCGGCGCGAGTTCATGCGCTACTTCGACCTCTACACTCAGCGCGGCGGCGGCTGAAAGCCGCGTGGCCGGCGCCCGCCGGCCCAGCAGGAGAATCCCGAGATGCAGGCTTTCGAATACCAGACCCCGACCACGCTCGCCGCTGCGGCGCACGCCGCAGCGCAGGAAGACGCCAGGCTGATTGCCGGCGGCCAGAGCCTGCTGCAGTCGATGAAACTCGGCCTCTCGGCACCGCCGCTGCTGGTCGACCTGGGCGGCGTCGCCGAACTGCAGGGCATCGTCGTCGATGCGGACTCGGTCACCATCGGTGCCGGCACCACGCATGCGGCGGTGGCGGCCTCGATGGAAGTGCAGCGCGCGATCCCGGCGCTGGCCGACCTGGCCGGCCGCATCGGCGACCGCCAGGTGCGCCACCGCGGCACCCTCGGCGGCAGCCTGGCCAACAACGACCCCGCCGCCTGCTGGCCGGCGGCGGTGCTCGGGCTGGGTGCCACGGTGCAGACCAACACGCGCACGCTGTCGGCCGAAGAATTCCTCATGGGCCTGTTCACGACGGCGCTGGCCGAAGGCGAGATCATCACCGCGGTGCGTTTCCCCATTCCGCGCCAGGCGGGCTGGCAGAAGTTCAGGCAGCCGGCGTCGCGTTTCGCGCTGGTCGGCGTGTTCGTGAGCCAGGGACCGGCCGGCGTGCGCGTGGCCGTCACCGGCGCGGGGGCCAACGGCGTGTTTCGTGCCACCGAACTGGAAGCCCGTTTGGCCGCTGATTGGTCGGCCGCTGCGCTGGCGGGTGCGACCGTCGCCGCCGATGAACTCAACAGCGACCTGCATGCCTCGGCGGAGTACCGCGCCGCGCTGATCCCGGTGCTGGCGGCGCGCGCGCTCGGGTGACGACCGCCACCACCCTCACCCCAGCCCTCTCCCACAAGTGGGAGAGGGAGCCACACCCGGGGTTGCCGGTCACAGGCCGGCGCCTGGGGATGATCCTCAGGACGACGGCGCCAGCGGCAGGTTCAGCAGCAGGTTCTGCGGCTTGAGCCGCAGCACGCCTTCGGCATTGCTCGCCAGGCCCAGGTAGACCGGGCGGCCGGCGACGTCGGTGCGCATCTCGGCGGCGTCGTCAAATTCCAGCCTGAACAGGCTCACCAGGCGGCGGCGGCGCTCGTCGTCGACCAGGCGGTCCTCGTAGAGGTCGTTGAGCAGCGCGGTGGCTTCGGCGTCCAGGCCGATGTGCCAGCGCCACTGCGCATCGTCGATGCGCTGCACCGGTTCGATCTGCACCTGCACGCCCAGCAGGTGCGCCACCCAGCGTTCGAGCACCCGCGCCAGCGCCGGCAGCCCCGAACGCGCATTCGACAGCCGGAACTGCAGGCCGTGGCCGAGGTCCTGCGTGAGTTCGTGCGTCAGGTCCAGCAGCATGTGGTAGCGCCCGGCAGCGGCACCGGCCCAGTAGCGGGCGGCGTTGCCTTCGGTCAGCACCACGACGTCGAGCGACTTGGTCTGCACCTGCGCCTGGCGCAGCAGGCGGCCGAGTTCACCCAGGCCGGCGGTTTCCTGCAGCAGGTCGATGGCGTCGCGGTCGGCGGCGAGCACGCGCCCTTCCTGCACGGTGATGCGCTGCGGGCGGAACAGCAGCTCGGCGGCGCGTGCATCGAAGGCACCCTCGACATCGCCCGCACAGTCGTCGAGCAGGCCACGCAGCATGGCCTGCACCAGCAGGTCGATGAACAGCGGTGGCACATCGACGACGCCGCGGCGAAACAGGCCGATGTAGAACGCCTGCAGCGTACCCGCGGCCAGCAGCGCGTCGCGAAAGCGCAGGAAGACGGCGTAGTTCTCGCGCGCGTCGGCGTCCTGCAGCCTGGCCAGCCGCTCGGCGGTCACCTTGTGTGTCGGCGACTCCAGCAACGCGGCGTGCAGCGCGCGCTCGGCGGCACACGACTCGTCCACCGGCGCGAGCTCGGGGCGCGCCAGGAACCCTGATGGCCACTTCAAATTCCCCCACCTGTGGCCACTCAAACTCCCCCAGGCAGGACGGTCGGATTATGGGTTTCCTGCCCCTGTCTGAGTTGATCGCGATGCTGCGATGCCGGGGGCTGCCTGAGCGGGCTTCAGTTG
>JAUXVE010000061.1 GCA_030680415.1 Rubrivivax sp.
CCGGCCGCGGCCGCCGTGCTTACGGGTTCGCTGCAACTGGCCATCAGCCCCTGGGGCACGATCGAGGTCAACGGCGCGCCTGCCGGCACGACACCGCCGCTGACGCGGCTGTCGCTGGCCGAGGGCACACACACGGTCACGGTGCGCAACGCCGACTTCCCGCCCTACACCACCACCGTGCAGGTCAGCGCCGACAGGCCGGTGACGGTGCGCCACCGCTTCTCGCCATGAAGACCCGCAGCACGCTCTGCGCCGGCACGGCCGTGGCGGCGCTGGCGCTGCTGGCGGGTTGCGACTCGCTGCCGCAGACACCGCTGCCGGCAACGGTGGGATTGGCCGAGCTGATGGAGCGCCCCGCCGAGCGCGCCCTGTTCGAAGGCATCCGCGCCTACGACGACGGCCAGTACGCACAGGCCGAAACAGCGCTGCGCAAGGCCCTGGCCGCCGGCCTGCGCAGCGGCCGCGACCAGGCCAGCGCGCACAAGCTGCTGGGCTTCATCACCTGCACCAGCGAACGCCTGGCGGAGTGCGAAGTCGCCTTCCGCGCCGCGCGTGCCGCCGACCCGGCTTTCCAGCTCAGCCGGCCCGAGGCCGGGCACCCGACCTGGGGGCCGGTGTACCGCAAGGTCGTGCCTCAGTAGTCGATCTTCACAAGCACGGTTACGCAATGAGATCGATGGACGTACTTCAGCCGGCTCGAAGCTGGCGAACTATGCATGCTGCTTGTGTATCCGAAGGCCGAGAAGGACACCATTCCTGGTCACATTCTCAAGGCAATCCGCAAGGAGATCGAAGATGACCACTCGTAAACCCTCCAAGACACAATCTACCGGCGAGGAACTTGGCCGCAAACTCTTGGAGTCTGTCCGCCAGATGAAGGCGAGAAAGTTCGCCCGGGTCACCGAGGTTGAGGTGAACGAGGTCGTTGAGGCACGGCAGAGCACAGGAATGTCGCAGTCTGAGTTTGCTTCGGCGCTGAGCATCTCAACGCGCACGCTCCAAGAGTGGGAGCAAGGTCGCAGGTCGCCGTCAGGTGCAGCGCAGGCGCTCATTCGCATTGCACGTAAGCATCCCGAGGTTGTCCGCGAAGCGCTGGCATAGGCGCAGCTTGGCTCGAACGTCCAGGCGGCCGCCGCGAGAGCAGCCGGTATCATGCCGGCGCCGATGACGACTGCTGCCGAGCCCTCCGCCCTCTTGCCCCCTGCCCCGCCGGCGCCGTTTCGCCACCCGCTGCGGGTCTACTGGGAAGACACCGACGCCGGCGGCGTGGTCTTCTACGCCAACTACCTGAAGTTCTTCGAACGTGCGCGCACCGAGTGGCTGCGCGCCCTGGGCTGCGGCCAGCAGGCGCTGCGTGAACGCACCGGCGCCCTCTTCGTCGTCACCGACACGACCCTGCGCTACCGCGCGCCGGCGCGGCTGGACGACCTGCTGGAGGTCACCGTCGAGTTGCGTGCGTCCGGCAGGGCCTCGATGACCATCGCGCAACAGGCCTGGCGTGGTGACACACTGCTGGCCGAAGGCGAGATCCGCATCGGCTGCGTCGACGAAGGAACGTTCCGGCCACGCCGCATTCCCACCGAGCTGATGAACACCCTGGCATGACGCAAGACCTTTCGATCACCGCGCTCGTCCTGCAGGCCAGCCTGGTCGTGCAACTCGTCATGGCCGGGCTGGCCATCACCTCGCTGGTGAGCTGGACGGTGATCTTCGGCAAGCTCTTCGGACTCAGGCGCGTGCGCAACAGCAACGACGAGTTCGAGCGCGAGTTCTGGTCCGGCCGCAGCCTGACCGAGCTCAACCAGGCGGTGACGAAGAAGGCAGAAACATCAGCCATGGAGCGCATTTTCGCCAGCGGCATGCGCGAATTCTTCAAGCTGCGCGAGAAGCACCTGGACGCCGGCGCGCAACTCGACGGCGCCCGCCGCGCCATGCGCGCCAGCTTCCAGCGCGAGCTCGACGTCGTCGAAAGCAACCTCAGCTTCCTGGCCAGCGTGGGTTCGGTCAGCCCCTACGTGGGCCTGTTCGGCACCGTGTGGGGGATCATGCACGCCTTCGTCGGCCTGTCCAACCTGCAGCAGGTGACGCTGGCCACCGTGGCGCCGGGCATCGCCGAGGCACTGGTGGCCACCGCCCTCGGCCTGTTCGCCGCCATCCCGGCGGTGGTGGCCTACAACCGCTTCGCGCGCGACATCGACCGCATCGCGATCCAGTTCGAGACCTTCATCGAGGAGTTCAGCAACATCCTGCAGCGCAACGCAGGGCAGCCGGCCGCCGCCACCACCGCCATGGGCTCCGGGGTCCGCTGATGCCTCACGTCACCATGCGCGGCAGTCGCGGCCGCCGCTCGATGAACGAGATCAACATGGTGCCGTTCATCGACGTCATGCTGGTGCTGCTGATCATCTTCATGGTCACCGCGCCGCTCATCACCACCGGCTTGGTGGACCTGCCGACGGTGGGCAAGAGCCAGCAGCGGCCCAGCAGCGTGATCGAGGTCATCGTCGGCAGCGACGAGAAGCTGCGTCTGCGCGTCGACCAGCAGGAACCGGTGAGCCTGGTGCTGGCGCAACTGGCTGCGCGCGTGCGCGACAAGCAGGGCGGCAACGCCGAGGTGCCGGTGGTCATCAGCGCCGACCGCAGCGTGCGCTACGAGAGCGTGGTGCGCGTGATGGACACGCTGCAGCGTGCCGGCGTGCGGCGTGTCGGGCTGTCGGTCAAGCAAGGCGGTGGCTGAGCGCATGAGAGCTCCTGGGCCAAATTCGTATTTGCCCCCTCTCCCCTCTGGGGAGAGGGCTGGGGTGAGGGGCGGCGCCAGGCACAGTGGTACGTCGCGGGCCCTCACCCCCACCCTACCCAGGAACCGCCACCAGCGTGAACTGCATGGCCCCCTCTCCCGCCTGGGCGGGAGAGGGTTGGGGTGAGGGTGGGAGGGGCACGCACGACCCTCACCCCAACCCTCTCCCACAAGTGGGAGAGGGGGCAATACCCGCGGTTCCGGGGCACAAGCCGGCGATGCCTCGCGACGCATCGATCTCTCCCGCTTGCGGGAGAGGGCTGGGGTGAGGGCCTGTCGCGCCCCGTGCTGGATCCTCACGCCAGCACCTCGCCACGTGCGTTGGTGCGCTCGCGGCGGCGCAGGTGGCGCCGCGCCACCCACACCAGCGCCAGTGCCAGCACGGCCAGGCCGATCAGCGGCCACCACACCGGGCTGTTCCACTGCTGCTGGCGCGCGACGCGCTGGCTCACGTCCAGCCGCAGGTAACGCCCCTGGTCGCGCACCAGGATCGCCGGCTTGCTGTTGTGCACCCACTGCTGCACGGCCGCCGAGGCATAGGGGAAGAAGCCCATCGTCCACGGCGCGTCCTCGCGCACGAGGGCCACCATCTGGTCGATGAGCTGCTGCTTCTCGGGCCCGTCGTCAAGCGACTTCATGCGCTCGAACAGGCGGTCGTATTCGGCGCTGTCGTAGTTGGAGGTGTTCTCGCCGTCGTACCTGGTCTTGCCGGCCTTGCTGTAGAGCAGGAACATGAAGTTCTCGGCGTCGGGGTAGTCGGCGTTCCAGCCCAGCCAGAACACCTGGTACCTGCCCTTGCGCACCTTGTCCTGGAACTGGTTGTTGTCGGTGGCGCGCACTTCGAGCTGGATGTCGATCTTGGCGAACTGGCGCACCACCCAGTCGATCTCGGGCTTGCGCTCGGGCGTAGCCGGGGCGTAGAAGTCGTAGTTCAGCACCAGCGGGCGGCCGCTTTGGGCATCGCGGCCGTTGGGGTAGCCGGCCTCGACCATCAGCCGCTTGGCTTCGGCGATCGCTCGCCGCACGACCTGGCCGCCCGCGACCTCGTGCGTCACCGGGTTGACGCCTTCCAGCGTGCCCTCGCGCGAGCCATAGATGCCCGGCGGCAGCGGGCTCATCGCCGTCGGGCCGGCCTTCTTCGGAAAGACCTTGGCGTATTCCTCCCAGTCGATGGCGATGCTGATGGCCTGGCGCAGCTTGCGATTGCGCGCCTTCGCCTCGGGTGTCTCGCCGTCGCCGATCACCGGGTCGAGCATGTTGAAGCCGATGAAGTAGCTGTTGACGTCG
The DNA here is from genome assembly GCA_030680415.1 of Rubrivivax sp. GTDB lineage: Bacteria > Pseudomonadota > Gammaproteobacteria > Burkholderiales > Burkholderiaceae_C > Rubrivivax. The sequence continues at coordinate 4,085 of JAUXVE010000061.1, forward strand.
GAGAACTGCTCGAGCCGGAAGCCCTTGTCCAGGTACTCGCTGCGCACCTCCTCGCTGTCTTGCATGTCCACCACATAGTCGTTGCCGGTGTCGGTGCGCTCGAAGACCTGGACGTCGTAGAAGCCCTGGCGGAACTTGCCGCGCATCGGCACCGCCTCGCGTTCGATCACCGACACCAGGCGATCGATGAAGGGCGTGGGCTTGCCGCAGTCGTCCAGCAGGCCGGCTTCCTTGTCGCCGGGCATGCCTTCGCAGGGATAGGGCTCGCCGCGGTAGTTGGGGTTGCGCTGCAGCACGTGGCGGCGGTCCTTGACGAACTCGACCATCATGTACGGCCCCGTGCCGACCGGCCAGGTGTCGAGCGTGAGTCCGCGCTCGGCCATGCCGGGCTGGGCGTAGAAGGCGTCGGCCTCCCACGGCACCGGGGCCATGAAGGTCATCTGCATCCAGTAGCTCCACTGCGGGTACTTGCCCTTGATGCGCACGCGCAGCAGGTGCTTGTCGGGCGCCGACGCACCGGAGAGCTCCCAGCGGCGGAAGTCCAGGAAGGGCTTGTCCAGGCTCGCCGGATCCAGCCCCTGTCGCAGCGCGTCGTCTTCCTTCCTGATCAGCTCGCCGTATTCACGCAGGCCGACCACGTATTCGGCGAAGGTGCTGAAGATCGGCGTCGTGATGCGCGTCGTGGCGTGGCGCTTGAGCGCGTAGACGAAATCGTCGGCCACCAGTTCGCGCGTGCCCTGGTGCTCGAATTCCAGCGGGCTGCGCCGCGGCCCCAGGTCGGCCGGCTGCATGGCGTGGTAGCGATGGCGACCCTGTTCGTCCCTGGCGAATGCCGGGTGCGGCTGGAACAGGATGCCCGGCTTGATGGGCACGTCGTAGATGCTTTCGGCCACCGTCTCGGCCGGCGCGTCGTCGGGCAGCGGCTGCCCGTTCTTGCCGAGGTAGCGCGGCTTGACGACTTCGCGCGCCGACTTGGGCACCAGCTGGAAGGGCCGCTTCAGGTAGTGGTAGCCGTAGGGCGGCTCGTAGATCTGGTAGGTGTAGGGCGTGTCGTTGGACCAGTACGAGGCCGTCGGGTCCAGGTGGCGCGGCGAGCTCTCGACGACCGCGCTGTACAGCGTGTTGGACGCCGCCGCCTCGTCGGGCCAGGGGTTGTTGTTGCAAGCCGTGGCCAGCACGACGACGCCACCGGCCAGCAGCGCACGCCCGAGCGAGCGCTGCGCTGCCGTCGGCCCTCGCGCAAGGTTCGTGAACCGGGACGTCCCGGCCCGGGCTGCCGCGACCATCACCATCCGATCAACACGTTGCGGCCCTCGACCAGCAGTTGCACACGGCGCCCCACCGGCAGCGTCACCTTGGGCTGCACATGGCCGAACGGCAAACCCGTGAGTATCGGGGTGCGCGACACCGACCGCATCAGCGCCACCACGGTCTTCATGCTGTAGCCGCGGTCCAGCGGCGACGGTTTCCAGGCGCTGAAGGCACCCAGCACGACGGCCTTCTGCCGCGCCAGCACGCCGGCCTGGTGCAACTGCAGCAGCTGTCGTTCGATGCGGTAGGGGTGCTCGTTGACGTCCTCCAGGAACAGGATGCCGTTCTTCACCGCGGGCCAGTGCTTGGTGCCCAGCAGCGAGCACAACATCGTCAGGTTGCCGCCCCACAGCGGCCCCTTGACGCCCAGGCCGTCAAAGCCGGGCTCGGTGCGGAAGCCGACGGCTTCCAGTTCGCCGGCCATCGCTTCGACGAAGCAGTCGCGCGTGACTTCGTCGACGCCGCCGGCCTCAAGGGCACGGCCGAAGTCGTCCAGCGCCATCGGCCCGGCCCAGCTGCCGCAACCCGTGTGCGCGATTAGGCCCAGTTGCAGCACCGTCATGTCGCTGTGGCCGACCCAGCGCGTGCCGCGCTCGACGCTGCGCGCCAGCAGCTTCCAGCGCACGCGGTCGAGCAGCCGCGTCAGGCCATAGCCGCCGCGGGTGGCCATGGCGATGGCCGGCGCCTGTTCTGCCACGCGGTGCAGGGCCGCCAGCCGGGTCTCGTCGTCGCCGCCGAAACGCTGCTGTCGCGCCAACGCGCTGTCATCGAGCTGCACGTCGAAGCCGAGCGTGCGCAGGCGGCGCACCGCCAGCCGCAGCGGCGCAGCGCGCGGCACCACGCCGGCCGGGGTGAAGAGGTTCAGCGGTGTCATTCGCGGCATCAGATGGGGTCCGGCGGCGGCTCGATCTCGATGGCCTCGCCGGCCGGGATGGGCTCGCCGACTGCAGCTGCGCTCGCCGGGCGCTCGACTCGCTGCTGCGCGCGGCGCTCGGCGAAGAAGTCGCGCAACAGCGCGCCGCAGGCCTCGGCCAGCACGCCGCCGACGACTGCGGTCTGGTGGTTGAGCCGCGGCTCGGCGAAGAGGTCCAGCACCGAACCTGCGGCGCCGGTCTTGGGGTCGGGCGCGCCGAAGACGACACGCTTGAAGCGCGCGTGCAGCAGCGCCATCGAGCACATCGCACACGGCTCCAGCGTCACGTAGAGCTCGCACTCGGGCAGGCGGTAGTTCTCCAGCAGCGTCGCAGCGTGGCGCAACGCCACGATCTCGGCGTGCGCCGTCGGGTCGTGCGTGGTGATCGGCCGGTTGTAGCCGGTGGCGACGACCTGCACCCCTTCGGCCGTGCGGCGCAGGATCACCGCGCCCACCGGCACCTCGCCCACCAGCCAGGCGTTGTGCGCCTGGTCGAGCGCCAGGCGCATGCCGTGTTCGTCGTCCTCCAGCGTCACGCCGATGTTCCCTTGCCGGGCCGACACTCACGGCGACGGACCCGGGTGCCCGAGGACGGGTCTTCGCGCTGGCTGAGCGTCGTCACGCTGGAGTTCGGTTTCATTGTCGGAAGGGGCCGCTGCAGTGCGGCCGGGCGAGGCGGATTGTGGCCTGCTTCGCGGGGTGTCTCGGCACGGGCGCGCGCGCCTGCAGCGGCCTTGGACCCGCCAGCGACCTCAGCGCCTTCGCGGCCGGTCCTGCAAGGCGTCCAGCAGCAGGCTTTCGAGCATGTCGATGTCGTCGTCGTCGTTCTGTCCCACTCGGTAGTGGCGCAGGCTGTTCTTGAGCACCTTGATGTCCTGCAAGGCGACGAGATCGGTTTCGATGTGCCGCAGCGTCGTGCGCAGCTGGTGCACGTCGGCCGCCAGACCCTGCAACACCAGGTCCGGCGTGAATTCACGCGGCACGCGGCCGCCCAGGCCCATGACGAAGGGCGTCCGGACTTCGTCCAGCTCGTCCTGCAGGCGCTGCAGCTGCTGCTGCAGCACCAGGTTGTAGTGGGCCAGCCGGTCCTGCGCCAGGCCGGCCAGGGCGCCGGGGTCGATCTGCTCGATGCGCAGCTGCAGCTCCAGCAAGGCCAGCAGGTCGCCCGCCGCGTAGGCCTGGTTGACCTGTTGCATGAGGGCTGTCTTGCGCGCGCGCTGCGCGGCATCGGTTTCGCGATCGGGGTGCAGTTCGCTGGCCAGCAGTCGATAGACCTCGCGCAGCGAACGGCTCGCGCCCTGCGCGGCCTGTTCGCGCTGGGCCTCCCTGGCGGCGGCCTTGGCGCTCTTCCTGCGGCCGCGCGCCGGCGGCTGCGCCTGCTCGGCCTGCTTCGCTGCGCGCACCTTCTCGGCGATACGTTGTGCCAGCTCTTCGGCTGTCGTGGCGCCGTGGTCGTCTCCCAGGTCGACGCCGAAGATGCTGCCGGCCATGGCCTGCGCGAGGTCGAGGTCCTCGCGCTGCGCCTCCTCGAAACTGACGTCGCTGTACTTGTCGTGCAGCCGCACCAGCTCGTCGTCGGGGCCGTCGGCCAGCAGTTCCGACACCTGCCCGAGCAGGATGTCGGCGACCTTGGCGCGCTGCGACTTGCCCAGCGACTTGTGGCCCATGGCCTGGTCGAGCAGCCTCACCATCGCCACCCGCTTCTCGCGCAGGCGGCCCTGCAGCGGCGCCACGTCGGCAGCGTAGCGCTGCTGGTATTGCGGCACGAAGTCGCGCCATTGCTGCAGCAGTTGCCGCTGCGTGCCGATGCGCTCGATCAGCTTGTTGAAGAGCTTCTGCGCCGGGCTCAGCGCGGTGCGGCTGCCGGGCACGCCGACCAACGGCAACGAGGTGCCGGCTTGCTTGTCGTCGAAGAGTGAGGCTTGTTTCATCGGGGCTCGGGGACGCGTCCTGGTGATGAGCCTGCATTCTGCCCGCGCTGCCGGCGGCCGCCGCGGCGCGCAGCGTCACGACGCGGCTGCATCGGGCGCCCGGGCCAGCCGCTCCAGCAAACCGCTGGCCCGCCGCGTGCGCTGCGCCAGCGCCGCGGCAAAGACGGCTGTGCCGGCGCTGGCCAGCGTGAACGACGAGCGGGCGCGTGTGATGCCGGTGTAGACCAGTTCGCGCGTCAGCAAGGCGCTGGCCTGCGGCGGCAGCACCAGCACCGCGTGTTCGAACTCCGAGCCCTGGCTCTTGTGCACCGTCATCGCGTAGGCGGTCTCGACACTGGGCAGGCGGCTCGCCGCCACCGAATGCAGCCGGTCGCCGTCCAGGAAATACGCGCGCAGCGGCGAGCCCGGGGTGGCCGGCCGCAGCGTGATGCCGATGTCGCCGTTGAAGACGCCCAGGCCCGGGTCGTTGCGCGTCACCATCACCGGGCGGCCTTCGTACCAGTCGCCCTGCCGGTTCAGCCGCCCGGCAGCGACGAGGGCGCGCTCGATGGCGATATTCAGCCCCGCAGCGCCCCACTCGCCTTCGCGCAGCGCGCACAGCAGGCGGAAGCGGTCGAAGGCGGCGAGCGCGGCGCGCACCCAGGCATCGAAGGCCGCCGCATCGCTGCCGGCCGGTCGGCCGTGCAGCGCACGCAGATAGCCGTCGTGGCCGCCCTCGGCACCGGCACGTCCGGCGAGCGCCAACCGCACGACGGCCGCGGGCGACGAGGCGTCCAGCCAGTGCAGGGCCGGCCCCGGCGCGTCGCGCAGCAGGGCCAGCGCGGCCGTGCCGTCGCCGCGGTTGACCGCCGCGGCCAGTTCGCCGATGGCGCCGCTGAAACGGCGGCTGCGGCGCAGCATCACCGTCTGCTGCGCCAATGGCGGGCCGGCGGACACAAAAGCCGCGGGGATCGCCTGCCCGGTCACCGCGAGGGCGAAATCCGCGGTGTCCGGCCGATAGCGCCCCTGCTCGGCATCGCGGCACAACTCGCCGAGCACGGCGCCGGCTTCCACCGAAGCGAGCTGGTCCTTGTCACCGAGCAGGATCACACGCGCCTGGTGTGGCAGCGCGTCCAGCAGCGCGGCCATCATCTCCAGGTGGACCATCGACGCCTCGTCGACGATCACCACGTCCAGGGCCAGCGGGTGTGCCGCGTCGTGACGGAAACGGCGTGTATCGGGGCGCGCACCGAGCAGCGCATGCAGCGTGCGCGCCGGGCCGATGTGCGCGGCCAACTGCTGCAGCGGCAGCGCATCGCCCAGGCGCTGCTGCAGGCCGGCCAGCGCGACGTCGATCGACTGCTTCAGCCGCGCCGCGGCTTTGCCGGTGGGTGCGGCCAGCGCCACGCGCAGCCGCTCGGGCGCAGGATCGAGCGCGTACAGCAGCGCCAGCAGCCGCGCCGCGCTGTAGGTCTTGCCGGTGCCCGGGCCGCCGGTGACGATGGTCAGGCCGCCGCGCAAGGCCAGCGCGCAGGCCAGCTTCTGCCAGTCCAGGCCCGGCGTGCCGGGCGGCGGGAAAAGGCAGTCCAGCCAGCGCCGCGCGGCGACTTCGTCCACCGCTTTCGGCACCGCGGTGCGCTGCAGCACCTGCGCCGCCACACGTTGCTCGAAGCGCCAGTAGCGGCGCAGGTACAGCCGCGTGCCGCGCAGCACCAGCGGTGTCTGGCCGCCCGCAGCGGCGTCGGCGCGGGCCGGGTCGTCCAGCCACACCAGCGGACTGGCCTGCAGCGCGGCGATCCAGTCGGCAGGGTGCGCCGGCAACGCCGACATCAGCGTGCGCCACGCCTGGCGTGCGGGCGCCGGCCAGCCGGGCAGCGCGTCGGCTTCGTCCAGCAGCTCGTCGATGTCCAGACAGCTGTGGCCGCGCCCCTCGGTGTGCGCCGCCAGCGCTGCAGCCATCACCACCGGTGCCGTGGCTTCGGGACACAGATCGAGCACGAAGCGGGCGAAGGCGACATCCAGGCGACGCAGCCAGCCGGCGTCGCACCAGGCCTGCAGGTCGTGCAGCAGCCCGTGGCCGGTCATGGCACCGCCTCCGGCGTACCTTGCAGCAAGGCGTCCAGCGCTGCCAGCAGCGCCAGCGGCGGCGCCACGTGGTGACAGCCGCGCGCCGGGCCATGGATGCCGCGGATGAAGAAGTAGACCGCGCCACCGAGCTGCCGCGCCGGGTCGTAGCCCGGCCCCAGGCGCAGGCGCAACAGGCGGTGCAGCGCCAGCAGATAGAGCGCGGCCTGCACGTCGTAGCGGTGTTCGGCCATCGCGGCCTGCAGCGCCGCGGGGGTGTAGTCGGCATCGGTCGGCCCCAGCGCGTTGGACTTGTAGTCGAGCACCCACCAGCGGCCGCCGTGTTCGAACACCAGGTCGGCAAAGCCCATCAGCATGCCGCGCAGTTCGCGCTCGGGCAGCGCCGGGCGGTCCGTGCCCGCCAGCAGGTGCGTGCGGCACAGCGTGTCGACGCGGCTGGCCACCAGGCCGTCGCTCGGGAACCAGAACTCCATCTCGGGCAGCAGGCGGTCGATCGCCGCCAGCGGTGCGCCGACAGCCGGCAGCTCGGTGTCGAGTACGGCACCCAGCCAGACCCGCACTGCGCCGGCCTGATGGCCCCAGCCCTGCTGTTCGCAGCGGCGCTGCAGTTGCTGCTGCAGATCGGGCGAGCTGTCGAGTGCGAAGCCCTCGCCGGCCAGCCATTCGAGCTGGTCGTGCAGGAAGTTGCCCGGCACCGCCCCACGCGGGAAGGCGTGCCAGGCCGCGCTGGTTCCGGCAGCGGGGCGCCGCGCGGTCGGCAGTGCGGCGTCGGCTTCCGCCAGCGTGCCGCCGGTGTCCACGCCGTCGGTCGCCGCGGCGGCCGGCGCAGGCACTTCGTCGTCGCGCGCCGCGGCCACGCTCACCGACCCCGGCAACGCGCGCACGAGCGCCGTGAAGCTGCCGATCGACCAGCGGCGCTCGAAGCTGGCGGCATAGGCGGCAAGCGGGCGCAAGGGCAGCGCCTCGCTGCGTGCGCGCAGCAGCGTGTGCGCGCCTTCCCGTGGCGGCACGACGACGACGCCGGCCGCGGCCCGCGCCAGCGCCTCGACCTGCGCAGCAAAGCCCGCGGCATCGGTCGGCGCGCTGCCGCCCAGGACGTAGCCGATGGCACTGCGGTGCGACGTGCAGGCCGGGCTCATGCCAACCCTCAACGGCGCCAGACCCAGCCACAACGCATGCCGGGCGCGCGTCAGCGCGACATAGAGCAGGCGCAGGTCCTCGCGCAGTCGCTCGCGGTCGGCCGCCGCGACGAGCTCGTCGGTCAACTGCAGGTGCAGCGCGCGCCGGCCCTCGGCGTCGGCCAGCCTGACGTGGGACAGGCGCGCCCTGTCCACGCCGCGGAAACTGGCTGCGAAGGGCAGGAAGACCAGCGGGTATTCCAGGCCCTTGGCCTTGTGCACGGTGACCACCTGGACGAGGTCGGCGTCGCTTTCCAGGCGCACGACCTGCTCGTCGCCGGCGCCGGCGTCGCCCCGCATCTGCGCCGCCAGCCAGCGGATCAGGGCCTGCTCGCCATCGAGCCGGGCGCTTGCCGCCTGCAGCAATTCGGCCAGGTGCAGGACGTTGGTGAGGCGGCGCTCGCCTCCGGCTTCGTCGTTGCCGGTGGCCGGCGTGGCGGCGCCGCCCGATGCCGCCAGCCAGCGCCCCGGCAGGCCCAGCAGGTGCAGTGCCCGCCGCAGCATCGCCAGCACGCCCTGCCCCTGCCAGACGGCGTTCAGCTGCCGCAGTTGTTCACTGCGCACGTCGAAGGCCTCGTCGTCGTCGGCCAGTTGCTGCAGCTCGGCCAACGACAGGCCCAGCGTGCGCGTGGCCAGCGCGGCGCGCGCCAGGCGCGCATCCAGCGGCGAGGCCACGGCCTGCAGCAGGCGCAGCAGGTCGCGCGCCTCGGTGCCGCTGAACACCGAATCCTTGTCGGACAGGTAGACCGACGCCACGCCGCGCCGGCGCAGCGCCTGGCGCACTGCAGCCGCCTGACGGCCGCTGCGCACGAGCACCGCGATGTCGGCCGGCCGCAGGCGCTGCAGGCCCAGCGTGGGGTGCCGGAAGCCGGCACCGGCATCGTTGAGCAGGGTCACGATGCGCTCGGCGCAGGACTGGGCGAACAGTCGCAGGTGGGTTCCGGTGTCCTGCAGTTCGCTGTCCAGCGCCAGCGTGACGGCAGCCACCGGCCCGTCGGACGTGACGAACGACTCTTCGCGGCCGCGCGCCGCCACCGGCACGAAGGGCAGCGGGTCGTCGGCCGGCCCGCCCTCACCTCCGGCGCGGAACATGAAGGCACCCTCGCCGGGCCTGGCCTCGGCGCGCTCGAAGACCTCGTTCACCGCCGCCACCAGCGCTTGCGTCGAGCGGTGGTTGGTGCCCAGCACGTAGTGGCGCCCGGCGGTGGCGCGGCGCGCGTCGAGGTAGCTGTGGATGTCGGCGCCGCGAAAGCCGTAGATCGACTGCTTGGGGTCGCCGATCAGCAGCAGCGCAGTGTCACGCGCGTTGTCGGCGATGCGGTACAGGCGCTCGAAGATGCGCGCCTGCAGCGGCGAGGTGTCCTGGAACTCGTCGATCAAGGCCACCGGGGTCTGCGCCAGGATGCGCTGGCGCAGCCGCTCGGCGTTGGCGCCGTTGTGCGCGGCATCCAGCGCCTGGTCGAGCCGGCGCAGCAGGTCGGCAAAGCCGAAAGTGCCGGCCTGCTGCTTGAGTTCGGCCAGGCGACGCTGGATGCACGCGGCGGCGTGCAGGCGCAATGCCGGTGCCAGCGACGGCATGGCGGCCAACGCCTGCATCAACTGCGCGAAGGCTTCGAAAGGCGGCGGCGGCGTGACGCCTGCGCCGGGCTTGATCGCGCCCTGCAGGCCTGCCGGTGTCAGTCGCGTGGCGCCGAGTTTCATCTCGGGCGTCCCGGCCTGCGGGTCGCCGGCCCAGGCCCCCAGCGCGGCCAGCCACTTCGTGTAGTTCGTCTGCGTCAGCTTGCGTTTGTCGAACGGGCAGGCGGCGGCGTCGTACTGGCCATCCAGCCAGGCCCGCATCTCGCGCGCCCGCTCGGCCCAGCCTTGCCTGAGCCTGGCCAGCGTGGCGGCACGGTCGGCGCACAGTCCGTCGATGAGCTCGCCCAGGCTGCCGGCGCCCGCACCGGCCGGCAGCTCGTGGTCGCTGAGCGGCTGCGCGGCGCGGGCCAGCGCATCGACGCCGCCCCACACCGCCAGCGCCAGGTCCAGCGCCGCGGCGGACAGGGGGTAGAACTGCTGCCGCCAGTAGTCGCGCGCCGCCTCGGCCAGCATCGCGCTTTCGTTGGCCGCCAGCTCCTCGTCGAACAGGCAGCCGCTGTCGAAAGCGTGTTCGCGCAACATGCGCTGGCACCAGGCGTCGATGGTGTGCACCGCCGCGTCGTCCATGCTCTCGGCGGCCATCGCCAGGCGCCAGGCCGCGCCCGTGCGTGCCGTGCCGGGTGGGTAGGCCGCCAGCAGCTCGGCGAGCAGGCTGTCGCCTTCTGCGGGCACGGCGTCGCCGCGGAAACAGCGCGCGGCTTCGAGCAGGCGGGCACGGATGCGGTCAGACAGCTCGCGCGTGGCGGCGCGGGTGAAGGTCATGACCAGGATCTCGACCGGCGCCAGCGGGCGACCGAAGGCTGCTTCGCCACCGTGGCCGAGCACCAGCCGCAGGTACAGCGCAGCAATGGTCCAGGTCTTGCCGGTGCCGGCACTGGCCTCGATGAGGCGGCTGCCCCACAGCGGGAAGGTCACCGGCTGCAGCGTCTCAGTCATCGGCGTCGGCTCCCGCCGCAGCGGGCTCGGCGGCGGCATGCAGGTCCAGGCTCACGTCCTTGGCGATCCACTCGGCCAAGGGCCCGTAGACACGCTGCGCCAGCACGTCGAAACGCCCGTCGGCGCGCAACGCTGCGTAGTCCGGGAACAGGCGCGCCAGGCAGGCTTCCTCGCCCTCGCCAGGGCGACCGGGCGCGAACTCGCTGCCGTCGTAGACGACGGCCACGTCGCGCGCCTGCTGCACCAGCGCCAGTGCCGTGCGCGGCGCCAGCGGCAGCGGTGCCTCGCTGCCGTACAGGCCGTCGTGCCAGGTCTGCATCAGCTCGGCCAGCGCCGCCGACGCCGGGGCCTGCGCCCAGGGCTGGACGGTGACGCAGGCATCGCGGCCGACGATGACGCCGGACACCGCCACCCCGCTGGCGCTGGCGGCCAGCATGCGCACCCAGGCGCCGAGCAGGCGGTCGGCGCGCACGGTGCCCTTCCTGGGGTCGGCGCACAGCTTGCCGGGGACCAGTTCCAGCCAGGCCGCGGGCGCGCCGTTCGCGTCGGCCGCAGCACGCAGGCCACCGAGCCAGTCGTCGAGCACCAGCGTCTCGTGCCCGAAACGCAAGGGCTGGTCGGGCAAGCGTTGCGCGTGCCTTGCCTGCAGCGCCTGCCAGCGCGTCAGCATCGGCAGCAAGGCCGCCGCCAGCGCCTGCGCGGTGCGCCGGCCGGGCGCGGCCATCGGCAGCCGCCCGGCGCGCTGCAGGCGTGCCACCTCGGCCGCCGCCAGGGCGGCGAGGTCGGGCACCGGCACGGCGTCGAGCACGCGCTGCATCGCGTCGACGAGGTCCTTCATCAGCGCGTATTCGCCCAGCCCGGCGACGACGAAGGGCTCGTCGTCGTCGACCGCTTCCTCGTCGTCGCCGAAGACCACGCTCAGGCGGCGGCGGAAGTAATCCTTCACCGGGTTCCTCAGGAAGGTCGCCAGCGCTGCCACCGTCAACGGCACCTCGGTGCCGGGCTGCGCAGCAGCCGGCGTCTCAACGCGTGAAGTGGTGGCCTGGGCCGCTGCTGCCTGCGCCGCGTACGCCGCCCGCCACTCCCGCGCGTGGCTGAACAAGGCCGGGCCGGCTGCATCTGCCACGGCCGGATCCGGAACCTCGAAGTAGCGGCGGCTGAACGGCTGCAGCGGGTGCTCGGTGGTGCGCGGGCCCAACACTGAGCTGCCCCAGCCGGCGGCCAGGTAGTCGCGCAGTTGCGACACCAGCACCGAAGGCGGCTGTTCGCTGTTGTCGCGCACGCTGCGGCCGGCCCAGCCGACATACAACACGCGCCGCGCCGACAGCAGGGCCTCGAGCATGAGCTGGCGGTCGTCGTCGCGCCGCGAACGGTCGCCCGGCCGCTGCTGGCCGGGCCGGCCCATGAGGTCGAAGTCGCTGCGGCTGCCGCGGCGCGGGTAGTCGCCGTCGTTCATGCCCAGCAGGCACACCACCTCGAAGGGAATGGCACGCATCGGCAGCAGGGTGCAGAAGGTGACGCCGCCGGCGCGGAAGCGGCGGCCGAGGCCGGGCTCGTCGACGCCCGACAGCCAGGCCTCGCGTGCCACCGCCAGGTCCACCTCCTGCTCGAAACCGGCCGCGGCGCAGGCCTCGAGCCAGGCGCGCAGGGCGTCGTGCAGCGCCGCCAAGGTGGCGCGATCGCGCTCGTCAGCGGGGTCGAAGAAGGCCTGCAGCAGTGCGCGGCCGCGCTCGGCCCACACCGTCGGCGTGGCGCTGCCACGCGCCTGCGTCAACCAGCCGATGAAGGCGGCGACGAGGTCGGCCAACGAACCCGCCAGCGCGGCCTCCAGGCCGCCGACCTCGGCGTACGGCTCGATGCCCTGCAAGGCCCCGGGCCCGAGCGCGCCCTCCCCCACCGCGTAGCCCATCAACATGCGCCGCAGCCCGAACAGCCAGCTGTTCTGTTCGCCGCAAGCGGCCAGGTCGAGCGCGGCACGGTGCTCGGCATGCAGGCCCCAGCGCACGCCGGCGCCCTGCATCCACTGCGCCAGGCGCGGCAGGTCTTCGGCTGCGAGGCCGAAACGTTGCGCCACCGCCGCCACGTCGAGCAGGTCGCGCACCTCCGCCAGCCCGCAACGCTGCTGCGGCAGGCGCAGCAGCCATTCCAGCGCCACCAGCAGCGGGTTGTGGCCGCGGTCCTCGAGGTCGGCAATGTCGTGCGGGATGAAGCGCGCATCGCCGCGCGGGACCTGTCCGAACACGGCGCGGATCGCCGGCGCGAAGGCTTCGATGTCGGGCACCATCACGACGATGTCGCGCGGCTGCAAGGGCCGACCGAGCGGCGGCTGCGCCAGCAGTGCCAGCAACTGGTCGTGCAGGATCTCGACCTCGCGCTGTGCACTGTGCGCGACGTGGAAGACGATCGAGCGGTCGGCGGCGTCGACGCCCGCGGTCGGCTCCGCCGCCGCATGCTCGTGCAGCGGCACCAGGTCGCGGATGCGCGCCTGCACCTGCTCCAGCAGCGTGGCGCCCGGTCCGTCGTCGAACAGGTCCACGCGCGTCTGCGCGAAACGCTGCTGCGCCGCCAGCACGTCGTCGAAGGCGTCGAGCTGGCGCACGAAGTCGCGCCCCTGGCGCCCCCAGGCGGCGAGCAGCGGGTGCGCGTGGACGTGCATCTCTTCAAGGCCCATGGCGGCCAGGTCACGCCCCTGCCGCAACGGGTGGCGCCGGCGCGACATCTGCAGCAACTCGCGACCGTCGATGATGTCGGCCCAGTGGTAGCGGCAGGGGTTGGGCACGGCCAGCAGCACTTGGCAATGCGCCGACAGCGCCGCCAGCGCCTGCAGGGTCTGCATCGGCACGTGTGTCATGCCGAACAGCACCACGCGGCGTGCCAAGGGCGCCGCCGGCCGGACACCGGCATCGAGCGCGGCCACGAAGCGCTGGTGCAACTGCGGGCGGATACCGGCGCGTTGCTGCGCGCTCAGCGCCGCCAGCAGCTCGCGCCACAGCGCGGCCTGCCAGGCCTGGTCGGCGGGCAGCGTCTCGGCCGCCTGGCCCGGCAGGCGGGGCAGCACGTCGCGGCCCTGGCCCCAGGACTCCAGCCAGTCGCCGCGGTAGACCTGGTACTGGTCGTAGAGGTCGGCCAGGCGCTGCGCCAACTGCAGCCGGCGGCCCGCGTCACCGCCGCGCAGGAAGCCGGCGACGGGCTCGAAGCCGTGTCTTTCCAGCAGCGTCGGCAACAGCTGCATCAGGCGCCAGGTCAGCGGCAGCTTGTCCAGCGCCGACTGCGCCGGCACCGCCTCGCGCCCCAACATCTGCCGGTAGCTGCGCCACAGGAAACGCGCCGGCAGTTCGACGCGGGTCGCGGCGCAGATGCCGTCGTGGGTGGCCAGGCTCGTCTTCAGCCACTCGGCGACACCGTTGCTCTGCACGAGCAAGACCTCCTCTTCCAGCGGTTGCAGCGGGTGCCGGCGCAGCCATTCGAAGACGGCCTCGGCCAGCACCTCGGCGCGGTTACCGTGCAGGACGAGCAGGCCGGGCGTGATGCCGGATTGGGTGTCGGATGTCATCGGGTGGGCGTGGCCGCGGCGCCATCGTCGCTCGCCAGCGGCTCGGCAGGCGATCCTATGACGAACTGTCGCCCGGCCGGCCGCAGGCGCTGGGTAAACTCCAGCCCCCCCGGCGACCCCGGTCGCTCCCGGCACCCATGGCAGGCATCCACATCACCGACATCGAAGCCGCCATCAACTGGTGGCGCGAGCGTTCACCCTCGCCCGACGGCATCACCGCCTGCACCGAGGTGCGTGCGCTGGCCGAGGTCTACGCGCTGATGGTGTACTACCGCGAATCACTGTGCGACGAGCCGACGCTGCCAGCCCGCGCCAGGCAGGCCTGGCTGGACTGGTACGCCAGCACGCCGGACGCGCCGTGCATCGCGATCTGTTCGACCAGCCAGGGCGACGCCATCTGCAAGGGCTGCGGCCGCAGCTTCGAGGAAGTGCAGCGCTGGCCCGAGTACGGCCCCGTGCAGAAGCGCGCCGTCTGGCGCCGCATCACGATGGAAGGCACGGCCTGGCGCTTCAACCGCTACGCCGAGCGCGCGCGTGCAGCCAGCGGCGTCGACCACCCGAGCCCGGACGCCTTCAGCCGCCCGCAGCCGCCGGCGGGCCGGCCTTGAGCGCCGGGTCGCCCAACACCGGCGGGACGACTTTGCCCGTCAGCCCGCGAGCCACGCTCGCCGACAGCGCGCGGCACATCACACCGCTGGCCTGGCCGGTATTCGTGGGGCAGATCTCGGTGCTGGCCTTCGGCACCATCGACACGCTGCTGGTGGCGCGCGCCTCGGCCGCCGACCTGGCCGCGCTGGCCGTCGGCGCGGCGGCCTACATCACCATCTTCATCGGCTTCATGGGCGTCGTGCTGGCTCTGTCGCCCATCGTCGGCCAGCTCCACGGTGCCGGCCGCGCCGCCGCTGCCGGCCGGCAGGTGCACCAGGCGGTGTGGGTGGCGGCGGCGCTGTCGCTGCTGGGCAGCACGCTGCTGGCGTTTCCGGCGCCCTTCCTGGCGCTGGCCCAGGCCGGGCCGGAGGTGGCGGGCAAGGTGCGCGGCTACCTGCTCGCGCTGGCCTTTTCGTTGCCGGCGTCGCTGATGTTCACCGTCTACCGCGGCTTCAACACCGCGGTATCGCGGCCCAAGGCGGTGATGGCGCTGCAGCTCGGTGGCCTGGCCTTGAAGGCCCCGCTGTCCGCGGCGCTGGTGTTCGGGGTGCCGGCGCTCGGGCTGCCCGCGCTGGGCGTGACCGGCTGCGGCATCGCCACCGCCATCGCCATGTGGTCGCAGCTGCTGGCCGCCTTGTGGCTGGTGCGGCGCGACCCCTTCTACACGCCTTTCGCGCTCACCGGCCGCGGCCTCGACCGCCCCGACCGCAGCGCGCTGCATGCCCACCTCAAACTGGGGCTGCCGATGGGTGCGGCGATCCTGATCGAGGTCACGGGCTTCAGCTCGATGGCGCTGTTCATCTCGCGCCTGGGCACGACGCCGGTGGCCGGCCACCAGATCGCGGCCAACCTGGTGTCGTTGCTGTTCATGGTGCCGCTGGCGCTGGCCAATGCCACCATGACGCTGGCGGCACAGCGCATCGGCGCCGGCGCCACCGAGGCGGCACGCCGCCTGTCCTGGCACGGTTTCGTCATCGGCTGCGGTGTGGCCGCCGTGCTGGGGTTGGCGGTGCTGCTGGCGCGCACGCCGATCGTCGGTCTGTATACGCGGGACGCAGCGATCATCGCCGCGGCCCTGCCGCTGCTGGCCTGGGTGGCGGTGTTCCACATTGCCGATGCCGCGCAGACCATCGCCGCCTTCGTGCTGCGCGCCTACAAGGTCACGGCCATCCCGGTGCTGATCTTCGTCGCCGCGCTGTGGGGCGTGGGCATGGGTGGCGGCTACATGCTGGCCTTCAACGTCGGCGGCGGCGTGCCGGCGGCGCTGCGCGGAGCGCCCGGTTTCTGGTTTGCGTCGACGCTGGGCCTGGTGCTCGCCGGGCTGCTGCTCACCGGTCTGATGGCCTGGGTGTTCCGCCAGCAGGAGCAGCGGCCCGCGGCCTGAGCCAGCGCCGGCGCCTGTGGTCACGCCGCCGGCAGCTCCAGCACGAAGCAGCTGCCGCCGCCTGCGCGAGGCTCGCAGCGCACGCGGCCGCCGTGGCGTTCGGCGATCTGGCGCACCAGCGACAGGCCCAGCCCCACCCCGCCCTCGCGTTCGGCATGGCCGGGCAGGCGGAAGAAGGCCTCGAAGATGCGCTCGCGGTAGGCCTCGGGTACACCCGGGCCGCGGTCGCAGACGCGCAGTTCGACGCGCCCGTCGGGCCCCGGCAGGCGCGTGGCGCAGGCCTCGACCTCGGCGCCACCATAGCGGCGCGCGTTTTCCAGCAGGTTGCGCACGGCACGGCGCAGCAGCCGCTCGTCGCCCCGCACCTGCACGTCGTCGCCCAGGGCCGTGGCACCCACGCGCGCGGCCTCCTCGGCCGCCACCGCCAGCAGCGACACGGGCTCGCGCACGTCCAGCGCAGCCGCGGCGTCGAGGCGGCTGGTCAGCAGCACCTCCCCGACCAGCGCGTCGAGTTCGGCGATGTCGGTGTCGATCTCCTTGCGCAAGGCCGCGCGTTGCGCCGGCGGCGCCTCTTCGATCATCGCCAGCGCCATCTTCAGTCGCGCCAGCGGCGAGCGCAGTTCGTGGCTGGCGTTGGCCAGCAGGCTCTGGTGCGAGCGCAGCAGCGCCTCGATGCGCGCGGCGGCGCGGTTGAAGCTGGCCCCCAGGGCCGCCACCTCGTCACGCCCGTCCTCGGCCACGCGCTGATGCAGCGCACCGGCGCCAAAGGACTCGACGCCCTGCTTCAAGGCCTCGAGACGGCGTGTCAGCCGTCGCACGACGGGCCAGACGCCGCCGGCCACGGCCAGGAACAGGCCGGCGAGCAGCGCCGCCAGGCCGGCGCCGTCGGGCCAGCCGCGCGGCTGCGGCCAGCGCTGATTCAGCCCCGGCCGGGGCGTCCCGGGGGGGCCGCGCCAGGCACCCAGCCGCGGCACCCACAGCGTGCGCCCGTCGTCGAGCCTGATCGAGCGCAGCCGCGGCTCCATCTCCGGCCGGTCGAGACTGCGCCGCAGGAATGACTCGGTGGCGGCGATGCGCCGCCCGCTGGCGTCGTCCAGCGCCATCGGCAGGCGCAGCCGCTGCGCCCAGTCGCGCAGCGCCTGCTCCTGTTCGGCTGGCGCCGCGGCGGCCGGCGGCAGCTCGCGCTGCAGCAGTTCGGCCCAGGCCTCGACACGCTCGCGCGCGGCGCTCTCGGCCTGTGCACGCTGCTCGCCGAGCTGGTGCTGCATCAGCCCGCCGGCGACCAGCGCAAACAGCGCCAGCGCCGCCACCACGGTGACATAGATGCGCAGGTACAGCGAACGCATGGCCTCAGCGCCCGGCGGACCGCCACCATGGCCCGGACCAACCGCCCCGGCCGTCGTCATCACCTTGGCCCCGGTCGAGCACGTGCACTACTCGGCGTCCTGCTTCCTGGCGAACAGGTAGCCGATGCCACGCACCGTCAGCACCCGCCGCGGCGACTTGGGGTCGTCCTCGATGACGGCGCGGATGCGTGAGACGTGGACGTCGATGCTGCGGTCGAAGGCCTCCAGCGGGTGACCCTTGAGCGCGTCCATGATCTGGCCGCGCGACAGCACGCGCCCGGGGCTGCGCGCCAGCACCGTGAGCAGTTCGAACTGGTGGTTGGTGAGGTCGCAGGCCCGGCCGTCGAGCCGCGCCTGCCGCGCGCCGAGGTCGACCTCCAGGCGGCCGAAGACCAGCACCTCGTCGTCGGCGCCGTCGGGCGCGGCGCGACGCAGCAGTGCCTTCACGCGCGCCAGCAGCTCGCGCGGCTCGAACGGCTTGCCCAGGTAGTCGTCGGCGCCGAGCTCCAGGCCCACGATGCGGTCGGTGGGCTCGCCGCGGGCGGTGAGCATGAGCAGCGGCAGTCGCCGCGTGCGCGGCTGGCTGCGCAACTCGCGCGTGAAGTCCAGGCCGTCGCCGTCGGGCAGCATGAGGTCCAGCACCAGCGCGTCGTAGCTCTCCTGCCTGAGCCGGTCGCGGCCGGCGGCCAGCGAGCCGGCGGTGTCGACCTCGAAGCCGTTGTGGCGCAGGTAGCCGCCCACCATGTCGGTGAGTCGCAGGTCGTCGTCGATCAGCAGCAGGCGACTCATCGCGTCCAGGGTCCCATCAGATACCTTCCCGGCAGCAGTATGCCCCGGACCTTGCGGTCCGGGGCCGAGAAGACCGCCGCCCCTTGCACCAGGGCGGCAGCCGGCACAGCGCCGTCGGGGCCGACCCGCTCAGCGCGTCGGCTTGGCGGCAGAGCCACGCTCGGCGCGATGGCGCTCCATCCTGGCGCGGCGCTCGGCCATACGATCGGCAATGGCCTTGCGCTGCTCCGGCGTGAGCACGCCGCTGACGTCGATCATGGCCTGCAGGGTGCGCTTGCTGGCCAGGTCGTGCTGGGCCAGCATCTGCTGGCGCAACGCCTCTGCGGCATTGGCGTCGACGGCAGGCTGCGCGAACAGCGCCTGGCCCTGTTCGCGCAACTGGCGGCCGGCTTCGCGTTGCGCCTTCAGGTCGGCCCGCGCTGATTCCATGATCTGCCTGATCTGTGCGCGCTGCTCGGCGCTGGCACCGATGCTGTCGAACAGACGTTCCACTTGCCGCGGATGGGCCATGGCCATGCCGCCGATGCCGCCCATGCCACCAAGGCCGGCCATCGCCGTCATGGCACCGTGGCTGCCTGGGCCGCCGTGAGGCGCGGCCATGGCCGTTTGCATCAGGCCGCCCGCCAGGGCGAGCACAGCCGTGGCGATCAGCAGCCGCAGCGGATGTCGGCCGGAGGCTCGCGGTTGGCGAGTGGCGTGGGGTGTCGAGCGTTGCATCACATCTCCTGGTGGGTTCACGATGGGACGGATGTTGGGCGTCGGCCGTAACGGTGATGTGGGCCCCAGGTAAAGAACTGTGTGTCAGCGCGCTGCGGTTTCCACGCGCACCAGGCGCCGCTGCAGCGCAAAGCTGGGGTGGGCGCTGCGCAGGTCCAGGCGCAGCAGGAGACCGCTGGCGCGGTCGACGACGATCGCGCCGTCGACCCGCGTGTAGGCCTCGCCTAGCTGGGCGTCGCCGAAGAGTTCGATCACCGCGGCGTCGAAGCGGTGCTCTGCCACGGTCTGCGGGCCCACAGCCATCACCTGGCCACGCAGGCGGGCACGCGCCAGCGGGTCGCCGGCCACGCCCATGTCGCCGGCCACCACCTGCCCCAGCACCAGTTCACCGCGCAACAGGCGTTGCCACTGCAAGGCGCCGTCGGGCGCTTCGAGCACGTTGCCGGCGCGATCCTGCAGCCACGGGCCACTGGCCGCGGACTCCAACTCGAACACCATCTCGCCGCGGCGCAGCGCGATCACGCGCAGGGCCCAGGGCGTGGCGGGCAGCCGAGGTGAGGCACGGTCCTCGTACACCAGGCGGTCGCCCACGGCCACCGGCAGGCGGGCCGCAGCCGCAGCGGGCAGCTCCGCGGCCGGTGCCGGGCAGCCCCGGGCTTGCGACGCCGTGCGCAGCGCTTCGTAGCGGCCCTTCAGGCGCGCCAGGTCGGCCGCTTCCAGCCCGGCGGGCCGCATCGCCAGCAAAGCCGGCCAGAAGACGGTCACGCCCACGCCCAGCGCCAGGATGTTGTTGCCCGCGCGTTCATCCACCGCGTAGGCGACATCGGCCGCGCGTTGCTGCACGGCGTCGAGTTCGTCATCGATGCGGCTGCACGTCCACCCGGCGAAGTCTGCAGGGTTGGCCGGCTCAGGGCGCACATCCACTGCACGCGTCGCGCAGCCGCCAAGCAAGGCCGCGGCCAGCAAGGCGGTCGCGAGCGGACGAAGGATCTGCACGGCGGTGGGCATCTGCGCTCGAATCATGCGGCGTGCATTGTGCGCGAGTGGCGCCGTGCGGCAAGGAGCCATGGCTGCACGACGCCGCCGCGGCCGGCGTCCAGACGCATGCCCCAATGCATGCCGGCCACGCCGGCCAGGAACGATGTATACTGCGCGCCGTAGATATGCACAAGACCGTCTTTCTGTAGGTCATCTCTGTTTCAGCCGGTTTACCCGGCAGTTTCGGTCGAATCTCCAATCGGTGATTTTCTTGGCGTCTCTGCACTGCGTCGGCATGTGCTGCGCATCACTTGAAAGGAATAGATATGACAACCGAAACCGGTACCGTGAAGTGGTTCAACGAAGGCAAGGGCTTCGGCTTCATCACGCCTGACAGCGGCGGCAAGGACCTCTTCGCCCACTTCAGCCAGATCCAGGGCAGCGGCTTCAAGACCCTGGCCGAAAGCCAGCGCGTCGAATTTGAAGTGACGCAGGGCCAGAAGGGCCCGCAAGCGTCGAACATTCGCGCTGCCAGCTGACCGGCAAACCAGTCCCCGCAAGGGGACTGACGAAAAGCCGCGGTTTGCACCGCGGCTTTTTCTTTGGGGGTCGGCCGATGAAGAACCTGCAGGAAGCCACGGAACGGATCTGCGAACTCAAGGGCAACCTCATCGCGCTGGATGCCCTGGTGACCGCGCTGCTGCAGGCCATGCCCGCCGCGGCACGCAGCGACCTGCTGCGCACCTTTGCCGGCCACGCCGAGGTCGCCAGGACGGTGCTGCTGAACACACCGACCTCGGAGCACACGATCAACGCCTTCGAGCGCGACGTGAAACGGACCCTCTCGCTGATCGACGGCGCGTAGGTCTCCAACCGGGGCACCGGCATCACAGCGGCGGCAAGTCGGCCCGTGCGTCGCGCAGCGCGAGCCGCGCCAGCAGATGATCGACTTCAGCGCGTGCCGCGGCCGTCAGCGCCGCGGCGGGCACGCGCTGCGCAGCGCTGCCGAGCAGGCCGCGCCGCATCAGCACATACTTGCGCACGGCCAGGCCGACGCCGGGCTGCTGTTCGTAGCGCAGCAAGGGCAGGTGGGCGTCGAACAGGTCGTGGGCCGCTGCGCGCTGCCCGGCGCCCGCCAGGCGAACGACGTCGCACAACATGTCCGGAAAGGCGTAGCCGGTGTTCGCACCGTCGGCACCGCGCTCCATCTCGTAGTCGAGGAACAGGCCGCCGTTGCCGCACAGGATGGCCACGTGGCGCATCGACGCGTCGCGCTCGTAGCCGCGCAGCGTGGAGATCTTCTCCAGGCCCGGCCAGTCTTCGTGCTTGAGCATGACGCAGGAAGGCAGCTCGGCGACGATGCGCCGGATCACACCCGGGCTCATCTGCACCGAGAACGTCAGCGGGTAGTCCTGCAGCACGAAGGGCACATCGGCACCGATCACCGCCACCGCCTGTCGGTAGTAGCCGACGATCTGGTCGTCGGTGCGCAAGGTGTTGGGCGGCGCGATCATGACCCCCGCCGCACCGGCCGCCATGACTTCCTGCGTCAATGCCCGCATCGCGGCGAAGCCCGGCGCCGACACGCCGACCACCACCGGCAGCCGTGCCGCGCGCTGGATCATGCGGCGCGCCACCGCGACACTCTCTTCGTGCCCGAGCTTGGGCGCCTCGCCCAGCTGGCCCAGCACGGTGATGCCGGTGGCGCCGATGTCGAGGTAGAAGTCGGTCAGGCGGTCGATCGATGCCGTGTCGATGCTGCCGTCGTCGAAGAACGGCGTCGGCGCGATGGGGAAGACGCCGCGGGCGTCGGCGGTCAGCAGCATGGCGGGGCCTGGGTGGCGTGGCACGAAGGTCACGATTCTGGTGCAGGCGGTGCGGGTCTCGACGCGGGCTTGCCGGCAGCTGCGGCAGAATCGCAGCTCCCCTGCGTCCCCAGGACGAGCACCCTGTTCAGGAAGACAGCCTTGCGCTCTACCCACCCGCTCACTGTTTCGTGGCTCCGCCTGCTGCTGGTGGCCTGTCTGTTGGGGCCGGCTCTGGCACATGCGACGATGGTTCGCCTGTACACCGTGCTCGGGCCGTTGGACATCGAGTTGATGGACTCGGAAGCGCCGGCCACGGTGGCCAACTTCCTGGGCTATGTGCGCAGCGGCGCCTACGACAACTCGGTCATCCACCGCAGCGTGCCGGGCTTCATCGTGCAGGGCGGCGGCTACACCTGGGTAGAAGGTGGGCTCGGCCCCGTCAAGGTTCCAGCCGGGCCGCCGGTGGTCAACGAATTCAGTCCCGCGCGGTCGAACCTGCGCGCCACGGTTGCGATGGCCAAACTCGCAGGCAACCCCAACAGCGCTACCACCGAGTGGTTCGTCAACCTGGCGAACAATGCCGCCAACCTGGACAACCAGAATGGCGGCTTCACCGTCTTCGGCCGCGTCACCGCGCCCGGCATGGCCGTGGTCGATGCCCTCGCGGCACTGCGCCGTGTCAATGCCGGCGGCGCGTACTCGGATCTGCCGATCGTCGGCGAAATCAGCAACAACACCATCGTGCGCGCCAACGTGGTCCTCGTGACCGCGGCTCGCGTTCTCGACGCGCCGCCGACCGACGCCGACCGCGTCTTCAACTACCTCGAAGCCGTCTACGCCGAGTACCTCAAGCCACCGGGAACGGCATCGTCCACCGGTCTCGGCTACTACTACCGCTACTACCCCGCGAGCGACTCCTACGTCGGCGTCGCCGATGGCGTCGTCTACTACCTGGTGCCCGCGGTCAACAACGACATCAATCGCTACGCCCCGATGGCCGAGGTCTTGCCGGCGGCGCAGCAAGCAGGGTACTGAGCGCGCTTGCGCGACCGGCTGACGTAGCCATCGAGGCGTCGCCTGTAACGGATCTGCCAGGCTCAGCCAGAACCTACTTCGCCGCGTTCGGGAAGAACAGCTGCTCGCCGCCGATCTTGTAGCTGGCGATGGCGGCCTGCCCTGCACTGGACACCACCCAATCTGCAAACTGCTGCGCCATGCCCGCCTTCACGTGCGGGAACACGGCGGGATTGACGACCATCACGCCGTACTGGTTGAACAGGCTCTTGTCGCCTTCGACCAGGATCGCCAGCTTGCCCCTGTTCTTGAACGACAGCCAGGTGCCACGGTCGGTGAGCACGTGGCCGTTGAGCGCGGAGCCCATGTTCAGCGCCGGGCCCATGCCGCAGCCGCACTCCTTGTAGCCCGCCGGCTTGGCCTTGGCCATGTCGACGCCGGCGGCCTTCCACAGGCGCAGTTCGGCGGCGTGGGTGCCGCTCTTGTCGCCGCGCGAGATGATGACCTGCGTGCCACCGGCCAGCTTCTTCAGCGCCGCGGCGATGTCCTTGCCCTTGACACCCGCGGGGTCGGCCTTCGGGCCGACGAGCACGAAGTCGTTGTACATGACGTCGCGGCGCTGGCTGGCAAAGCCCTCGGACACGAACTTCTGCTCGGCCACCAGGTCGTGCACGAACACGACGTCGGCATCACCGCGCCGGCCGGTGTCCAGCGCCTGGCCGGTGCCCACGGCCACCACGCGCACGTCGACGCCGGTGGCCTGCTTGAAGGCGGGCAGCAGCTGCTTGAACAGGCCCGATTGCTCGGTCGACGTCGTCGACGCCACGACGATGTAGCGGTCTTGTGCGGCCGCCAGCGCGGGCCAGGACAGCGTGGCCAGCAGCGCCAGGCCGGCGACGCCGCGACGCAGGATGGCGGCGGCAGTCAGGTGTGCCACGGCAGTTCTCCTCTGAGGAATCGGCGGGCGGGATCCGGCAGGTCGTCGCCCGAAAAGAAGTCTTCTACGGCACGGTCCACCACCAGGGTGCCGGCTTCCAGATAGGCGACACGGGTTCCCAGACGCTTGGCCTGGCCCAGGTTGTGGGTGCTCATCACCAAGGTAACGCCGTCGGCGGCGAAGTCCTGCACCAGCGCTTCGACCTCGCGTTTGGCGCCGGGGTCCAGGCTCGCGGTGGGTTCGTCCAGGAACAGCATGTCCGGCTGCAGCGCCCAGGCGCGTGCCAGCGCCAGACGTTGCTGCTGGCCGCCGGAGAGTTCGCGCGCACGGCGGGCGGCCAGGCTGGCCAGGCCCACGCGCTGCAGCGCCAGCTGGCAGCGCGGGCCTCGCTCGGCCGCAGGCACACCGTGCAGCCACAGCCCCAGCAGCACGTTCCAGCGCACCGACAGGCTCATCAGGAAGGGCTTCTGAAACACCATGGCGCCGCGCGGTGCGCGGCCCTCGGGTACCAGGGCATGTGTCAGCACGCTGCCGGCAACGACGGGCTCGAGCAGGCCGTGCAGCAGGCGTATCAAGGTCGTCTTGCCAGAGCCGTTGGCACCCACCAGCATGAGGCGCTCGCCACGCTGCAGGCCCATCGTCACGCCGCTCAGCGCAGTGGTGGCGCCGAAGCGCACCTGGGCGTCGTGCAAGCTGATCAGTGTCTGGCGGGCGGGCGCCTTCACCTTGTCCACGTCAGGCCAGCGCTTCGCGCGGTGCGCCGCTGCGCCATTGCAGCAGGCCGATCAGGGTGTTGAGCACGGCGACGACGCCGAGCAGCACGACGCCCAGTGCCAGCGCCAGCGGCAGGTCGCCCTTGCTGGTCTCCAGCGCGATGGTGGTGGTCATCACGCGCGTGACGCCATCGATGTTGCCGCCCACGATCATCACCGCGCCGACCTCCGCAATGGCGCGGCCGAACGCCGTAAGGAGGACCGTCAGCACACCGAAGCGCTCGTGCAGCAGCAGCAACAATGCGGTGGTGAAAGGCCCGGCGCCGAGCGAGCGCAGCTGGTCGCCGCCTTCGGCCAGCGCCAGCAGCACCAGCCGCCGCGCCAGTGCAGCCACCAGCGGCACCACCAGGATGCTTTGCGCGATGACCATCGCGCTGGGCGTGAACAGGATGCCCAGCGGGCCCAGTGGCCCGGCGCGCGACAGCAGCAGGTACACCACCAGCCCCACCACCACCGAAGGCAGCGCGAGCAGGGTATTGAGCACGCCCACCACGAGGGCGTGGCCCGGGAAGCGCGCGATCGCCAGCCAGGCGCCGGCGGCCAGGCCGAGAGCGGCGCCGATGACGCAGGCCGTGCCGCTGACCCGCAGCGACAAGGCCACCACCGACCACAGCTGCGTGTCGGCACCCAGCAGCAGGTCGGCCGCGCTGTTCAGTGTTTGAGCAAGGTCGTCCATCGGGGGCGGATTGTGGCAACCGGCCCGGGGTCTGGCGATATGTTCCGGGTTGCATAGGCCGACGGAGCATCCGTCGGCAACCGACCGGACGGCCGGTCTGCGGATTCAG
This sequence comes from Rubrivivax sp., assembly GCA_030680415.1. Lineage (GTDB taxonomy): Bacteria > Pseudomonadota > Gammaproteobacteria > Burkholderiales > Burkholderiaceae_C > Rubrivivax. Next base: position 28,788 of record JAUXVE010000061.1, read on the forward strand.
TGCCGGGCCTTGCGCGTCAGTGGTAGAACGCGTAGCCGACGAGGATCGCCCCCACCAGACCGACGAAATCGGCGAACAGCCCGCAGCTCAGCGCGTAGCGGGTCTTGCGGATGTTGACGCTGCCGAAGTACACCGCCAGCACGTAGAAGGTGGTCTCGGTCGAGCCCTGGATGATGGCCGCCAGCTTGCCCTGGAACGAGTCGACGCCGTAGGCCTTCATCACGTCGACCATGAGCCCGCGGGCGCCGCTGCCCGACAGCGTCTTCATCAGCCCCACCGGCAGCGCCGGCACGAAGTCGGCGTTCAGCCCCAGCGCCACCACCACGGCGCCGATGGCGCCCACCACATAGTCCATGCAGCCGGTGCTGCGGAAGACCGAGATCGCGACCAGGATCGCGATCAGGTAGGGCACGATCTGGATCGCGACGCCGAAGCCTTCCTTGGCGCCGTCGACGAAGGCCTCGTAGACGTTGATGCGGCGCAGCGCCCCGACGGCCACGAACAGCACGATGACGCCGAAGATCACGCCGCTGCCCAGCAGGCCGATGGCCTGCGCCAGCTCCGCCGGCGGCAGGCCGCGCAGGCCCAGGTACAGCAGCGCCATCAGCCCCGCGAAGCCGGCGAAGAACAGCACGATCGGCCATTGCAGCAGCCGGATGCGCTGCACCCAGGCCACCGCCACCAGCCCGGCGGTGAACGAGATGAAGGTGCCGATCAGCGTGGGCAGGAAGATGTCGGCACCGTTGAAGCCCGTCAGCCCCTGCTCCGCGGCGATCGCCTGGCGGATGGCGATCACCGAGGTCGGGATCAGCGTGATGCCGGCGGTGTTGAGCACCAGGAACATGATCATCGGGTTGCTGGCCACGTCCTTGACGGGATTGACCTCCTGCAGCTCGCGCATGGCCTTCAGGCCCAGCGGCGTGGCGGCGTTGTCCAGCCCCAGCATGTTGGCGCTGAAGTTCATCACGATGCTGCCGCCGGCCGGGTGGCCGCGCGGAATGTCGGGGAACAGGCGCCGAAACAGCGGATCCAGGCCGCGCGCGAACAGCTTGATCATCCCGGCCTGTTCACCGATCTTCATGATGCCGAGCCACAGGCTCATCACGCCCACCAGGCCCAGCGAGATGTCGAAACCGGTCTTGGCGGTGTCGAACAGGCCGGTGAGCACCGTGGTGAAGATGGCCACGTCGCCCTGCGCCAGCCTGACCAGCGCGACGACAAAGCCGATCAGGATGAAGGCGACCCAGATGGCATTGAGGATCATGAGGCGGCACGGTGCGTGGACGAGCCGCGAGGATACGGGAGCGGCGGCGCCTGCTCGTGCCTTGTCAGGGGCCCCTGGATGTGCCGCCAGTATGTTGGGCGTCCGTCACGCCGGTTGCGACCGCATCAGACCTGGGCCCAGGGATTCGTCAGTGCCAGCCCGCAACCCTGGAAGTCCATGACGTTGCGGGTGGCCACACCTAGACGATGGCTCAATGCAACCGCAGCGATCTGGGCATCGAACTGGGATATGGGCTTGCCCGCACTGCGGCGACTGGCCACGACGGCCGCATAGGGCGAGGCACAGTCGGCATCGAAGGGCAGAACGCGCGCGGCGAAGTCCTCGCGGAACATGGCGTCGAGCGCTGCCTCCAGTTGCTGCCGGCGCGTGCCTGCCGGCAGCAGGCGTGCTCCGAGCAGCATCTCCGCCTGCGTCACCGCACTGACGAACAGGGTCTGTGCCGGCTGGGCCGCGAACCAGGCCAAGACCGCTGGGGCGGGCTGGGCACGAAGAAGTTCGGACAGCACATTGGTGTCGATCAGCGTGCTCATGCTCGGGGCTTGGGCCGCGGGCGCTTCGCCGCAGTGGTGGCGCTCTCGCTCCCTGCGCCTGCGCTGAAACTGGGCGGTGTGCGAACGGACTCGCGCTCGGGGACCCTCAACGCCACGTCGCCAAGTCCGGCAAACCGCGCCCGGATGCGAGTCGCCAGGTCGATGGACGGCACGGGCGCTTCAGCAAGGGCGGCACGCAGGATCTGTCGCGCCTCCTCTTCCATCGACCGGTTGCGGCTCGCGGCACGCATGCGCAGGCTGCGCTTGAGTGCATCGTCGAGGTCACGGATGGTGAGTGTGGCCATGTGGTGAATGCTCCAGGTGCGTGCATTGTATTCAATGCAGTCATTGCAGCTGGCACCTGGCCCGCGACCGTCAGTGCGTCTTGCAGCACGAGCCCGTCGCCGCTCCCGATGGCTTGTTCGCGGAGCGGGCTGGCCCGTGGTTGGGGGAGCACATCCGCCGTTGCATCGGCGTGGATCGGCGCAAAGAAGCCCGGACTTGCCGGGCGTGAAGCAGGAGCCAAGTCGTTGACTTGGTGGCGGAAAGGGAGTCTGACGAATCTCAAGCATTCACGCGGCATGCCGGCCTGCATTTACGTCGAGCCCCTCATCGACGCCCTCAAATTGCGTGAGATTGCCTGATACGCGGCTCCGCGCCGGTCTTCGCCTGCCGGGGGCCGTGCTGGTGCCGAATGTCGGCCTCGGCGTCCCCGAAGCCGGTCAACCGCTGGGCAGATCCCGGCATACCCTGATCGACACGCGCACGAGCGCCGGAGCACGCGCAAACGCAAACAGCGAAAAAGCGGCCCGGAGGCCGCTTTGGTGTTTGGTGGAGCCAGGAGGCAAGAGTCAAGACCTGACCCTGCTCCCAGCAATGCGAGTCTCACATCCCGCACGCGGCTCTCCACAAGATCGCGTCTAGTCAATTACAGGCAAAAAGGGCGCCCAAAGGCGCCCCCCTTTTTTGAGCCGAACCAGACGTTAGCCGACTTTGCACGAACCCGGCAAGAACTTGGCCGGCATCGTGCCTGGCCCGCAGATCCACGAATTGACCGTCGTTCCAACTGCGGGCGCCTCGCACGCCGCGAACGTCGCCGCCGCGGTGGAGCAGGGCTTGAGCTTGACAGTCTTCCCATCGATGGTGTCATCGCCGAAGCCTCTTGCGGTGACGGTGACCTGACCTACGGCGTCAGTGGCGATGATGTCAACGTACTTGGTTCCCGTGCCAGTGGCAACCTCACAGCCCCACGCACCGGCAGCAGGCAGCGCCGTCGCCGACTGAATGGTCTCGGTGATGGCCGTGCGGCATGCCGAGGCTGCCAGCACAACTTCGGACATCTTGGCCTTCTTCGTGTAATCAGAATATGCCGGCAGCGCGACTGCGGCCAGGATGCCGATGATCGCCACGACGATCATCAGTTCGATCAGTGTGAAACCTTGTTGAACTCGCTTCATGGATAACTCTCCTTGGGGGGATGGGGACTCGGACACCCCCCTGAATGCAGGGGTCGTGCCAGGCCACTTGCGCCGCCATATGCCAAGAAATCACGGCGGAGGCGCAGTCCCATGCTGTGCCATGCCACTTTCGGCGCAGGCGTCAGGTGTGACACTCGCCAACTGCTACATTGCGCGCATGGAACTCGTCAGCCTGTCTACCGCGACCATTCTTACGGGCTTGAGCAAGCGCACCCTCTGGCGCCGCATCAGCAGCGGTGAGCTGCCGCGAGGAGATACCGGCGGCAAGGCAATGATCGACCTCGCCTCCATTGCAGACTCCTTCATCGTCCCGGCTGAGGTCGAATTGGTACTGCAGGCTGACCGCGGCAGCCCGGAGGCCTGCAATGACTTGGCGCTCGTCTTCCTCGACGCCAGGAGAGACACCGAGGCCGTCTACTGGTTGCGCAGGGCAGCCGCAGCCGATCATCCAGATGCAATGCACTGGCTGGGTCGATGCTATTTGGAAGGGCGCGGGGTGCCGACGGACGTGGACCTCGGCACCATGTGGTTGGCAAAGTCAGCGGCTCATGGCCATGCCATTTCGAAGGCGCAGATGGCTGCGATGCGCTCAAAGCTGGGAGTCCCGGCGCATTAGCCCACCGACGCTCACACAAGCGTGATCCATCTTCACTTTCGACGGCACGGACGCCGTGCTTGTGGACTATCAGGATTACCACTGAGACCGGAGAAGTAACGATGGCACGCATGTTCAGTCCCCCGCACCCCGGCCTGACGCTGCGCGACGACGTGCTGCCCGCGCTGGGGCTGAATGTCACCCAGGCCGCGCAACAACTCGGCGTGTCGCGCGTGGCGCTGTCCCGGGTGCTGAACGGCCGCGCCACTATCTCCCCTGAAATGGCCCTACGCATCGAAGCATGGCTGGGCGTCAAGCGAGGCGGCGAAGCCCGCTTGTGGTTGGCTGAGCAAAGCGCCTATGACGTGTGGCAGGCGCAACAACGTTTCAAGGGCGCGCCCATGCGGGTGCAACCGGCGCCAGCAGCAGCTTCGCCGGGGCCGGCGACTGGTGGATCACCGAGCTGGACGTGAGCGACGGCGCCGGCACCGAGCAGCAGGATTCGAAACCAGGCACACCTCTGGCACACCCCGTGTTCAACAATGCTTGACTTCCAGTCTCGAGCCACATAGAGTTCCTTCTGGGTTCAATGTCGGCAAACAGAGGCTCTTCATGGAAGTAGTTCTCAGAAGGTACGGCAACAGCACCGTGGCCGTGCTGCCTCCTGCCGTGCTCAAAGACCTCGGCCTCGCGGCCGGCCAGGCCATGACGCTGGACACCAACGATCTGGGCCAGATCGTGCTGGCCCGCAAGCGCAAGTACGTACTGGCCGATCTGATCGCGCAGTGCGATCGCAAGGCGCCCCCGCCGGCCGACCTCGCGCTGTGGGATGCGGCCAAGCCTGCCGGGCAAGAGGTTTGGTGATGGCCATCTTCGATCGGGGCGATGTGGTCAGCGTGCCCCTCGATCCGGCCATCGGTCACGAACAGAAGGGGACTCGGCCTGCTCTGGTGCTGACGACTAGAGAGTTCAACCGGCTCGGCGACGTGCTGGTCGCTCCGATCACCCAAGGCGGAGACTTCTCTCGCTATGCTGGCTTTGCGGTGAGCCTCACCGGCACCGGCTGTGTGACCCAGGGCGTGGCGCTCGTCAACAAGATCCGAATGCTGGATCTCTCGGCGCGCAAGGCACGAAAAATTGAGCGGGTACCGCAAGAGGTACTGGACGACGCCATGGGGCGCTTGATGGCCTTGTTGGCGACATCATGAACACCTCTGCCTGGTCTTCTGGTCACGCCTGATTCAAGCCGCGGCCGCTGCAGTGCTCGGACTTCGGTGCGACGAAGTGATGACTGGCTGAGCGAGCTGGAAGGCAGCGCCCTGGGAGTGGAGTAGCCGTGACGAACCCAACCCGTCGGTACGGCTTCTCAGACGGCTGAGAACCATTCTCCGCCAGGAGGTTCTGAGAATCCGAGCGTCTCCGGCGGAGCTTGGCGATCGGTCTGGCCGCCTTCCTTTAAACTCCGGGGCCTGAGCCGATCGGAAACACCAATCGGATCAACGGCTTGCCTATCCCGACCTTTCGGGTTGAAGGATTGAAAGAAGTTTGCTGGCGGAAAGGGAGGGATTCGAACCCTCGGTACTACGAAGTAGTACACCGGATTTCGAGTCCGGCGCATTCGACCACTCTGCCACCTTTCCGGGGTGCGGTCTCGCGTGCAGCGAAGCCGCGCATTCTAGCGGATCAGGGGCGCAGCACTTCTGTACCACCGAGGTAGGGCCGCAGCGCCGCGGGCACGGCGACGGAGCCGTCGGCCTGCTGGTGGTTTTCCAGCACCGCCACCAGCGCGCGCCCGACGGCCAGGCCCGAGCCGTTGAGCGTGTGCACGAACTCGGGCTTGCCCTGCGCGTTGCGAAACCGCGTCTGCATGCGCCGCGCCTGGAAGGCCTCGCAGTTGCTGCACGAGCTGATTTCGCGGTAGCTGTCCTGCGCCGGCAGCCAGACCTCCAGGTCGTAGGTCCTGGCGGCGCCGAAGCCCATGTCGCCGGTGCACAGCGTGATCACGCGGTAGGGCAGCTCCAGCTTGCGCAGCACGGCTTCGGCGTGGCCCACCATCTGCTCCAGCGCCGCGTCGCTGTGCTCGGGGTGCGTGATCTGCACCATCTCGACCTTGTCGAACTGGTGCTGGCGGATCATGCCGCGCGTGTCGCGCCCGGCACTGCCGGCCTCGGAGCGGAAACACGGGCTGTGCGCGGTGAGCCTGATGGGCAGCGACGCGGCGTCGAGGATCTGCTCGCGCACGCTGTTGGTGAGCGAGATCTCCGAGGTCGAAATGAGGTACTGCTCGGGCTGCGTCTCGTCGCCGCCTCGCGTGACCCAGAACATGTCGTCCTTGAACTTGGGCAGCTGACCGGTGCCCTCCAGGATCTCGCGGTTGACGATGTACGGCGTCCAGCATTCCGTGTAGCCGTGCTCCTGCGTCTGCAGGTCCAGCATGAACTGCGCCAGCGCGCGGTGCAGCCGCGCCGCCGGGCCGCGCAGGAAGGTGAAGCGCGACCCCGACAGCTTGGCGCCGGTCTCGAAGTCCATGCCCAGCGGGGCGCCGACATCGACGTGGTCGCGCGGCGTGAAGCCGAAGCTGCGCGGCCCCTGCCCGTGCGGACTCCAGCGCCGCACCTCGACGTTGCCGCTTTCGTCGGCACCCTGCGGCACGCCGGCCTGCGGCAGGTTGGGCAGGGACATCAACATGCCCTGCAGTTCGGCCTGGATGGCCTCCAGCCGCCGCGCACCGGCGTCGAGCTCGGCACCGATGCCGCCCACCTCGGCCATCACGGCGGCGGTGTCTTCGCCCTGGCCCTTGAGCTGGCCGATCTGCCTGGACAACGCATTGCGCCGCGCCTGCAGTTGTTCGGTGCCGACCTGGATCTGCTTGCGCTCGGCCTCCAGCGCCGTGTAGCGCGCCACGTCCAGGTAGGGCTGCGGGCTCTTGCGCCGTTCCAGCTGCGCAATCACGCCCGGCAGGTCGCGCCGCAGCAGATTGATGTCGAGCATGGTGTTCCTAACGATGTTGCTTGAGAAGAAACGGCGCCTGCAAGCGGCGCCGTCTTCGTGGTGGGGTCCAGGAAGCGGCCGCGTCAGGATCGGGACGATGCCACTTCGTCCATGCTGCGGTCGCCCAGGCCGCGCGGCAGCGGAAAGTGCACGTTCTCGCTGACGCCGCTCATCTTGCGGATGCTCAAGGCACCCAGCTCGCGCAAGCGCGCGATGACCTGCTGCACCAGGATGTCGGGGGCCGAAGCGCCAGCGGTCAGGCCGACGCGGCGGCGGCCCTCGAACCAAGCCGGCTGCAGGTCGCCGGCGCCTTCGACCATGTAGGCCGCGGTGCCCAGGCGCTCGGCGAGTTCACGCAGCCGGTTGCTGTTGCTGCTGGTCGGGCTGCCGACGACGATGACCACGTCCACCGCCGGCGCCAGCACCTTGACGGCATCCTGCCGGTTCTGCGTGGCGTAGCAAATGTCCTGCTGCTTGGGCTCGCGCACCTGTGGGAAGCGGCGCTTGACCTCGGCCAGGATGGCGGCGGCGTCGTCCACGCTCAAGGTGGTCTGCGTCACCACCGCGAGCTTGTCGCCGCGTGGCCGCACGTTCGCCACGTCGGCGCTGTCCTCGACCAGGTAGATGCCATCGCTGAGCTGGCCCATGGTGCCTTCGACCTCGGGGTGGCCCGTGTGGCCAATCATGATGAATTCATAACCTTCGCGCGCCAGCTTGGCCACTTCGACGTGCACCTTGGTGACCAGCGGGCAGGTGGCGTCGAAGACCCGGAAGCCGCGGCGTGCGGCCTCGCGGCGCACCGCCTGGCTGACGCCGTGGGCGCTGAACACCAGCGTGGCGCCGGCGGGCACGTCGGCCAGGTCCTCGATGAAGATCGCACCCTTGGCCTTGAGGTCGTTGACGACGTAGGTGTTGTGCACGATTTCGTGGCGCACGTAGATCGGTGCACCGTGCTTCGTGAGTGCACGCTCGACGATCTCGATGGCGCGGTCGACCCCGGCGCAGAAGCCGCGCGGTTCGGCCAGCAGCACTTCTTCGAGCCTGGAACTCACAGCACCCCCAGCACCTGGACCTCGAAGCGCACCGGCTGGCCGGCCAGCGGGTGGTTGAAGTCGAACAGCAGCCAGTCGGGCCCGAGTTCGCGCACCACGCCGGCGTAGCGGCCCTGGCCGTCGGGGGTGGGGAACTGCACTACGTCGCCCACCGCGTAGGGCTCGTCGGGGTCGCCCAATGCGCGCAGCAGGCCGAGCTTCACGCGCTGCAGCAGTGCGGGGTTGCGTTCGCCGAAGGCGCTGCCGGCAGGCAGGTCGAAGGCCTCGCGCGCACCTTCGGGCAGGCCGATCAGGTGCACTTCGATGGCCGGCGCCAGTTGCCCCGTGCCCAGCGACAAGGTTGCCGGCTTGTCGTCGAAGGTGTTCACGACATCGGCACCGTCGGGCCCGGCCAGGCGGTAGTGCAGGGTCAGGAACGAGCCTGGCTGGATGAGGTTCACGAAGGTCGTCGCCGTCGAATAGACTGCCATCGATTCTACCGGCGCCCTTGCCGCGACCCGCTGCGCGACCATGCCACTGATCCCGCCATGAAGGACCTGCCCGCCGACCAGCGCCCGCGCGAGAAGCTGCTGGCCCGCGGCGCGGCGTCGCTCGTCGACGCCGAGCTGCTGGCCTTGCTGCTGCGCACCGGCTACCGGGGCCAGGGCGTGCTGGCGCTGGCCGACGCCGTGTTGACGCGCTTCAACGGCTACGCCGGCCTGCTGCATGCCACGCCGGCCGAACTGGCCGGCATCAAGGGACTGGGCCCGGCCAAGCGCGCCGAGCTGCTGGCGGTGATCGAGATGGCCCGCCGCGCGCTGGCCGAGCAGATGCAGTCGCGACCGGTGTTCGACACCCCGGACCGCGTCAAGGACTACCTGTCGCTGCACCTGCGCGGGCGCGAGCACGAGGTGTTCGTCGTGATGTTCCTCGACGGCCAGCATCGCCTGCTGCGCGTCGAGGACATGTTCCGCGGCACGCTGACGCAGACCAGCGTCTACCCGCGCGAGGTGGCCAAGCGCGCGCTGGCGCTGAACGCCGGCGCGGTGGTGCTGGCGCACAACCATCCCTCGGGCGTGGCCGAACCGTCGCGTGCCGACGAATTCCTGACGCAGACGCTCAAGGCCGCGCTGCAGCTGGTGGACGTGCGCGTGCTCGACCACCTGGTGGTCGGCCAGGGCCAGGTGGTGTCGATGGCCGAGCGGGGGCTGTTGTGAAGGCGCGTGGCCTGGCCGAACTCGAACTGCTGCGCTCGGCGCTGCGCGAACGCGAGCGCGTGGCTGCCGAGCAGGCCGCCCGCGAGCATGCGGCACGGGCCGCCGCCGAGCGGCACAAGCGCGCCTTCGCCGATGCCGTGGGCCCGGTTGCTCCGCTGCGGCCGCATGGGCGCGCCCGGCCCACGCTGGCGCGCCCGACACCCGAGCCGCGGCAGCGCCTGCTCGACGAACAGGCGGCGCTGCAGGAAGCAATCTCCGACGAGATCGACGCCGAGTCGCTGCTGCTCACCGACGACGGCCTGAGTTTCCGCCGCGCCGGCGTCGGCCTGGACGTGGTGACGCGGCTGCGCCGTGGCCATTGGGCTATCCAGGGCCAGATCGACCTGCACGGCCTGCGCCGCGAAGAGGCGCGCGAGCAACTCGCCGCCTTCATGCACGAGGCGGCGCGCCGCGGCTGGCGCTGCCTGCGCGTGGTGCACGGCAAGGGTTTGGGTTCACCCGGCCGCGTGCCGGTGCTCAAGGCGCGCGTGCGGCGTTGGCTCGGCCAGCACGTTGCCGTCATCGCCTTCACACAGGCGCGTGCCGCCGACGGCGGCGCAGGAGCGTTGATCGTGCTGCTGCAAGGCTGAGCGCAACACCGTTGCGGCACGCTTTCAGCGGTTGCGCATCCAGTCGGCGGTGCCGAAGAAGGACTCCGCCAGGCGCTGCGCCAGCGTCGTGTCCAGTTCCTGTTCCTGCATGGCCTGGATCATGCAAGCCATCCACTGGTCCCGTTCCGCAATGCCGATGGCGTAGGGCAGGTGGCGCGCGCGCAGTCGGGGGTGGCCGTAGCGTTGCACGTAGAGATCGGGGCCGCCGAGCCAGCCGCAGAGGAACGCATGCAGCTTGTCGCGTGATCCGTCCAGCGTGCCCGGGTGCAGCACCCGGATGCCGGCGTAGCCCGGCTCCAGGTCCATCAGGTCGTAGAAGCGGTCGACCAGAGCGCGCACGCCGGACTCGCCGCCCAGGCGCACGAAGGGCGCGCTGGCCTCGGCCGCAGCCACGGCGTCCTCAAGCCGCCGTCATGCGGCCGGCGATCGCGGCCAGCGCGATCGACACCGGCGCACCGGGCAGGGTCTCGAACACCAGCTCGCGGCGCTGCACGGCTTCGCGCATCGCCGGGTCGGCCGGCAATTCGCCCAGCAGATCGAGCTGCACCGGGCTGTCCAGACCCGGGTTGACGTAGCGGTCCACCACCTGCTGCAGTTGCTGGCGCACCGTGCGGCCATCGCCCGGCCGGCGCGCCTGGTTGACGATCAGTCTCATGCGCCGCCGGCCCTGCCCGGTGGCCAGCACCTTGATGGTGGCGTAGGCGTCGGTCAGCGAGGTCGGCTCGGGCGTCACCACCACCAGCACCTCACCGGCCAGCGACACGGTGTACAGCACGACGTCGGAAATGCCGGCCCCGGTGTCGAGCAGCACGTGGTCGAACATCGGCTCGACCACCTGCATGACCTGCTGCAACTGCTCGCGCACTTCCGGCGTCATGCGCGAGTACTCGACCATGCCCGAGCCGGCCAGCAGCACCGAGAACCCGCCGGGTGCCGGCAGGATGGCGTCGCGCAGCGAGCTCTTGCCGGTGAAGACGTCGTGCAGGGTGACCTTGGGATACAGGTTCAGCACCACGTCGAGATTGGCCAGGCCAAGGTCGGCGTCGAGCACCAGCACGCGGCGGCCGGTGCGCGCCAGCGCGGCGGCCAGGTTGGCCGAGACGACGGTCTTGCCCACACCGCCCTTGCCGCTGGTCATGGCAATGATCTTCGTTGAGGCGTGCGGCGACGTCGGCGTCGTCGAGGTCATTCGTGGTCCTGGAACTGAAAGGTCTCGAAGAGCAGACGCTTCTCTTCGTTGCTGACCACCGAGACTGCGGTCGGTTCGAGCCGCACCAGGTTGCGACCCTGGGCCTTGGCCCGGTAGAGCTGCTGGTCGACACGCTCCTGCCACCGCGCCGGCGTCGAACGCACCCACTGCGGCGCGAAGGCGCCGCCGATGCTCAAGCTGACCGTGATCTGCTTGTTGGGGCCGATGCACACCGGCATGCGTTCGATGCGCCGCCGCACGCGTTCGGCCACGGCTTCACCGAAGGCGGTGCCGCAGTTCGGCAGGATGATGGCGAATTCCTCGCCGCCCACGCGCGCCACCAGGTCCATTGGTCGCACGCTGTCCAGCAACGCGATGGCCACGGCCTTCAGCACCTGGTCGCCGGCGGCGTGGCCCCAGGTGTCGTTGACGTTCTTGAAGTGGTCGATGTCCAGCGTCAGCAGCAGCGCCGGCTCGCCGCTGCGCGCCACGCGGTCGACCTCGCGCGCCAGCGCCAGTTCGAAGGCGCGCCGGTTGGCCAGGCCGGTGAGCGCGTCGCGGCTGGACAGATCCACCAGCGCGTCGACCAACTCCTGCATCCAGGCGGCGCTGCCGGGGTCGCCGGGCAGAGGCTGGCAACCCGCCTGCGCCAGCAACTGCAGCGCCTGCTCGAGTTGGAGCGTGTTGCCGTTCGGCGCGGTCGGGGGCGAGAATCTTTCCATGGGGCGCCTGGGGCGGGGCAAGCGCATGCCAAGAGTGCGGGTGCAACGAGTCTAGCAGCGGCGTCACGGCGGCCGAACGCGGGAATACGGCCACTGACGGGTGCCATTTCAATCAACGCCGAGCGTGTGGCCCCGTCCGGGTTGTGGCCGGACGGCGCCTCGGATGGATCACCACAGGCCGCGTTCGTGGTCCCAGAGCGTGCGGCTCGGCGCCGGCGGCGCCCGCTCGGCCAGACCGATGTCGCGCCGCATGCTGTCGCTCAGTTGCTCCAGGGCGCGCCATTCGGCCCGCCGTACCGATTGCGCGCGCCAGGTGGCCCAGGTGCGGCGCAGCGCAGCGAGCCAGCGTTGTGGCGGCGCCTGGCACATCGTCAAGGCGGCGGGTGGGCAGCAGGCAGTGGTCATGATCGGGCTCCAGGTTTCGGTGCTGGAAAGCATATAAGCAAGTATGACCGGAGAAAATCGACAATTTCTGGTGTGTTTGTTCAGCTATGCTTACCAGCGTGGCCCGATTGCCCCTGAACACCCTGCCCGCCTTTCGCGTCGCGGCGCGTTTGCAGAACCTGCGCGCGGCGGCCGAAGAATTGCACCTCACGCACAGCGCGGTCAGCCAGCAGATCAAGCTGCTGGAAGAGCAGATCGGCCTGCCGTTGTTCGAACGGCGTGGCCGCAGCATCGTGCTCAATGCCGCCGGCGCCGCGCTGCAGCGCGCCGTGGAGCCGGCGCTCGACCGCCTGGCCGACGGCTTGCGCGCGGCCCAGGCGGCTGCAGCGGGCGCGGCCCAGCAGGTGCGGTTGACGGTGCTGCCGTCGTTTGCGCAGCGCTGGCTGCTGCCGCGCATGGGCCGCTGGCGCGAGCGCCACCCCGAGATCACGATCGAGTTGCACGCCTCGCAGCAGGTGGTGGACCTGCAGCGCGAAGGCTTCCACGCCGCGCTGCGCATCGGTGCCGGCCACTGGCGTGGCCTGCAGGCCGAACGCCTGCTGGATTCGCCCATCGTCGCCGTGGCCTCACCGGCGCGCGCCGCGCGGCTGCGGCCCGGCGACCTGGCTGCGATCGCCGCCGAGCCGCTGCTGGGCTCGGCCGAGATGTGGGAGCGCTGGCTGGCGCTGGGGGGCCAGAGCCTGGCCGCCAAGCCGGTGGCGGAGTTCAACGATGCCGGGCTGATGCTGCAGGCGGTGGAGCAGGACATCGGCATCGCGCTGGCGCGCGGCCTGCTGGCGGCCGACGCGCTGCAGGCCGGGCGGTTGGTGCAGTTGTCGCCGCTGGCGCTGGCCGACACCGACTTTGCCACCTACTGGCTGGTGCACCCGCCTGAACTCGCCGGCTGGCCACCGCTGGTCGCCCTGCGCGACTGGCTGTTCGAGGAGATGGCCCTGTCGCGCCAGGCGCTGGCCGCACTTCAGCGGTCCTGAGTGCCCCCGGCTGCCGGCGGCAGGAACAGCGCTTGCAGGTCGGACAGGAAGTCGAAGCCACGCGCCGTGGGCCGCACGACGGTGCCGGCCGCGTCGCGCTCGACGAGGCCACGGCTTTCGGCCGCGGCCAACGCGGCCTGCACCGCCGACAGCGGCAGCCCGGTGCGTTCGGCAAACAGCGCCAGCTCGAAGCCATCGCGCAGGCGCAAGGTGTTGAGCATGAACTCGAACGGCAGGTCGCGCCGCGCCACCTCGTGTTCGTTCGACACCGCCTGCCCGAGCAGCGCATTCTTCATGTACGCCGCCGGCTCGCGCCAGCGCACCTGGCGCAGCACGCGGTGCGCAAAGCTCAGCTTGCCGTGCGCGCCGGCGCCGATACCGAGGTAGTCGCCGAACTGCCAGTAGTTGAGGTTGTGCCGGCAGCGATGCCCTGGCCGCGCGTAGGCCGAGACCTCGTAACGCTGCAGCCCGGCAGCGCCGGCACGTGCGGTGACGAGGTCGAGCATGTCGCTGGCCAGGTCGTCGTCGGGCAGCAGCGGCGGCCGCAACGCGAACACGGTGTTCGGCTCGACCGTCAGGTGGTAGACCGACAAGTGCGGCGGTGCGTAGCCGAGCGCAGTGTCGAGGTCGCGCTGCAGCGCTGCCAGCGTCTGCCCCGGCAGCGCATACATGAGGTCGATGTTGAAGGTGTCGAAGGCCGCCTGCGCCTCGGCCACCGCGGCGTGGGCCTGGGCGGCGTCGTGCACGCGGCCGATGCGCCCGAGCGACTCGTCGTCGAAGCTCTGCACGCCGATCGACAACCGCGTCACGCCCGCGGCGCGCAAGGCCCTGAACCGTTCACGCTCGAAGGTGCCCGGGTTGGCCTCGAGTGTGATCTCGGCGCCGGGCTCCAAGGGCAGGCGGGCGCGGATGTCGGCCAGCAGGCGGTCGATGCCGGCCGGCGAGAACAGGCTGGGCGTACCGCCGCCGATGAAGATGCTGGCCGCGCGCCGGCCCCACACCAACGGCAGCGCCGATTCCAGGTCGGCCACCAGTGCATCGAGGTACGCCGACTCGGGCAGCTCGCCCGATCTCTCATGGGAATTGAAGTCGCAGTAGGGGCACTTCTTCAGACACCACGGCAGGTGAACGTACAGCGCCAGCGGTGGCAACGCGCCGAGCTGCAGCGTGCCCGGTCGCATGTATTGCTCGACGGGCGTCACGGACGAACCCAGCGGCCGCCGCGGAACCGGCTTCGCCGGGCCGCAGGCGGCGCCCCCCTGGGGGGGAGCGCCGGAGGCGCTACGGGGGGGGTCATGTTCGCCACACTTCGCGCAACAGCAAGCGCATCTGCGCCATGGCGCGGGCGCGGTGGCTGTGGCGGTTCTTGGTCTCGGCGTCGAGCTCGGCGACCGAGGCGCCGAGGTCGGGGATCCACATCAGGGGGTCGTAGCCGAATCCGCCCTCACCCCGCGGCGCCTCCAGGATGCGGCCCGGCCAGCGCCCCACCGCCACCAGCGGCTGCGGGTCGGCGGCGTGGCGCACGGCGACCAGCGTGCTGACGAAGTGGGCGCGGCGGTCGGCCTGGCCCTGCAGCCGCTGCAGCAGCAGCGCATTGTTGGCCGCGTCCTGCACGCGACGCCGGGCCTCGCGGTCACCGTCGGCGGCCGGCACCGGTGCGAAGTGCGCCGAGCCCACGCCCGGCGAGCCGCCCAGCGTATCGACGCACAGGCCCGAGTCGTCGGCGATGGCCGCGCCGCCGGCCGCCGCCGCGGCATGGCGCGCCTTGGCCAGCGCGTTCTCGATGAAGGTGATGTGCGGTTCCTCGGCCTCGCCGACGCCGAGCTCGGCCTGCGCCACCAGCTCCACGGCCAGGCCACCGAGCAAGGCTCGCAGCTCCGACAGCTTCCTGGCGTTGTTGGACGCCAGCACCAGGCGCAACGCCGCCATCAGGCCAGGCCGAGCGCGTGCCGCTGCGCAACCACCAGTTCGCGGATGCCCTTGTCGGCCAGCGCCAGCAGCGCATCCATCTCGGCGCGCGTGAAGGGCGCGCCCTCGGCCGTGCCCTGCACTTCGACGAAGCCGCCGGCGGCCGTCATGACGACGTTCATGTCGGTGTCGCAGGCCGAGTCTTCGTCGTAATCCAGGTCCAGCAGCGGCGTGCCCTGCACCACGCCCACCGACACCGCGGCCACGAAGTCGCGGATCGGGCTGGCCTCCAGGCGGCCCTGCGCCTGCAGCCAGCTCACGGCGTCGTGCGCGGCGGTGAAGGCGCCGGTGATGGCCGCCGTGCGTGTGCCGCCGTCGGCCTGCAGCACGTCGCAGTCGAGCTGGATCGTGCGTTCGCCCAGCGCCGTGAGGTCGAACACGGTGCGCAGCGAGCGGCCGATCAGGCGCTGGATCTCCTGCGTGCGGCCGCTTTGCTTGCCCCTGGCCGCCTCGCGGTCGCTGCGTGTGTGCGTGCTGCGCGGCAGCATGCCGTATTCGCCGGTGACCCAGCCCTGGCCGCTGCCGCGCTTGTGCGGCGGCACCTTCTCTTCCACCGACGCCGTGCACAGCACGCGGGTGTCGCCGAAGCACACCAGCACCGAGCCTTCGGCGTGGCGCGTGTAGCCGCGTTCCAGGGTGACCGGGCGCATTGCATCGGCAGCGCGGTCGGCGAATCGTTCGTACGTCATGGGCAGGATCCAGGAAGGATGGGAAACCTCGGCACCAGATGCGCCGCGGTGGGAACGAGAGGCTAGCGCCGCTTGCTGGAGCTGCGCTCGATGGCCTCGTTGATCTCGCGGATCGAACGCTCGATCTCGGCATCGTCGAGTTCGTCGCCGGCTGAACCGGTGCCCAGGCTGGCCTGGATGGTCGAAGCGAAGACCTCGTCGCCCAGCGACATCGTCGACACGCCGCCGGCGCTGTCCAGGTCTTCGGCGGCCTCCCACTCCACCGCCAGCACGGTGACGTTGTCGCTGCCCTCGCCACCGGCACGCAAGGCGAGCTCGACCAGTTCGGGCACCGCTTCCGAGATCGGGTTCCTGGCCAGCACCCCGGTGATGACGGTGTCGTCGACCGTGCCCCACAGGCCGTCCGAGCACAACATCAGGCGGTCGCCCGGGTACACCACCAGCGGGCCGGCGGTGTCGATGACGGGTTTGCCGGGGCTGCCCAGGCAGGTGAAGAGCACGTTGCGGTTGACGCGGTCGGCCATCGGCACCACCCGCGCCAGCGCTTCCTGCAGTTCGGTATAGGAGTGGTCGCGCGTGCGCGTCACCAGCTTGTCGCCGCGCACCAGGTACAGCCGCGAATCGCCGCAATGCGCCCAATACGCCGTATTGCCCTGCAGCACGCAGGCCACGATGGTGGTGCGCGGCGTGTCCATCAGCCCCTGTTCGGTGGCATAGCGCAAGAGCTGGTGGTGGCCGGCGATGATGGCCTCGTGCAGGAAGCGCAGCGGCTCGGCCAGGCTCGGCCGCGCGTCGCGCTGAAACAGCGCGGCCAGCGTCTGCAGGGCCAACTGGGAGGCGACCTCGCCTTGCGGATGCCCGCCCATGCCGTCGGCCAGCGCAAACAGGCCCGAGTCCCGCGTGTAGCAGTAACCCATGCGGTCTTCGTTCTTGTCGCGGCCGCCCTTGCGGCTGACCTGGTAGACGGAGAATCTCATCGGAGCCGACGCCGTGCCCGAGAGCGAGCTTGGGGGCTCACGCTTTTGCGCCGGTCTTGATCGTCTCGAGCTGCAGCTTGAGACGCTCGCCGAAGCTGAGCTTGGTGTAGCGGCGCTCGGTCTCGCGCGCGAGCTCCTTCTGCAGCGCGAACACGCTCTGCGGTCGCGACAGCGGGTCCGGCGACATGCACCACTCCGTGACCTCGATGAGGTTGTCGGAATAGATGTTGCGCAGGCGCGAGAGCGACAGCGCCAGGCGGTCCTTCTCCAGCCGCTGCGGTGCGTCGTTGGGCGGGTAGCCCTGCATGCAGGCGTAGATGCAGGCCCCGATGGCATAGATGTCGGTCCAGGGCCCGAGCGTGCCGTCGCGGCGGTACATCTCGGGCGCCGCGAAGCCCGGCGTGTACATCGGGCGGATGAAGTTGCCTTCCTTGCTCAGCACCTCGCGCGCAGCGCCGAAATCGAGCATCACGGCCTTGTTGTCGTTGGTCAGGAAGATGTTGGCCGGCTTGATGTCCAGGTGCAGCATCTTGTGCTGGTGGACGATGCGCAAGCCGCGCAGGATCTCGTCGAACAGGCTGCGGATGGTGCTTTCGCGGAACACCTTGTCGCGTTTCAGGTCGCGCGCGGTGACGATGAAGTCCTGCAGCGTGTCACCCTGCAGGTAGTTCATCACCATGTAGACGGTTTCGTTCTCGCGGAAGAAGTTCAGCACCGAGACCACGCTGGGGTGGCTGATCTGCGCCAGCGAACGACCTTCCTCGAAGAAGCTCTTCAGGCCCAGCCGGTACAGCGGCTGCTTGTCGGGCTTGACGCGCGGCGTGAGCTCGCCGGGCGAGCGCTCGGCCAGCGACGACGGCAGGTATTCCTTGATGGCGACGAGCTGCTCGCCGTCGCCCTGCGCCAGGTAGACCACGCCGAAGCCTCCGGCGGCCAGCTTCTTGACGATGACGTAGCCACCGACCACGGTGCCCGAGGGCAGCGGAGCAGGCTTGGGCTTAGACATAATCCACAGCTTTGACGGGGCGCGGCACGATGGCTGTTTATAGCATGACGGGTTACGCCAGCGCGGCCTCCGAGCCGGGCGCGGCGGGCCCTGCGGTGGTGGTGGAAGCGCGCTCGGTGAACGGCCGTTTCCTCGACCTGGCGCTGAAGCTGCCAGAGGAACTGCGGGGTCTGGAGCCGGCACTGCGCGAACGCCTCACCGCCGCCTTCCGCCGCGGCAAGATCGAGTTGCGCATGGCCACCGCGCGCGAGGCCGACGGCGCCTGGCCGACGCCGACGTCCGAACAGCTCAACCGCCTGGCGCACCTGGAAAGTTCGGTCCAGGGCTGGCTGCCGCACTCGCGTGCGCTGTCGGTCAACGAGGTCCTGCACTGGTGCCGTGCCGGCGGTGCCGCCGAACGCCTGGACGAACCGGCGCTGGCCGCCGCCGCGCTGTGCATCGAGGGCCTGCGCGAAGCCCGCGCCCGCGAAGGCGCGCGGCTGGTGGCGGTGCTGCTGGAACGCGTCGCGCGCCTGCGCGAACTCGCCGCCGCTGCCGCGCCGCTGGTGCCGGCCGTGGTGCAGCGCCAGCAGGCGCGCTTCCTGGAGCGCTGGCAGGAGGCGCTGGCAGCGGCGCAGGCCGGGGCCAGCATCCCGGCCGAGGCACTGCGCGAACGAGCGCTGGGTGAAGCCGCCACCTTTGCCTTGCGCATCGACGTGGCCGAGGAACTGGCCCGACTGGGCTCGCACCTGAGCGAAGTGCAGCGCCTGCTCGAGGCCGGCGGCGAAGTCGGCAAGCGGCTGGACTTCCTGATCCAGGAACTGCAGCGCGAGGCCAACACGCTGGGCAGCAAGTCGGCGGCGCTGGAGTTGACTTCGATCGCGGTGGAGATGAAGGTCGCCATCGAGCAGATGCGCGAGCAGGTGCAAAATTTGGAGTAGTGCGCGAGGCGATTGACCAACTGGCGGCACTGTTTCCTTCCCGCGCCGAATTTTCGTCGTGGGTCAGTGGTAGTCATCCTCGAGTTGGTGGCGTACGGCAACAACGGCGACGTTCGACTCATCCTCGATCTCGAACAGAGCCACATAGCCTGAACGCCCGAAGGGGATGATCAATTCCCTCAGGAAGGGACTCTGCCCCGCCTTGCGACAGGTGAAGGGCGAAGTCTTCAATGTGGCGATGCCGGCACGCAATGCGGCAATGGCCTGTTCTGGCAAAGTCAGGTCACCACCGTCGCGGGCCGGTTCACGTTCGAGAACGAAGTCGAACAGCCGATCGAGATCCGCCCCGGCGTCCCGCGTCAGCCGAACCCTGAAACTCACTTGCGCTGCTTCGCCAACTGCGCGCGCGCGGCATCGAGTTTGCGTTGTAAGCCTTCGAGCACAACGTCGGCCTCGACATACTCGCCCGTACGGCGTGCCTCATCGCGCGAGCGCAACCCGCGGGCGATGAACTCTGCCTGAACACGACGACGCTCGACGCCGGCCCGGACCGAGGCCTCCACGAACTCGGACAGGGTTTCGCCATCGGCCAGCACAGCCTCTACCTCGGCGCGGAAATCAGGCTCGACGCGGACGGACGGAATGGTGGCGGTTTTCACGCCTCCAGTGTATCGCACTTGCACCACAAACCACGGGTTGGGTTGATTGCTGGGAATATCGCGGGCCAACGACAGCTGACCCGCGCGCCGACGGGACTCCAGCCACCGCCAGTTGATCGACTGTCGTCGCACTCACTCGGAGCGTCGGCTTCGAGGAAGCTCGATGGCACACTCGACTGGCAAGATCCGACCCTCAGGAGACGGCCACTGCAGGCCGCCTGGAGTGTTTGCGCGACGCTTTTCCGCGCACCAGGATTCAGCGACCGATGTCGCCGGCCACGGCGACGAACGACCCCAGCGGCAGTCCCCGAGGCAGGCTGCTCTCCAGTGCACGCGAGACTTTGGACCCTGACGGCAGAAAGACGCCGTATCTGTACCGCACATTGCAGACCGGCAGCAGCCGCAGCACCTTGCCGATCTCGGCCCGTGTGTGCCAATGGGCGCCTTTATAGGCGCCGTTTCCGCCATGGCGGCCCTTGTCGAGCCAGAGCAGGCTTTGTCGGTTGAGCAGGCCCAGCACGAAGCGGCGGCGGCTGACACGGACGATTTCGGCGAGCGCTCGCGGCCACTGCTCGACGAAACACAGCGCGGTGATGGACAACACGGCGTCGAACGCTGCGTCAGCGAACGGTAGCGCGCTTGCATCGCCGTGAACGTAGCTCACGCACCCGGCGCTGTGCGCACCCGCGAAAACCAGGGCTTCGGCATCGCGGTCGAGTCCGACCACTTGTGCCCCGTCGTCCGCCACACGCCGGGTGAACCAGCCCGTACCGCAACCCACGTCGAGAACGGTATCGCCAGGCTGCAGGGCCAGCAGGCTTCGCACCAAACCGTATTCCGTGTTGCCGATCCACTGGCCACGCGGCGTGTCGTACCACGCGTCGTATTGCTCGGGTGTCACCGCGTGTGCGTCTGCCGCCAGGCGCAAGCCAGGGCGTCGGCCGTGCGCTCGACTTCGTCCAGCGTGGTCCCGCGGCCGACGGACAGCCGCACCGCACCTGCAGCCCGCGCCGCGTCCAGGCCCATCGCCGCCAGCACCCCGCTCACCACATCGTGCTCGGAATGACAGGCCGACCCGACCGACGCCGCGACGACGTCGGCTGCTTCGCCAAGCATCGCGCGCCCGCTCACGCCAGGAAACGAGACATGCAGCGTGTTGGGTAGACGCTCTTCGGGGTGGCCGTTGAGACGCAGGCCCGGGACAGCGGCCAGCAGGTTTTGATGCAGGCGGTCGCGCAGAGCGCGCAAGTGGTCCGACGCGGCGGGCAGCGAGCGCCTGGCCATTGCGGCAGCGGCACCGAGCGCGACGATGCAGGCGACGTTCTCGGTGCCGGGCCGCAGGCCATGCTCCTGCTCGGCGCCATGCAGCACCGGCCGGATAGGCGTGCCCTTGCGCACATACAACGCGCCGACACCCTTGGGCGCGTAGAACTTGTGGCCGGCCAGCGTCAGCAGATCGACGCCGAGTTCGTCGACATCCAGCGGCAGCTTGCCTGCGGACTGCGCGGCGTCGGTATGAAGCAGGATGCCTCGTTCGCGCGTGATGCGAGCGATCTCGCGGATGGGCTGCAGCGTGCCCACCTCGTTGTTGGCGTGCATCACGGAAACAAGGGCTGTGTCAGGCCTCAACGCACCTGCCAGTTGGTCGGGGGAGATCCGGCCAAACGCGTCGACGGGAAGGACAGTCAGCGCCCACCCCTGATCGCGCAAACGAAGCGCCGGGGCCATGACCGCCGGATGTTCGACCGCGCTGACCACCAGATGGCGCTTCTCGACGCCCAGTGCGCTCACTACGCCCAGCAGAGCCAGGTTGTTGGCCTCGGTGGCGCAGCCGGTGAAGACGATCTCCTGCGCGTTTGCGCCGATGAGTTCGGCCACCTGGCCCCGGGCCGTGGCCACGGCCTGCGCGGCGCGCCGACCGTAGGGATGGGTACTGGACGGATTGCCGTGCTCACCACGCAGCCACGGCAGCATCGCATCGAGCACTTCCGGCGCCACCGGGGTGGTGGCGTTGTAGTCGAGATAGATCGGATCACTCATGGTTCACCTTTGTTGGCCCGAGGACGGTTCGAGCCGGCGGCGGGCTGGTCGACATCCGTGCGACCCGCGCACCCGCCCGGTAGATGCGCAACTCACCTGCCTCGAAAGGCGTCCAGCCCGCATCATCACCCAGTGGTTCGGTAGCGATCAGGGCGGTCGCGCTGCTTCCTTCCGTGGATTCGAGGAAGTGCAGCCGGTCGTGCCCGTAGGCGATCAGGTGCTCGCCGTCCGAGAGCAGAAAGTTGAACATGCCGAGCCCGGCGATCTGTTCGCTCACTGCGCCCAGCACGCCCAGCCAATCGGCCTCGGCGTTGGGCATCGCGTAGTGACCGGTGACGTGGCTCATCAGGTGGCAGAAGGCAGACTCCGAATCGGTCTGGCCATCGGGCCGGCAGACACGTCCTTCGTTTGCCGCTTCGAGCGCGACGATGTCGGGCACCATGCCGTTGTGTGCGAACGTCCAATGCCGGTCGCAGCAGTCGTGCACGAAGGGGTGCGTGTTGTTCAGGGTGTTGACGGGGGGAAAGCGCGCTTTGCGCACATGAGCGACGATCAGGTCCGAATGCAGCGCATTGATCACGCGGTCGAACTGCGTGCTGTCGAAACCGGGCAGCGGCTCCCTTTCGAGCAGGAACGCGTCGCCCACGCGCCACGCGACGCCCCAGCCGTCTGGGTTGTCAGCGGTCGCGCCACCTCGTGCTCGGAACTCGGCCAGGGGCAGTTGCCACCCTGACCGCGAGACCTTCGAGGACCAACCGAACAGTTGGCACATGAGTGCTGCACCTTCCCTTGTTTGCGTCAGCCCGTCGGGACTAACGAGAGGCCGCCGCACGCTGCTGCAGGGCAGCGAGGTAAGCGCGGATGCGCTTGGCGTTCACACCCCGGTCGATGCGACCGAGCCGCGACCGGGAACGCATGTCGACCAGCGCACCCCCGTCTGCGGCCTTCACCCTCACGATCACCTCGTCGGCGAAGCCATACAGCAGGCTGCTGCTGGTCGCCTCGATGCGGCCCTCGGCAGGCACGCTGGCAACGATGGTCCAGCCCTTCTCCTGGGCGACCGACAAGGCCTGCGCAAAGGCCTGTTCCGGCGGCAGACCGAGTTTCAACGGGACGAGATCGGGATAGGCTGCACGCTGCAGAGCGGCCGTCTTCGCGCCCGGGTAGTCGGTCGGGTTGGGCATGTCCCAGAACACCGGGGCATCTGCCGTGTCGGTGCTGATGTCATTGATGGGTGGTGTGGTGCGGCTGGCATATTCCCACTGCAGGGCCATCGCCAGCGGAAACAGCGCCACAAGCAGCCCGAGAACGGCAATGGCAAGTCCGCGCCGCGCCGCACGGGGGCGGGCCTGGATCAGGCCGAGCCCAGAGAGAAAGAGCGCGATGGCCGCACCATAGGTCGCCCATTCGGCGGCCTGCAGGCCGCGTGTGAAGTGCCACCAGCCGAGCCGATAGCCGATACCGGATGCCACGATGGTGGTGATCGCTGCCAGGCCGAGGATCAAGCCCGACACCGCTGGCTTGGACATGGGTATGGGCGGCTTCGACATCGATTCGCCATTCATCGCGCTGTGCATTTCAGGTGCCCACCACGGCCCACCCATTGGCGCGCCAGGCGGTCATCCCGCCCCGTACGACCTGGGCGTCGCTGAAGCCTGCTTCGGCGAGCAAGCGCGCTGCCTGGGCCGAGCGCCGGTCGGTGCGGCAGATCAGCCGGACAGGCCGCCGCTTGCGACTCTCGAACTCCGTCAACCGCTCGGGCAGTTCCTCCAGCGGCACGTTGCGGGCTTGAGCGATGTGTCCCGAATCGGCAGTGAACTCGGCTGCCGTGCGCACATCCAGCAGCAGCACATCCTCACCGGCGTCGAGTTCCCGCTTCAGGTCGAGCACCTCCAGCATCGGGCTTGCCCGCAGTTTGCGCACCAGCCTCGGCAACAACGTCACGGCAGCCAGCAGTGACAGGGCGATGGTGACATTGCGGACCAGGCCGTCGCCACCCGACAGCGCCTGACGCCCGGCATGGCCGAGCCAGGTGTAGGCGAACGCCCCGGGCAGCATGAAGACCCAGGTAGCGAGCAGGTAGGTGACGAACGAAATGCGGGTCAGCCCCAGCGCGTAGTTCAGCAGGTTGAAGGGAAACAGGGGCACCAACCGCACGAAGGCGACGAAGCGCCAGCCTTCGGACGCCACACCCTCGTTCAGCCGTTGCAGGCGCGGGCCGGCGCGACGCGCCACCCAGTCCGCGCCGAGGTGGCGAGCGATGAGGAAGGCCAACGCGGCGCCCACGGTCGCACCGGTCAGGTTCCACAGCGTCCCCCAGAGCGGTCCGAACAAGGCACCGCCGGCCAGGGTGATGACCGCACCCGGCAGGAACAGCACGGTGGCCACGGCGTAGAGGCCCATGAACAGGACGGGCCCCACCGCCCCGGCACCTTCGACCCAAGCCTGCAGCGCTGCCGTATCGAAGCGATCACGCCAGGCCAGCGCGAAGGCGATGACCGCCACCAGCGCCAGGCCCAGCACCCAGCGCACCCCCGTCTTGTTCATCGCGAGGCGCTTTCGCTCGACCAATGGCGACGGTTGATCGCGTACCCGTTGACCTCGCCCTTGAACGGCATCAGCAGCATGCCATCCAGGCGCGCCACCTCGCGCGCGTCGGTGTGGCCGTGGATGCCGATGACGATGGCGTCATGGCCGGCGCGCGGCTGGGCGCGGTAGGTGCCGAACAGCCGGTCCCACCAGGGCAGGTTGAAACCGAAGTTGGAGTTGGTCTCGTCGTCCTCGACCGAGTGGTGCACGCGGTGCATGTCCGGCGTGACGACGAACCACCTCAGCACCCGGTCCACCCCGGCCGGCAGGCGGATGTTGCCGTGATTGAACATCGCCGTGGCGTTGAGCAGTACCTCGAAGATCACCACCGCGAGCACCGGCGGGCCGAGCACGGTGATGGTGGCGAACTTGATCAGCATCGACAGCGCGATCTCGATCG
The DNA here is from genome assembly GCA_030680415.1 of Rubrivivax sp. Classification (GTDB taxonomy): domain Bacteria; phylum Pseudomonadota; class Gammaproteobacteria; order Burkholderiales; family Burkholderiaceae_C; genus Rubrivivax. The sequence continues at coordinate 53,139 of JAUXVE010000061.1, forward strand.
GGTGGAAGCGCGCGCCGGTGGTCAGGTCATAGTCCAGGTCGGCGTGATGCACCTGGTGCAGCCGCCACAGCGCCGGCACGGCGTGCACCATCACATGCTGAAGCGAGATGACGTAGTCCATCGCGATCACGGCCACCGGCACGGCCAGCCAGAACGGCACCTGGAAGTGGTTGAGCAGGCCCCAGCCGTTGGCCACGCCGAACGCGGCCACGCCTACCGCCGCCAGCGGG
>JAUXVE010000062.1 GCA_030680415.1 Rubrivivax sp.
GCCGCTGGCCTGGTGCACCCAGGCGCGGTTGCGCTCGACCCATTCGCGGTAGCGCGCCGGCGTCTCGTCGGCCAGCGCGGTGACCAGCACCTCGCGCCGCACCCCTGCGGCCGTGGCCAGCGTCAGCGCCAGCTTGGCGCCAGCCTGGTGCACCAGCAGCGCCTGCGGCGGCTGGCGCGTCGCCACCGGCTGCCCGCCCACGGCGACGATGCGTTCACCCGGCTGTGCCATCACGCCGACGGCGTTGAGCGGTGAATCGGCCGCGGCGTCCCAGGGGTCGCCCTGCACGGTGGCGGCGATCTCCCAGCCGTCGCCGGCCGGCCGCAGTTCGGCCGCCAGGTGGCCCAGCGGCACCGCCGGCGGCTTGCGGTGGTCGCCGCCGATTTCATAGGCGTGCGAGGTGCCCAGTTCACCCTGCAGCTCCCACACCAGGTCCGAGAACTCGCCGCGCGTGGCCACCCGCGGCAGCAAGGGCGCGTAGCGCTGCAGCATGGCCGGCCAGTCCACGCCCGACATGTCCTCGACCCAGAAATGGTCGCGCTGCAGCCGCCACACCTCGCGCAGCATCTGCGCCCATTCCTGCGCCGGCTCCACCGCCAGCCGCACGCGGGCCAGGTCGACGAGGCCGCTCTTGCGCGATGGTTTGCCGTCAGCGGGCTCGGCCTTGTCGGCGGGCGCCTTGGTGGCGTCGATGGCGCGCAGCGTCTTGCCGCTGCGCACCAGCAGCGTGTGGCGGTCGGCGGCGAGCGTGAAGCTGTCGGCCTGGGCGACCAGGGTCTTGGTTTCGGCGTTGGCGAAGTCGAAGACCTCCAGCCGGCCCGGTGTGTCCTTGTGACCGCCGCGGCCATGGGCACCGGCGATCGGCAGTGCCGTCCACACCACCTTGCCGCCGGCGACACCGGCGATCTGGCCGAAGCGGCCTTCGGCCACCGGGAAGGCGGCAACACGGCGCGCCAGGCCGTCGGGTTCGACGGGCGGCAGGGCGGGCGTCGTTGCGGGGGCTTCGCCGCGCTCGTCGGCCCCCGGCTTGTCCTTCATGCCCTTGGGCGCCGGCTCGAAGGGCGGCGGCCCGCCGGCCTGCAGCGCGATCAGGTACGGCCGCGCCGCGCGTGGGAAGCTCAGCTCGAACTGCACGGCGTCGTACACCGGGTCGTAGGTGCGCAGCGACAGGAAGTACAGGTACTTGCCTGCGGGGTCGAAGGCCGGCGCGTAGTCGCGGAACTCGGGCTGCGTGGCCAGCAGCGTGCGGCCGGGGCCGGCGGCGGCCACTTCGCACAGCTTGATCGCCGTGTGGCGCAGGCTGGTGGCGTGGGTGTAGGCCAGCCAGCCGCCGCAGGGCGACCAGACCGGATCCTCGATGCGGCCGTATTGGCTGTGGTCGGCCAGCGCCAGGCTGCCCGTGTCGACGTCGCCGACCCACAACTCGTTGCGGTGGTTGGCGATCGCCACCCGGCTTCCTTGCGGCGCCGCGCGCAAGGCGGTGATGCGGCCGAGGTCCCAGGTCAGCTCGCGCACACCGTCGGCGGCGTGGACTTCGATGCGCTCCTCACCGGTGGCGTCGCTGGCGGCCACCAGCGTCTGCCCGTCGGCCAGCCACTGGCCCAGGCGCCGGCGCGCCGGCAGCACGCCGTGGCGGCGCACCGCACCTTCCCACAACGCCATGGTGTGGATCTGGCCGCGCGCCTCCAGCGCCAGGCTGTGGCCGGCGGGGTGCAGTTGCACGCCATGCAGGTGTTCGGCCGCCGGCACGAAGCGGCGCGCGGCCTGCGTGCGCGCGCTCGGCACGTCGATGTCGAGGCGACCGCTGCGGTCCTGGGCGGGGTCGAACAGCCACAGCTCGGCACCGCACTGGTAGACGATGCGTTCGCCGTCGCTGGCGGCGTGGCGGGCGTAGAACTCAGCGTGGTCGGTGTGGCGGCGCAGCGCGCTGCCGTCGGGGGCGCAGGAGTAGAGGTTGCCCGTGCCTTCGAAGTCGCTCAGGAACCACAACCGCTCGCCGATCCACATCGGCGAGGTGATGTTGCCCTGCAGCTCGCTCATGCGACGGAAGGCGCCGCAGCCGGCGGCGTCCACCCAGAGGTGGCCGGCGGTGCCGCCGCGGTAGCGCTTCCAGCGCGCCGGGTCGGCGGTGTTGCGGCCGATCACGCGCGCGCCGCCGGGACCGAAGGCGAGGTGGTTGACCTGCCCCAGCGGCAGGCGTTCGGGCAGGCCGCCGGCGGGCGCGATGGTCCAGGCGTGCCAGTTGCGGAAGAAAGGCTGGCCGTGGTTGCTGCAGAAGACGATGCGGCCGTCGGGCGTCCAGCCGCGCACCGCGAGTTCGCTGCCCAGCCAGGTGAGCCGGCGCGGCGCGCCGCCGGCGGCGGGCATCAGCCAGATCTCGCTGTGCTGCTCGTCGCGGCCGGCGTAGGCCAGCCAGCGGCCGTCGCTCGACAGGCAGGGCGTGGCCAGCTCCGACAGCCCGGCGGTCAGACGCAATGCGGTGCCGCCGGCGGTGGACACGCGCCACAGGTCGGGTGGCGTGTTTCGATACCAGCTTTCATGCCGAATTGCCCGAGGTGGCCCGTGTGCTTCCGATCGCCAAGGAGCTGCGGTCACAAGGCATCCAGCGCTACGGTTTCCACGGGCTGTCGCTCGAATCGATCATGCACCAGCTGGGCGACGAGCTTCCCACGAGACTTGTCATTGCCCACCTCGGCAACGGTGCGAGCATCACCGCCGTCAAGCCCGGGAAATCGATCGACACCAGCATGGGCTTGACGCCCAGCGGCGGCGTCATCATGGGCACGCGTAGCGGCGATCTCGACCCCGGTGTGCTCGTCTATCTGATGCGCGAGAAGAAGTTCGATGCCGCAAGCCTCGAAGCGTTGGTTGATCACCGGTCCGGCTTGCTGGGGATTTCGGGGCTCAGTGCCGACATGCGGCGTCTGCATGAAGCCGCTGCTTCGAACCGCGATGCACGCCTGGCCATCGAGATGTTCTGCTATTCGGTGCGCAAACAGGTGGCCGCGATGATTGCCGTGCTCGGTGGTCTGGACATGCTCGTCTTCACCGGCGGCATCGGCGAGAACGACGTGCAGGTGCGCACCGAGATCTGTGCGGGTTTGGCATGGATCGGCGTCAGCCTCGACGATTCACGCAACCGCACTGCCAGCAATCCTGTCAGCGACGGCGCATCGCGCTGCTCGGTGCGGGTTTTCGCCTCCCAGGAAGACGAGCAGATCGCCCGCCATACCTGGGCTCTACTCGCCTAGCGATGCCCAGCTACGTACGCTGACGCACAGACGCCGGCAATGTTCGGGCACAGCATCGCCTTTCGGCGAAAGTGATCCCAATGCTTGCACTTCTGGAGAAGTCATGAACACCTTGCGTACCCTGTGTGTTGGTGCGGTACCCCTGCTGGCCGCCAGTGCCGCGTTGGCGCAGAACGGCAACATGATGGGCGGCACGTGGGGCGGCGGCTGGATGGGCGGCTACGGCGGGATCTGGATGCCGATCCTGGTCGTCGCCGTGGTTGTCGGCGTCATCGTGATGCTCGTCAGGCGCAAGTGAACGGGTGGCCTGACCCGGCGACAGCGGTGTGGCCCTGGCCAGCGGCCCACTTGATTCAAAGCAAGGTGGGTTGCGCGATGATCGCCACGATCAGCCGGACAAGACCGAAGGCTAGATTCATGCTCACGTTCTCGCATCGTCACGCAATCCACCGCACAGTCCTCGTGACGCTGGCGGCTTGGGTTCTCGTGCTGATGGCCGGGATCGCCAACGCCTGCGTGTTGCACGACCGCGTGGCCGGCCACGACGGGCAGGTGCAAGTGATCGATCCGGACGCACCAGAAGCCGAGTGCGACGCCGCCTGGGAAGCCGGCGCGTTCACCATTGCCAAGCAAGACGGCCGCGACGGCACCCCCTTTGAGCCCGCGGCGGTGCAAACCGTTGGCGTTGGCTCGAACATTGTGTCGGTCGCTGTGATCACGCAGTCGGTCGCCGAGGGCGTGGCTGCACGCGGCTCGCCGGGCGCCATCCGCTTCTTGCGCTTGCGGCTTTAGCGCCCGACATGCGCTGCCCGCGCGCACGCTCACGTTCCCAATCGTGGACGTCCGGCGATCGCGGCTGGCCGCAAGCATCGCTCGTGCGCCTCCCAACTCTGATCGTCACCTCAACCAACCGGAGTCAGACATGTCCCATTTTCGATTCGTTCCCATGGCCCTTGCACTTGCTGCGGCCAGCACCTTGATTGCCTGCAACACCGCCCCGGCGATGCCGATGGGCTCCGCACCGGCCAGCAGCATGGTTACCCCTGAGCGCATGGCCGCGATGGACGGTCAGATGAAGAACATGCGCGACATGCACACGAAGATGATGAACGCCAAGACACCCGAGGAACGCCAGGCGCTGATGGGCGAGCACATGAAAGCCATGCAGGGCGGCATGGGCATGATGAATGGCATGTCCGGCATGTCCGGCATGGGCGGCATGAGCGACTCGAAAGGCATACCGGCCGACATGGCCCAGCGTCACGCGATGATGACGCAACACATGGCGATGATGCAGACGATGATGGACATGATGTCGCAGCGCATGCCGCCGGCCCAGGGCAAACAGTGAGGACGATGCCATGACTCACCCCCAGCAAGCTGCCTTAGCCCCGGCGTCTTCGAAGTACGGTTTCCACTGCGTCCTGAAGGATCCGGACTTCGCCAAGGCAATTGCCGCGGTGACCGAGGCGCTCAAGGCCGAAGGCTTCGGCATCCTCACCGAGATCGACGTGCAGGCCACGATGAAGGCCAAGCTCAACCTCGACGTGCGGCCTTACCGCATCCTGGGCGCCTGCAACCCGCCGCTGGCGCACCGCGCGCTGGAGGCCGAGCCCGATATCGGCCTGCTGCTGCCGTGCAATGTGGTCGTGCGCGAAGAAGCCGATGGCCGCCTGGTGGTCGGCTTCATGGACCCGGTGGCGGTGATGGAAATGACCAGCAACCCCGAGGTCGGCAGCGTCGCGACCGAGGTTCGCGCCAAGCTCGAGCGGGTGCGGACAGCTCTGGTGGACCAGGGCGTCGGTCGCCTCGCGTGACGCCCGCGCGTGCGAGCCCTCGGGTCAGGCGCGTGGCCGATGGTCCTGGCATCACGGCGGTTGGCTTGCACTGTTCATGGCCCTATTGAGTCTTGTTGGATGCCGTTATGGACGTACTGATCATCGCGACGAAGGCTTGCACGCACCGCATGAACCTCGAACAGGAACTCGACGGCATGCAAATCGAACACCGCGTCTGTTTTGTAGAGAACTGTCCCGATCTTGTCCACAGGTTCGGCATCCGTCATTCGCCCAACCTGGTGGTGGACAACGAACTCGTGTTCCGAAAGCAACCGACGGAAGTGGAGCTTCACGCCTACTTCGACACCAAGACAAAGACCAGTCCCCGAAAGACAAACTGATCATCGATGGGATTTCAGGAGTGCCGCTTGAACAGAGCCAGTGATCAAGACCATCGAGAGCGGTTTGACTGCGGGGCGATGAAGCGTCGCGCGTCGAACGGTCGTGGTCAACCGGTGTCACCCGCTACTGGAAATAGCCGCTGCATGACAGCACAGGCGATACGGACGCGCCACTTTCGCCCGCCCCCGACCCAAGGAAACCGACCATGAGCAATCACCTCGAACAAAGCGCCATCGACTGCCTGGAGGCCTGCAATGCCTGCGCCACCGCATGCGGCACTTGTTTCTCGCAGATGGTCGGCAAGGACAGCAAGAATGCCTGCCCGGCCTGTTGCATCGAGTGCGCGGCAGTCTGCCGCCTGTGCGCCGATGCGATCGCCCGCGACAGCCCGTACGTCAAGCAGATCTGCAAGCTGTGCGCGGACATCTGCGCCTGGTGTGCGGAGCAATGCGGCGCGCATGACATGGATCACTGCAAGCGCTGCGCCGAGGCGTGCCGTCGTTGCGCCGAGGCCTGCGGCAAGATGGCCGCTTGACCCGCAAGTCGCTGCAGAAAACACATTGCAACACTACTGTCCGGTTGAACGAGCCTCGTCGAGCCGATTCGTAAGCATTGGCGCGGTCTAGCGGCCGATTTTGTTTGGTGCCGATTTGAACTTTGATCTTCCAAAACAGCGTACTTTCCCGGGCTTGACAGCCTCTGGGGA
>JAUXVE010000070.1 GCA_030680415.1 Rubrivivax sp.
CGCCGCCGCGGCCGCGCCTGCCACGACGCCGGCACGCAAGACCGCTGCGCGCCGCAAGGCCGTCGAACCGGTGGCGCCGGCGCCCGCCGCAGCGCCACCGTTGCCCGAGAAGGTGCGGCAAATGCTGGCCGAACTGCCCGAACTGTCGCGCGGCGGCACGCTGGAGTTGCGCGTCGCCTCGGTGCGGCTGCGCGAGGCCGGGCTGCTGAGCCGCAGCGGTTCGTCGACCAAGCTCTTCGGCCAGTTCGCCGACCGCTTCGAGTTGCTGCCGCCGGGCCAGCCCAACCACGTGCGACTGCGTACGCCGGCCGCCGGCGCCTGAAACGGCGCGGGCCGAAGACCTTGCGCGGCGCGGGCCGGGTGGGATGCCGGCATTGAAACGCCGGCCGCAGCCCTAACATCCGACTTGTTGCCACCTTACCGCGCGCCTGTCCGCGCGATGCCGTCATGAAACGTGTGATGCTGTTCCTCGCCACCAACCTGGCCGTGATACTCGTACTGGGCATCGCCGCCAATCTGCTGGGCGTCAACCGCTTCCTCACCGCCGAGGGCCTGAACCTGGGCATGCTGCTCGGCTTTGCCGCGCTGATCGGCTTCGGCGGCGCCTTCATCTCGCTGCTCATCAGCAAGCCCATGGCCAAGTGGAGCACCAAGGCGCAGGTCATCAACGACTCCACCGACCCCACGCACCGCTGGATCGTCGGCACCGTGCAGCGCTTCGCCGAGAAGTCGGGCATCGGCATGCCCGAGGTCGCCATCTTCGAAGGCGCACCCAACGCCTTCGCCACCGGCGCGTTCAAGAACTCGGCGCTGGTGGCGGTGTCCACCGGCCTGCTGCAGAACATGAACCGTGACGAGGTCGAGGCCGTCATCGGCCACGAGATCGCTCACGTCGCCAACGGCGACATGGTCACGCTGACGCTGATCCAGGGCGTGATGAACACCTTCGTGGTCTTCCTGTCGCGCGTCATCGGCTATTTCGTCGACCGCGTCATCCTGAAGAACGAGCGCGGCGTGGGCATCGGCTACTACGTGACGACGATCGTGCTCGACATCGTGCTCGGCGTGCTGGCGGCCGTGGTCGTGGCCTGGTTCTCGCGCCACCGCGAATACCGTGCCGACGCCGGCGCGGCGTCGCTGATGGGCCGCAAGCAGCCGATGATCAACGCCCTGGCGCGCCTGGGCGGGCTCGACCCCGGCCAGTTGCCCAAGACGGTGGCCAACATGGGCATCAGCAGCCGGCCCGGCGGCATGATGGCGCTGCTGGCCAGCCACCCGCCCATCGAGGACCGCATCCGCGCGCTGCAGCAAGGCTGAGCGCCCACCGAAGGCACGGCGGTCTTCCTCCCTCTCCCGCCCAGGCGGGAGAGGGAGTGACTCCGCTCAGGCGGCGGGTTTCGCAGGCCGCGGCAGGCGGCCCATCAGGTAGAACTCGTCGTTGGGCCGCATCCCGCTCAGATTGGCCATGCGGTTGCTCAAGCCGAAGAAGGCGCTGATGGCGCCGATGTCCCAGATGTCGTCGTCGCCGAAGCCGTGGGCGCGCAGCGTGGCGTGGTCGCCGTCGTCGATCAGGTGCGACGCGGTGGTGATCTTGAACGCGAAGTCGAGCATGGCGCGCTGGCGCGGCGTGATGTCGGCCTTGCGGTAGTTCACCGCCAGCTGGTCGGCGATGAGCGGCTTCTTCTCGTACACGCGCAGGATCGCGCCGTGCGCCACCACGCAGTACAGGCACTGGTTCACGGCCGAGGTGACGACGATGATCATCTCGCGCTCGCCCTTGCTTAGCGTGCCGGTGTCCTTGACCAGCAGCGCGTCGTGGTAGGCCATGAAGGCGCGCCACTCGGCCGGCCGGTGCGCCAGCGCCAGGAAGACGTTGGGCACGAAGCCGGCCTTGGCCTGCACGTCGAGGATGCGCGTGCGCATGTCCTCGGGCAGGTCGGCGAGGTCGGGCACGGGGTAGCGGGAAATGGCACTCATCTGTGTTTCTCCTTCGGGCTCAGGTTCAGGAACGGAACTGCATTGCGTGCAGCCTGGCGTACAGGCCGCCGGCGGCCAGCAGCTCGGCATGCGTGCCTTGCTCGGCCAGCCGGCCGCCTTCGAGCGCGATCACGCGGTCGGCGTGTTCGATGGTCGACAACCGGTGCGCAATGACCAGCGTCGTGCGGCCCTGCATCAGCGCTTCCAGCGCTGCCTGCACGGCACGCTCGGATTCGGAATCCAGCGCCGAGGTGGCTTCGTCCAGGATCAGGATCGGCGCGTCCTTGCAGATCGCGCGCGCGATGGCCAGGCGCTGGCGCTGGCCGCCCGAGAGTTCGCTGCCGTTGTGGCCGATCAGCGTGTCCAGGCCCTGCGGCAGGCCCTCCACGAAGTCCAGCAGGTAGGCGGCGCGCAGCGCGTCGTGCACCGCCTCGCGCGGCAGCTCGGCCCCCAGCGCGACGTTGGCCGCGACGCTGTCGTTGAACAGCACCACGTCCTGGCTGACGAGCGCGAACTGGCGCCGCAGCACGGCCACGTCCCAGTCCTGCAGCGGCACGCCGTCCAGCGTGATGCGGCCTGCCGTGGGCTCCAGGAAACGCGGCAGCAGGTGCACCAGCGTCGACTTGCCGGCGCCCGATGGGCCCACCAGCGCCACCGTCTCGCCGCTGCGCACCTGCAGCGTGACGTCGTCCAGTGCCGCTGCGGTGTCGTCGCGGTAGCGCAGCGTCACGCCGTCGAAGCGGATGTCGCCACGTGCGCGAAACGCGGGCTGCGCCGCGGCGTGCGTGCCGCCGTGCTCGACTGGGCTCTGCTCGATGAGGTCGATGCCGCGCTCCACCGCGGCCAGGCCGCGCGTGATCGGCGCCATCACGTCCGACAGGTGCTTGATCGGCGCCACCAGCATCAGCATCGCGGTGATGAAGGCGACGAAGCTGCCCACCGTCGCGCCGCCGCTGCCGCTTTGCCACAGCGCCAGCACGATCACCGCCGACAGCGCGCAGGCTGCCAGCATCTGCGTCACCGGCGTCATCGTGGCACCGGCGACCACGGCCTTGAGCATGAGCCGGCGCACACGCTCGGCGCGCTGCAGGAAGCGCGCCGACTGCCGCGCCGCCGCGCCATGCAGGCGCACGATGCGCCAGGCGAGCACGTTTTCCTCGACCACGTAGGCCAGCTCATCGGTGGCCTGCTGGCCCTCCACCGTGAGCCGGTGCAAGCGGCGGCCCAGCGCACGCATCACCAGCGCCACGGCCGGGAACAGCAGGCCGACGAAGAGCGTGAGCTGCCAGTTCAACCACAGCAGGTAGACCAGCAGCGCCACCAGCGTGAGGGTGTCGCGCACCAGCGCCAGCATCGCGCCCACCAGCAGCGTGACGCCGGTCTGCGCCTCGTAGACCACGGTGTTGGTCAGGCCGCTGGCGTTGTGCCGCCCGTAGGTGGCGGGCTCGGCCACCAGCAGGCGCTCGAACATGGCCATGCGCAGCCGCACCACGGCGCGCGTGGCCGTCCACGCCAGCCCGTACTGGGCCACGAAGCCGGCCGCGCTGCGCACCGCGAACAGGCCGATGATGGCCACCGGCACCAGCCACAGCGCCAGCTTGCCGGCCGCGAAGCCGCGGTCGAGCAGCTGGCTCATCAGCGCCGGGATCATCGGCTCGGTGACGGCGGTGACCACCGAGCCGAGCACCGCGCCCAGCAGGCCGGCGCGGCTGTTGCGCACGTACGGCAGGAGGCGGGCGAAGCGCTGCAACAGGGTGGGCATGGGGGGCGGTGCGGCGCAGGCCATGAGCCCCCGCCTGGCGTGGATTATCGCGGCGTGGGGCCGGCGCCGGACCCACTGCCTACAATGCAGCGCTCTCTTGCTCTGCGATGTGATGCCGTTCGCGCCTGACATGTCCTCGACCCTGCACCGCTGGCCGCGACGCCGTTTTCTCGCTGCGCTGGGTAGCACCGCTGTGTTGCCGGCGGCGGCGCAGTTCCGCGTCGAGATCTCCGGCGTCGGCGCCACGCAGCTGCCGGTGGTGGTGGCCGACTTCCGCGGTGAAGACAAGACCGGCGTGCCGCTGGCCGCCGTCGTGCGCGCCGACCTCGAACGCAGCGGCCTGTTCCGCGCCACGCCGGCCGACGTGCCGCTGGACGAAGGCAGCAGCGTCGACCTGGCCGAGTGGCGCGGCCGCGGTACCGACGCGCTGGTGGCCGGTTCGGCGACGCGCTTGCCCGACGGTCGTTTCGACGTGCGCTTCAGGCTCTGGGACGTGCTGAAGAACGAACAGCTGCTGGGCCAGAGCAAGGTCGTTGTCGATGCCGACCTGCGCCTGGCCGCCCACCGCGTCGCCGACGAGATTCACCAGACGCTGACCGGCGAACGCGGTGTCTACGCCACCCGCATCGCCTACGTCGTGCGCGCGGGCCGCCGCTTCACGCTGCGCGTCACCGACGCCGACGGCGAAGGCGGGCAGGTCGCGCTGGCCAGCCCCGAGCCCATCATTTCACCGGCCTGGTCGCCCAGCGGCAAGCAGCTGGCCTATGTCTCCTTCGAAACGCAGAAGGCGGTGGTCTGGGTGCAGGACCTGAGCAGCGGCGAGCGCCGCATGGTGGCCAACTTCCGTGGCTCCAACAGCGCGCCGGCGTGGTCACCCGACGGCCAGCGGCTGGCCGTGACGCTGTCGCAGGACGGGCTGTCGCAGCTCTACACCTTGCCGGCCGGCGGCGGCACGCCGGTGCGCCTGACACAAAGCAGTGCCATCGACACCGAGGCCGTGTACGCACCCGACGGCCGCCACATCTACTTCGTCAGCGACCGCGGCGGCGGCCCGCAGATCTACCGCACCGCTGCCACGGGCGGGGCGGTGGAGCGCATCACCTTCGACGGCAACTACAACATCAGCCCGGCCGTCAGCCCCGACGGCAAGCTGCTGGCGTACGTCACGCGCCGCCGCAGCGCCTTCAAGCTGATGACGCTGGAGCTCGGCGGGGGAACTCCGCAGGCCCTGACCGACACTCAAAGCGACGAAAGTCCCGGCTTTGCGCCGAATGGCCGCTTGCTCGTCTATGCAACGCGAGTGCAGGGCAGTGACGTGTTGATGACCACCACCCTCGATGGCAAGATCAAGACCCGTCTCCTGAGCAGCGGGGCCGATGTGCTCGAGCCTGCCTGGGGGCCTTTCGGCCGCTGAGACGGCATCGTCCGTCCTCGACCCCCATCAACCCAGAGAAGGAACCCCGATGAAGACAACACCCCGAAGCACCTGGAAGTTGGCCTTGCCCCTGGTCGCCGCGATGGTGGCGCTGGCTGGCTGCGAATCGACCAAGCTGCCCGAGATGTCGGCCGTACCCGTTGAATCGCGCACGCCCCTGGCAGGCACCGCCGGTACTGCTGCCGCCACGCCATCGGCCAGCACCAGTGGCACGCCGCAGTCCGGCGTGGCCTCGGTGAACCTGCCCGGCGCCGCAGCAGCCGGTGCCACCGCGATGATGGCGGCGCCCAGCCAGCGCATCGTCTACTTCGACTTCGACAGCTACGCCATCAAGGATGAATTCAAGGGCTTGATCGATGGCCATGCCAGGGCCTTGGCCGCCAACCGCGGCAAGCGCATGGTCGTCGAAGGCCACACCGACGAGCGCGGTGGCCGCGAATACAACCTGGCGCTGGGCCAGAAGCGGGCCGAAGCGGTGGTGCGATCGCTCGAACTCCTGGGCGTGGGCGGCCAGCAGATGGAGGCCGTGAGCTTCGGCGAGGAGCGCCCGGCGATGCAGGGCAGCGACGAAACGGCCTGGGCGCGCAACCGGCGCGCCGAGCTGAAGGACCGCTGACATGCGCTGGGCCATGCCGGTGCGCGCGGCGCTGGCGATCTTGACGCTGGGCCTGGCGGCCGGCGCGGCACAGGCGGGCCTGTTCGACGACGAGGAGGCGCGCAAGGCCATCGTCGACCTGCGCAACCGCATCGCCGAAAGCGACGAGCGGTCCAAGGCACGCACGGCCGAACTGGCGGCAGCCAATGCGCAGCTGGTCGAGCAGTTGGCCGTCATACGCCGCAGCCTGCTCGAGCTGAACAACCAGATCGAGGCCCTGCGCGGCGAGATCGCCAGGCTGCGCGGCAACGACGAGCAGATCCTGCGCGAGCTGTCCGAGGCGCAGCGGCGCCAGCAGGACGTGGTCCAGGCCATCGACGGGCGGCTGCTCAAGCTCGAGCCCGTGAAGGTGTCGCTCGACGGCCGCGAGTTCGCCGCCGAGCCCGCCGAGAGCAAGGCCCACGACGAAGCCATGGCTGCCATCCGCGGCGGTGATTTCGACAAGGCGGTGGCCCTGTTCGACAGCTTCCAGCGCCGCTTCCCCGCCAGCGGCTACACCGACAGCGTGCGCTTCTGGCACGGCAACGCGCTGTACGGCCAGCGCCAGCACAAGGAGGCCGTCGTCGCCTTCCGTGCTTTCGTGACCGGCGCGCCCGAACACCCGCGGGCGCCCGAGGCGCTGCTGGCGCTGGCCAACAGCCAGGCCGAAATGAAGGATGTGCGCGGCGCGCGCCGCACCCTGGAAGAGCTGGTGAAAAGCTATCCGCAGTCCGAGGCGGCGGCGGCCGGCAAACAGAGGCTGGCGGCGCTGAAGTAGCGGCCTGCGCGGGCCGGTCGCGGCCGGTCGTGGCCGCCAGGCCCCCTGCCTAGAATCCGCCAATGCAGGAATCCGAACTTCCCGGGCTCGTCACGCAAGTGCTGTGGGCCGCGTTCGGGCTCGCGGTCGCCTTCGGTGCCATCGCGCAACGCACGCACTTCTGCACCATGGGCGCGGTGGCCGACATCGTCAACATGGGCGACTGGACGCGCATGCGCATGTGGCTGCTGGCCATCGGCACGGCGATGGTCGGCTTCAATCTCATGGTCGGCCTGGGTTACGTCGAGGCGCGCGACACCGCTTACGCCGGGCCGCAACTGATCTGGCTGTCCAACACCGTCGGCGGGCTGTTGTTCGGTTTCGGCATGGTGCTGGCTTCGGGCTGCGGCAGCAAGACGCTGGTGCGTGTCGGCGGCGGCAGCCTCAAGGCGCTGGTCGTGTTGTGCGTGCTGGCCATCGCATCCTATGCCACGCTGCGCGGCGTCGTCGCGGTGGCCAGGGTGGCCACCGTCGATGCGGTGGCGCTGCAGCTGCCCGCCGGGCAGGACCTGCCTTCGCTGCTGGCCCACGCCACCGGCGCCAGCATCGGCTCGTGGGCGCTGGTGCTGGGCCTGGGGCTCGGCCTGGCGCTGGTGGGTTTCGTGCTGGCGCGGCCCGAAGGGCGCTCGGCCGAGGTGCTGGTGGCGGGGCTGGGCATCGGTGCGGTGATCGTCGGCGTGTGGTGGGTGTCGGGCCGCCTGGGCCACCTCGACGAACACCCGGTGACGCTGGAGAGCGTGTTCCTGGCCTCCGACACGCAGCGCATGCAGTCGCTCACTTTCGTGGCCCCCATCGCCTACACGGTGGACTGGCTGATCCTGTTCAGCGACACGAACAAGGTCTTGACCATCGGCATCGTCACCACGCTGGGCGTGGTGGTCGGTTCAGCCGCCGTGGCGCTGGCCACGGGCCGCTTCCGCTGGGAAGGCTTCGCCGGCACCGAAGACACGGCCAACCACCTGGTGGGTGCGGTGCTGATGGGCGTCGGCGGCGTCACCGCCATGGGCTGCACGGTGGGGCAGGGCCTGTCGGGCATGTCGACGCTGGCGCTGGGCAGCTTCATCGCGCTGGCCAGCATCATGGCCGGGGCGGTGCTGGCGCTGCGCTGGCAGGTGTGGCGGCTGGACCGGCAGTCGTGATCGAAACCCTGGCCGGCGCCGACCTCGAACGCCGCTTCGGCGGCCTGCGCCGCCTGTACGGCGACGCCCGCTACGCCCGCCTGCGCGCCGCGCGCGTGGCCGTCGTCGGCGTCGGTGGCGTGGGCTCGTGGGCGGCGGAGGCGCTGGCGCGCTGCGGCGTGGCGCAGCTGGTGCTGATCGACCTGGACCACGTCGCCGAGTCCAACATCAACCGCCAGGTGCAGGCCCTGGGCCGCACGCTGGGCCAGGCCAAGGTGCAGGCGCTCGCCGAACGCATCGCAGACATCCACCCCGCCTGCGAGGTGCTGACGGTGGAAGAGTTCGTGGCGCCCGACAACTGGCCGGCGCTGCTGCCCTCGGCGGTGGACGTGGTGGTGGATGCCTGCGACCAGGTGCGCGCCAAGGCGGCGCTGGCGGCCTGGAGCCTGGACAAAGGCGTGCCGCTGGTGTGCGTGGGCGCGGCCGGCGGCAAGCGGCACGCGCATCGCGTCGACGTGGCCGACCTCGCCGACGTCACGCACGACCCGCTGCTGGCCAGCCTGCGCCAGCGCCTGCGCAAGGAGGCCGGCGCAGCGCGGCAGGGGCCGATCGGTGTGCGCTGTGTCTATTCGCGCGAGAGCGTTGCGCCGCCGGCACTGACCTGCGCCCCCGGCGAGCCCGATGCGGCGGCAGCGGCGGGCGACGGCAGCCTGAGCTGCCAAGGCTACGGCTCCAGCGTCATGGTCACGGCCACTTTCGGCCTGGTGGCCGCGGGCCAGGCGCTGGAAGCACTCTGGGGCCGAGCGGTGCTTGGGGAGACGGGCAGAAACGCAGATACAATGTGAGGCTCTGCGGACGGGTCGTTAGCTCAGTCGGTAGAGCAGCGGACTTTTAATCCGTTGGTCGCGTGTTCGAGTCACGCACGACCCACCACGTGACAGTCAGATTGCAGGGCTCTTAGCTCAGTTGGTAGAGCAGCGGACTCTTAATCCGTAGGTCGAGTGTTCGAGTCACTCAGGGCCCACCAGGAACGATAGGGGTTAGCAGGTGAGTAACTGCTAACCCCTTAGTCTTTTCTGGCGCATCAGGTGCCGTGTGGGTACCGTAGTGCGGAAGCCACGCCCGCCCGGCCAATGACAGCAAACGCAGGCCGTCAGGCGCCTCGATCTGCAGGGAGGATAGGAATTTCAAAGGCCCTTTTTCTCGCCCATGACCGCCCCGGCACGGCACCTGACCCCGCTTGATGCGGTCCTTGGAGTCGGCCGCGACCTGTTGAGCATCGACGGTGCCGCTAAATCGCGTCTGCCATGGGGGGTCGCGTACGGGTGAACCCTGATCTTCAGGCCTTTGACCCTTCCCAGAAAACCCCTGGCGCAGCTGATCCCCGCGCCCCGTGGCGACAGGCCGCTCGAACGGCGGTGTTGGACTTCGCTCAGCCGCCTGCAGCGCTTGGGCGATCCGCCTCGACCAGTCTCATCGCCTCCAGCAGCCTGTGCTTGACGAGCCAGGTGGGCGGTAACACACCCGTGAGAAGCTGCGAAGCTCGGGAGATCAGACCGACTTGCGGCGCAGCGACAAGCCCAGCCCCGGCATTGCCAAGCCGGCCAGGGCGAAGGAACTGGGCTCCGGAGCCGCCAGGACGTTTGTCAACCCAGCATGTTCTTCCACATGGTCCGGCCCCATTCGACGGCTGCCTGGCCCGACGCGGCATTGTGCTTGGGGTCGACCTGGAAACTCAGCTTCGGGGGCTCGCCGGGGGTGACCGTCGAAGCGACGCCGATCATGATGGCTTCGTTGTGCGTCGCGCTGGCTCAGCACAGCCCTGCGGGCAGCGCCACGGCGCCGGTCGAGGCCGGTATGGACTGGCCGGCGACGCGACGCAGGATCTCGCCACCCACTTGTACGCCAGTAGCGAAGGCCACATGCCCGCTCTTGGGCAGCGGGTGAGCATTCATCATCCGTGCCGACGGCAA
>JAUXVE010000073.1 GCA_030680415.1 Rubrivivax sp.
TGCACTTGCGCCACGGCCTGAACGTCCATCGCGGCCGCGTGACCTGCGAGCCCGTGGCGCGGGCGCTGGGGATGGATAGCATCAGCGTGGAGTCGGCACTGGGCATGTAGAGGCCGCGGCAGCCTTGGCGCGCGGCGAAGGTCGGGAACAGACCGAATCCTGTCGTTCAGCTTCGATCCGCCAGCGCCCGTTGACGACCCACAACAGACATGCGCCGCACCAGATTGATCGCCCGAAACTCGACGTTCTGACGTCAAGTGTGACCGTTTGACCTGGCGCTTTGCCGCCGATCTGAGATGGCACAGCGGCCGACGTTCGACATGCTCAGCGTCCACCGAATTGCCTCTCTGCCGCCAGCCGGCGAACTGGCGCTTGACGATGTAGTGCGTTCGCACTACAATCTCGGCATGAAAACCGCCGTCATCCCTCAAGTTCGCGTGGAACCGGAGTTGCGCGCTGATCTCGATTCCGTGCTGTTGCCTGGTGAGACCCTGACCGACTTTGTCGAGGCATCAGTGCGCAACGCAGTCGAATTCAGGCGTGTGCAAACCGACTTCGCCGCACGTTGCGACGCCTCGCTGGCCGAATTCGAGCGCACCGGGATTTCCATTTCCTCCGACGTTGTGCTGTCGAAGTTGGAGGCAAAGGTCGCGGCACGGGTGAAGCAACTGCGCAAATGACATTCAAGGTCGAGTTCACCCCTGAAGCAGATGCCGATCTGGATCGTTTGTTCGACTTCCTGCTTGAGCGAGCCGAAACCGTTGATGAGGCCATGCGCGCCTACGAGGCCGTCGAGGTAATTCGCACGGTGGCCAACAGCCACCTCTCGACCACGCCCTACAGCTATCGCAAGGTGGGCGCACGCCCAACATTGCGCGAACTCATCGTCCCATTCGGCTCGACAGGGTACGTCCTTCGCTTCGACATCCGAACGCCGGAGCTAGTCCTCGTGCTCGGCGCCCGCCACCAGCGCGAAGAGGATTACCACTGAGGTCCAGCCGAAGCCACAGTGACTTGAACTGGTAGCCGGTCCCGCAAGCGGGCGGTCGCGCAAGACGGCAAATGGCCGTCAGCGTGAATTGCATAGGCGATCCCGGCTGACCGTTCCCACTGCGTTGCCGTCACTCAAGGGAGGCGGCTGCCGACGATCGCCCGCCGGGGTCGGCGCCGCGCAGACGACGCCGTTGACTACATCGTCACGCAGATCTTGCCGAAGGTGCCGCCGGCCTTGATCTTCTCGAAGGCCACCGGAGCCCGATCGAAGGGCAGCACGGCGCCGATCTGCGGCCGCAGCCGCGCATGCGCCATGGCCTTGACCATGGCCTCGAAGTGCTCGGTGGACCCGACGGTGATGCCCTCCAGGCGGATGAAGCGCATCACCACCAGCGGCAGGTCGATGGCCGAGCGGGCGCCGGACAGCACGCCGATCATCGCGATCACGCCGCCCATGCGTACGCACTTGATCGAGCGCGACACGGTGTCTGCACCGCCGACCTCGACGATGCGGTCGACGCCTTCGGGGAGGAAGCGCCGCACCTCCTGGTGCCATTCCGGCGTCGTGCGGTAATTGACGACGTCGCCGGCCCCCAGGGCCCGGGCGCGCTCGAGCTTGTCGTCGGAGGAGGAGGTGACGATCACCCGTGCGCCCATCATCGTCGCGAACTGCAGCGCGAACACCGAGACGCCCCCGGTGCCCTGGATCAGCACGGTGTCGCCGGGCAGCGTCGGCGTGCCGTAGGTCAACGCGTTCCAGGCTGTGACGCCGGCGCAGGGCAGCGTCGCGGCTTCCTCGTTGCTCAGGTAGTCCGGCACCTTGACGGCCGCTCGCTCGTCGACGACCAGCGCCTGGCACAAGGTGCCGTTGCGCGAGGCGCCGCGGGCGCGGTCCATCTGCATGACGGCGTCGCGCGGCCTGCCGCAGGCCCAGTCCGGAAAGAAGGTCGGGCAGACGCGGTCTCCCAGCTCGAGCCGGCCCGTCCCCGGGCCCAGCGCCACGACCTCGCCGACGCCATCGGACATGGGAATCACGGGTGGCCGGATGGCCTTGCCGTAGTTGCCCTGCACGACCACCAGGTCGCGGTAGTTGATCGACGCCGCCAGCATGCGCAGCTTGACCTGGCCATGGCCGGGCACCGGCTCCGGTGCTTCGGTCAGCCGCAGGTTCTCCAGGCCGAAGCTCTCGGCGATTTCCCAGACCTTCATCGACGACTCCCCGTGGAACTGGCCAGACTGTACCGGGCCGGCGCCGCGACGGGCAGCCTGGGCTGCCCGGTCGCCGCTTCGGCGAACGGACACAGCGCCGATCATGTGACCGCGCCGCGCCAGCCATCGCTGCGCTCGAACGCGGTGACCACGGCGGCCTGCCTCGTCAGCAGGGTCGGCAGCGCCGCGCCGACGGTGCTGGGCCCCATCATTCACGCCGATGATCATGATTCGTTGAACGCGCAGAGGCCAGACCCAGCACCAGACGTATGAGGTCTGCGCGGCCATTCATGCCGGTCTTGGCATAGACCTGCCGAAGATGGGTCTTCACGGTGTTGATGCTCACGCAGAGCTTTGCGGCCAGCGCCTCGAGAGACCCTGTCGCTGTTGCCGCTACGGCAGTTCGTGCCTCGGCCATCGTCAATCCGTAGGTGTCACAAAGGAATTCGGGCGCCACATCCAAGGGCCGCTTTGGGTCCGAGAGGAAGGCAATGACCTCGGGCAGATGTCCGTCAGCGCTGAACGCTGAGTCAAGTGAAACCCTCGAGAGTTGAATCAACAAGTCTTGCCCAAGCACGCGGCCAGGCACTTTGATCACCGAAGAAAAGTGCAAGACGTCGTCGATGCCCCTAGCTGTCGACAGTGCACGCGCGATTTGTCGATTGACGCTCGGCAGCTTCGCAACCAACTTGCCCAGGCCGTGTCCACTTGTCGAGCGCTCGAACTTCAGTGCGTCGGTGCCTGCAAGCATGGAGTTCGCCGCCCGGTTTGAGAACAACCCGTCGCCCGCGCCCGACAGCAGCAAGACGGCGATAGGAAGCTGATCGAGCGCCGCCAGGCTTGAGGCCATTTTCAGGTCGCTCAAGCGCAGCCGAGTCATCACGCCGAGCGAGCGCGAGAAGTGAGGCAGCAACAACGCGAGCTTCCGGCGGTCTTCTTCCGCATAGGCGGCTTCGCCTTCGCCGCGATAGAAGGAACACGCCGTCGGCATGTCCGAGACTTGTGTATCAGCTCCCGTCGCTTGTACCTCGAACACGACGCTGCTCAGCAAGCGCGAAATGCCGCCCACCTGAAGGCAGTCGCGGAACCACTGCGAGTTCACAAGCGTGGTGTGAGGAACAAGGTCCGTACCCAGGATGACGTTGCCTTCTTTGAACAGGTCGCGCCGCACCACCTGTTCCGTCCACATGTCCACCGACTGATAGCGTGCCTTGTACAACTCCAGGAAGAAGTCGGATAAGCCATGCTGGAAGTAGAAGCCACCCTGCTCGGGGCCGTGCAGCGGCGTGTACAGCATGCCCTTGGGCGACCCCAGCCAATCGCTGGCGCCAGCGATGATGTCTGGCCACAAGGCCGGCTCAGTGGCACCTCGGTAGATGAAGTCGATCAGCGAGCTCAGCCGCTCCAGTTCCGCTACCGAAGTGCTGCCCATGTGATGGTTCCTTTCATGGAGCTCAGGCCACCGCCAAAGCAAGGAGAGCGCAGATTGGACGCCGCTTGCAGGCTGCTGTCTCGAAGGTGGAACATAACCCCCAGCGAACGCGACATGTGGGCAATGAGCCGCCGCATGGTCTCGAGATGCGAGGCGTCGAATGTCGGCTCATCGCGGTTCCGGTAGATCGACACCGCAGTGTGAGCATGAGCACCGATCGCGGTGGGCTGGCACCTGTTGTTGATCAAGTTGCGTGATGGTCCGGCCTCGTCGACCCTCATCAACGTGTACAGATCAGGGGTGGTTGGGAGGGCCGAGCGTGGCGTCACAAGTGCTGCCAATGCTGCCGACGACAGCGGGCCAGCGATTGGGCTGCAACGCGGCATCGTAGATGTGGGGAACGAGGGCGTCGTACTCGGCAAGCTGATGTCCAAGTAAGCGCTCCTGGCTCGATCGCACAAGTGGTGCGCGGCGTGCGCCCTGATTAGGGCACAGATCCACCTATGGCAATGGTGCGGATGATGTGGGTAGAGACCCCTCAAGTCGGGGGGGGCTGCGCGGCTCACCCGAAAGTGTGATGACTGCGAGCCTAACGCTCCGGATCATCGCACGGGAGAAAGACGTGAATTCGCTGTTTCGTCACAAGCAATGCGAATTTCCTGTGACCCGCTCATCAACAACTGGAGATTCTCACATGACGACAACTCATTCCGGACCGTGCCTAGATTCCGCCGCGCCTCGCCGGTGCTCGTAGCGAGCGGCATCGTGGGTTTCTCATTCAATTCTATTGCGTATGAAGTGACCGCTTACGCTGACGGCCTTATTGGACACACGACCACGCCTGGAGATGTCTCCTATCCATACACATTCGGACCTCGGCGCTGCATGGAGGTGTGATGGAGGCGAGCGACATTTGCGAACCAGACGCCTCGGGGCTAGCAGCGCCGCTTGCGTTGGCCACCGGCGCAGCCGTGGCGCTCGCGGCATGCGGTGGCAACGACGAAGCGCCACCGGCGGCGTTCTTCCGCACCGAGACGGCGCCAACGCGGCGCACGATCCTGCGGGTTGACGCCAGCGCGACAACATCGCGCTTGCCCACCGCCACCGAGCTGTTCGACTGGGCCGAGAGTGTCTACCCACAGTTCTTTCCGGATCACCAGCCGAACCAGTTCGCGGATCCGTACACCTATCGGTACTACCCGAGCACGGGCAACTACGTCGGACTCGCTGGCGAGGAGGTCTATGTGCTCGGGCCACTGTCCGGCGGCCAACTCTTCCATGTCGGCGCGCTGAACGACTTCGCGCCGCTTGTGCTGGGAACTCAAGAGTACCGAGTTCTCGCGTCATTTTGGCGCTCGGTGATGCGCGCGATTGTGGTCGTCGATCCACTTCTCTGTCAGCCGGTCTAGTTCATCCAACTGTTGTTGAGAGGCTCCCTCTGGCTCATAGTCCATCTCAA
>JAUXVE010000074.1 GCA_030680415.1 Rubrivivax sp.
TGCACTTGCGCCACGGCCTGAACGTCCATCGCGGCCGCGTGACCTGCGAGCCCGTGGCGCGGGCGCTGGGGATGGATAGCATCAGCGTGGAGTCGGCACTGGGCATGTAGAGGCCGCGGCAGCCTTGGCGCGCGGCGAAGGGCGGGAACAGACCGGAGTCCATGGCGATCATTTGGCCGAATGCCCGGCCCACTCCGGTTCCTGACACTCGCCGAACTCGTCGATCGAAGCAGGGTCTACCTCGCCTGCATCCGCGCGTACTGCGACCAGAGGGTGCCCGCGCGCTACCGCGCCGAAGCGCGCGTCGAGATGGCCATCCGGGGCGCCTCAGTCTTCGACTGCAGACCGCCGCGGCATCCGAGCCTGACCGAGTGGTCGCGCGTCCCGATCGCCCAACCGCGTTACGACCGGAGCACAGGGCAGTGGAGACTCTACTGGGCCGACCGGAATGGCCGCTGGCATCTCTGCTGACGCCGTCCATCGCCTCGCGAAGGCCCGCCGGGCTGTCGAGGAGCGCGCGCACGGCGCCGAGCCAGTGCCACTTGTCCGCTGGGCGGACAAGTGGTTTCCCTGTCCGATAGAGTCCACTAACCGTCACCTATTCGCTCGGCAAGGTGATCAGCGTCGGCCTCGAAGCGCAGCTTGTCGCAGGCGTCGCTGGCGTTGGAGACCAGTTCGCGCAGGAAGATCTCCTTGTTGCTGTACAGCGAGTGCGTGACGAGGTGCAGGATCTGCTTGACCTCGGCCTGGAAGGCGTGGGTTTTCTTGTCCATGGGCTTTCGGGTCCGGAGTGAAGTTCGGCGAGGGTGGATTCTGGCCCGGCGCGGCATGCCCTCGCCCCAACCGCGTCCGGGCGCGGCAGATGTCGGGGCGACCCGGGCGACTTCAAGGCCGGGCGGTCGCCGGCCGCACTTCGCGCCATGCCGCCGCCGTTTCCCGACGCCGTCAGGCGCCCCGTCGCCGCCCCGGCGACTTCGCGCCGCCGGGCCGACACAGTCGCGGCACCCCAACCCATCCATCCACGAGGTGCGACGATGACCATGGCCCCCCACACCCACCGCGCTGCGGCCGCCCGCCGCGCCACGCTCGCCTTCGCCGCCGCCTTGCTGCTGGGCGCCCACGCCGCGCCCGCGTTCGCCGTCGATGCGCCGGCCTACGCCGCGGCGATGGCCGAGTTCGGCCGCGCACGCACCGGCGACGAGGCGGCGATCGACGCCGCCGCCACCCGGCTCGCGGCGCTTTCCGCCGCCGAGCCCGGCGACCCCGCGCTGCGCGCCTACGCCGGCTCGGCCACCACGCTGCGCGCGCGCACGACGATGCTGCCGTGGAAGAAGATGGGCCACGCCGAGGACGGCCTGGCGCTGCTGGACAAGGCGCTGGCCCAGCTGACACCCGCGCACGACGCGCCGCTGCACGGCGGCGTGCCGGCGAGCCTCGAGACGCGCTATATCGCCGCCACCACCTTCCTCGCGCTGCCGGCGATGTTCAACCGCCGCGTGCGCGGGCAGAAGCTGCTCGACGACGTGCTCAAGAGCCCGCTGCTGGAGGGCGCGCCGTTGCCATTCAAGGGCGCGGTGTGGCTCAGCGCCGGCCACCAGGCGCTGGGGGCCGACGACCACGCCGCCGCACGCGAGTGGTTCGGCAAGGTCAGCGCCAGCGGCGCGCCGCAGGCCGCCGAGGCACAAGCCAAGCTCAAGGACCTCTGAGGCGCGCGCGATGAACGCTCCCGAACGGCTGGGGCCCATACGTGCCACCAACCTTGCCGCCAACTCGGCAGCGAGCCCCGTCGCCGCGGCCACCGTGCTGCGACTGCGCGGCGTGCACAAGACCTACCGCCTCGGCGCGCACGAGGTGCCGGCGCTGCGCGGCGTGGACCTCACTCTCGCACGCGGCGAGATGCTCGCGCTCACCGGCCCCTCGGGCAGCGGCAAGAGCACGCTGCTGAACATCGCCGGGCTCATCGACGCGCCCGACGCCGGCGAGATCGTGTTGCGCGGCCGCGCGGTGGGTGCCGCCGGCGGCCGCGAGGCGACGCTGCTGCGCCGCGACGCCATCGGCTTCGTCTTCCAGGGCTTCAACCTCGTGCCGGTGATGACGGTGGCCGAGAACGTCGACTACCCGCTGTTCCTGGCCGGCGTGGCGCCGGCCGAGCGGCGCGCGCGCGTCGCGGCGATGCTCGCGGCCGTCGGCTTGCAGGAACACGCGCAACACCGGCCCGATGCGCTCTCCGGCGGCCAGCGCCAGCGCGTGGCGATCGCACGCGCGCTCATCAAGCGCCCGGCGCTGGTGATCGCCGACGAGCCCACGGCGAGCCTGGACTCGCGCACCGCCGACCAGGTGCTGGACCTGATGCGCGAGCAGGGCCACGCACATGGCGCGGCCTTCCTCGTCGCCACCCACGACGCGCGGCTGCTCGGCCGCTGCGACCGCGCCATCGCGCTGCTGGACGGGACGATCCAATGAACGTCATGAACCACGTCGTGAATCTCATGAACGCCTTGCGCACCCACAACGCCTTCCTCCCCTGGCTCAAGTTCGCGCTGCTGAACACGCTGCGCAACCGGCGGCGCTCGGGCGTCACGGTGGCCATCGCCGCGCTCGGCACGGCGGCCATCCTGCTGGCCGGCGGCTTCGCGCTCTACACCTACCAGGGCCTGGCGCAATCGTCGGCGCGCAGCACCGGGCACCTCGTCATCGCCAAGCCCGAGCAGTTCACGAAGGACGAGGACGTGCCGCTGCAGCACGGCCTCGCCGACGTGGCGGCGCTGAAGGCCAGGCTGCTCGCCGACGACGCGGTGCGCCAGGTGCTGCCGAAAATCGAGTTCACGGGCCTCGTCGGCAACGGCGACAAGACCACCGTGATGATGGCCGCCGGCATCGACCCCGACGCCGAGTTTGCCGTGAAGGGGCCGTTCCTGCGGGTCTTGGCCGGCCGAGTGCTCACCGGCGGCGACACGCTGCAGGTGATGCTGGGCGAGGGCCTGGCGCGCAGCCTGAAGGCCGCCCCGGGCACGGGCCTGACGCTGATGGCCAGCACCACCGAAGGCGCGCTGAACGCGCTCGACGTGACCGTGGTGGGCGTCTTCGCCACCGGCATGGCCGAGATCGACAAGCGGCTCGTCTACACCGATCTCGCCACGGCGCAGAAGCTGCTGGTGACCGAGCGCGTCACGAGCCTCGGCGTCTTCCTCGACCGCATGGAAGCCACCGCGCCCGCGCAAGCGCGGCTCGCGGCAACGCTGCCGGCGCTGCAGGTGCAGACCTGGCTCGAGCAGGCGCCCTTCTACCGCAGCGTGAAGGATCTGTACGACCGCATCTTCGGTGCGCTCGGGCTCATCATCGGCGTCATCGTCATCTTCGTCGTCACCAACGCGATGGCGATGGCGATCATCGAGCGCACGCGCGAAGTCGGCACGCTGCGCGCACTGGGCACGCTGCCCGGGCAGCTGGTGCGCAGCTTCGCGCTCGAGGGCCTCGTGCTCGGTGGCGCGGGCGCGCTGCTCGGGGCGCTGCTGGCGCTGGCGGTGGCGGCGGCCCTGCTCGTGTTCCCGGTGGAGATGCCGCCACCGCCGGGGCGCAACGTCGGCTATCCGCTGCAGGTGGCGCTCGACCCGGCGCTGTACGCCGGCACGCTGGCCGCGATGCTGTTGCTGGCCGCCCTCGCCTCGGCCGCCGTGGCGCGGCGCACGGTGAACCAGCCGGTGGTGACGGCGCTGGCGCATGTCTGATGCCTCTGGTCTTTCCCCCTCTCCCGCCCCGCGGGAGAGGGAGCAACAGCTCCGCCTTCGCAGCAATGGCCGTGACAACGGACGTACAGGCCCCCTGAAGGAGTCCGCATGAAGACGATGCTCGTCACGCTCACTCTCGTCGCCGCCACCGCCGCATCGGCAGCCGCAGCGGCAGCCGCAATCGAACCCGCCCGCGATGTGGCCGCGCTGCTCAAAGCCGTCGACCGCTACCGCACCGGCGGCGCCATCGACAACCTGCAGGTCGAGACGCAGGTCACCGTGTTCAACCGCGACGGCACGCCGGACAAGGAGCGCCGCTACACGGTGTTCGCGCAGGCCCGGCACAAGTCGCTCGTGCTGATGCGCTCGCCGGCCGAGGCCGGACAGAAGGTGCTGATGCTGGGCGACGACTTCTGGCTGCTGCTGCCCGGCAGCCAGCGGCCGCTGCGCATCACGCCGGCGCAGAAGCTGCTGGGCGACGCGGCCATCGGCGACATCGCCACGCTGAGCTGGGCCGAGGACTACACCGGCACACTCGTCGGCGAGGAGCGCTGCGCGCCCGCGGGCGCGGTCGCAGCGGCTGCACCCACTGCACCGACCGCACCGGCCGCACCGGCCGCACCCACTGCACCGACCGCATCGGCCCCATCGGCTGCTGCGCCCACCTCGGTGCCCTGCCTGCACCTGACGCTGCAGTCCGCACGCAAAGGCTTGTCCTACGCCCGCATCGAGCTGTGGCTGGGCGCGCGGAAGCACGAGCCGCTGCTGGCGGAGCTGTACGTGCAGTCCGAGAAGCTCGCCAAGCGCGCGAGCTTCGTGATGGACCGGGCCGCGGCGCCGACGCGCGTGGACGAGATGGTGCTCAGCGACCGCCTCGGCGCGCACAAGGAGACACGCGTGCGCTACCTCTCGCGCCAGCCGAAGCAGGTGCCCGAGGCCTGGCTGAACCCGATGTTCCTGGCGCGCAACCCGGCGCTGGAGTAGCGGCCGATGAACAGGTGCTGCAAGCGGTCGGCGGCCGCGCTGCTGCTGTGCGCCGCCGCCGCGGTGGCGGGGGCCGAGGTCGAGGTCGAGGTCGGCGGCGGCCCGAGCGGCGAGCTGCGCCTCGTGCGCACCGGCCGCAGCGCATCGCCGCACGGGCCGCTGGCTGCCACCAACCAGCTCCAGCCCGGTTTCGCCGCGCCGGCCAGCAACAGCGTGCAGGCCGAAGCCGAGCTGCGCCAAACGCAGCACGGGAAGGCGCTCGGGCTCCCGCTGGCACTTACCGTCAACGCCTTGCTGCAGGCGACGGCGGTCGAACACGAAGCGAGCCGCGCCGATGCGCGCTTCAACGAGCTGCACCTGAACGCCGACCTCGGCGCTTGGCAGGCCAGCGCGGGTCGCAAGGTGCTCGGCTGGGACGTGGGCTACGGATTCCGGCCCAACGACATCGTGCAGCAGGAGACGCGCCGCGCGCTCCTCACCAGCACGCCCGAAGGCCGGCCGCTCGCAATGCTGGAGCAGTTCGGCGCCGAGCATGCGCTGGCGCTCGTGTGGGCGAATCCGCAGCGCTGGAACGATGCGGCCGACGGCAGCCGCGGTGCCGGCGAGAGCGCCTGGGCCCTGCGCGGCTACCGCCGCCTCGGCGCGCTGGACGCGCATGGCTTCGCGCGCCACGGCCGCCACACCGGGGCCAGCATCGGCGCGGCGCTGGCGTGGGTGGCCACCGACGAGCTCGAAGTGCACGCCTCGTGGCGCAGGCTCGAAAGCCACGACGGCTGGGCGATCGCGCCCGGCGCCGACGACGCGCTGCACAGCGCGAACCCCTGGCGCCAGGCGTTGCGCGGCGCCGCCACGCAATGGCTGGTCGGTGCCAACTGGACCGGGCTCGCGCAACAAAGCCTTATGGTCGAGTACTGGCACGACGGCACGGCGCTCGCCGACGGTGAGTGGGACGCCTGGCGGCAGCGCAACGCCGCGCTGGCGGCCACCCCTGCCCCGGCGATGGCCGCCGCGGGCAACCTCGCCTGGCAGGCCACACCCTTCGATACGCCCAACCTGCGCCGCGACAACCTGTTCGTGCGCCTCGCCTGGTCGCCCGAGCGCTGGCAGTGCACGCTGGACATGCTGTTCGCGCCGGCCGACCGCGGCCGCATCGTCACCGCCGGCGTGCAATGGCAGGGCGAACGCTGGCGGCTGAACGCGGCCTGGCGGGCCACCGGCGGGCCTGCCGCGTCGGTGTTCGCGCAGCTGCCCACGCGCCGCAGCGGCCTGCTCGCCGCGACGCTGTCGTTCTGACATGGACACCTCACCGGGCCCCACGGACTCGCGGGCCACGCGGCCCGTGGCCGACAATCCCCCGCTCCATCACCCGACGCTCCGGTCCATGCCCACCGCATCCAGCTCCGCCACCTGCGGCTCGGGGCTGTCTGCGGTCCTGCGCCGGGGGTTGCTGAACCAGCTGGTCTGCCTGGCGATCGGCATCGGGTACTGGGCCGCGTCGCCAAGCGGCCACGGGTTCTGGGTGGCGTACCTCTACTCGTTCGTGATCGGCAACCTGATCTGGCTCTCGATCGACGGCGGCCGCGAGCTGATGGTGCGGCTGCTCGGGCAGGGCGCGGAGCAGGACTGGCCCGGCTGGCTCGCGATGGGGCCGCTGGTGGTCCTCGGCGGCGTCGGCGGCTACTCGATCGGCTCGACGATCGTCGACGCGTTGCTCGGCCTGCGCTCGCCGAGCCTGTTCGCGAGCCGCGGCTCGGGCATCGTGACGCTGGTCATCGCTGCGGTGGTGACCTACGTCTACTACACGCGCGAGCGACTGCATGTCCAGAAGACCGAGGCCGAACACGCGCGCAGCCTCGCGCTGGAGAACCAGCTCAAGCTGCTGCAGTCGCAGCTCGAGCCGCACATGCTGTTCAACACGCTGGCCAACCTGCGCGTGCTGATCGGCATCGATCCGCCGAAGGCGCAGGCGATGCTGGACCGGCTGATCGGATTCCTGCGCGCCACACTGGCGGCCTCGCGCAGCGAGACGCATCCGCTGGCCGACGAGTTCGCGCGCGTGGGCGACTACCTGGCGTTGATGCAGGTGCGCATGGGCGCGCGCCTGCAGGTGAGCCTCAATCTGCCCGACGAGCTGCGCGACTGTGCCGTGCCGCCGCTCGTGCTGCAGCCGCTGGCCGAGAACGCCATCAAGCACGGCCTGGAGCCCAGGGTCGAGGGCGGCCGCATCTGCGTGCGGGCGCGGCGCGTCGGCGCCGAGCTGGAGCTGTCGGTGCGCGACACCGGCGTCGGCCTGTCGCGGGGGTCGCTGGCGATGGAGTCGCCCGCCAGCGCCGCCGTGGCCGGATCGGCGGGCGCCGATGCGGGTCGTTATGGCACGGCTCATGTCCGCACGCGCCTGCAGGCGATGTTCGGCCAGCGTGCCCGCTTCGAACTGCAGCCGGCCGGCGATGACGAAGGCGGCACGCTGGCGCTGATCGTGCTGCCGGTTCCCTTGCCCACGCCGCACGCCGCATGAGCCACGCCCCGACGGCGCTGATCGCCGAAGACGAACCGCTGCTCGCGCAGGCGCTCGAAGCCGAGCTGGCACGGCTGTGGCCCGAGCTGCAGGTGGCCGCTCGCGCCGGCGACGGCCATGCGGCGCTCGAGCAGGCGCTGGCGCTCAAGCCCACGCTTTGCTTCTTCGACATCCGCATGCCGGGCCTCTCGGGCCTGGAAGTGGCGCAAGCGCTGGCCGAGGAGTGGCCGGCCGATGCACCCGCTGCGCCCGTCCATGCGCCCTTCCCGTTGCTCGTGTTCGTTACCGCCTACGACCAGTACGCGCTGCAAGCCTTCGACGCGCAGGCGGTGGACTACCTCGTCAAGCCTGTGGAGCCGGTGCGACTGGCCGCGTGCGTGCAGCGGCTGAAGAAGCGCCTCGCGGAGGCCGCGGCAGCGGCCGCACCTGAAAGGCTCGAGCACACGTTCGCGCAACTGCGTGCGTTGCTCGGTGCGCCGAACGCGCCGGGCGCCCCCGGATCACCTGCCGGCGCGCCGCCGCGCCTGCACGTCATCCAGGCCGGTGCCGGCAGCCTCGTGCACATGGTGCCCGTCGACCAGGTGCTGTACTTCGAGGCCGCCGACAAATACCTGCGCGTCGTCACCGCCGAGCGCGAGCACCTGGTCCGCCTGTCGCTGCGCGAGCTGCTGCCGCAGTTGGACGCGCAAGCGTTCTGGCAGGTGCACCGCGGCCTCGTCGTGCGCGCCGCCGCGATCACCACCGCGCAGCGCGACGAATCGGGCAAGGTGTTCCTCACGCTGCACGGCCGGCCGGAGCGGCTCACCGCGAGCCGGCTCTACGCGCACCTGTTCAAGGGCATGTAGGCTCGTGAACCGCACCGCCCCCCAGGCGCGCGGTGCACGCTACTCTGAGCGCTACTCCGGCTCGATCTTGGAGGCCCGGATCACCACGCCCCAGCGCTGGATCTCGCTGGTCAGCAGCGCCTGCAACTCGGCCGGCGTGCTGGGGGCGAGCCGCATGCCGAGCCTGCCGAGCTTGTCCTGCACGGCGCCCGCGGCCACCGCCGCGCGCGCGGCGCGGTTGAGCGCGTCGACCACCTCCGGCGGCGTTCCCTTCGGCGCCGCGAGCGCGTTCCACGAAGCGACGTTGTAGCCGGACACGCCCGCTTGCATCACCGTGGGCACCTCGGGCAGCGCCGGGTTGCGCCTGTCCGACGACACCGCGAGCGCCTTCACCGCGCCGGCCTGCACCTGCGGCACCATGGGGCCGACGATCTCGAACGCGACATCGACCTCGTCGGCGCGCAGCGCCGTCAGCACCCCCGGGCTGCCCTTGTACGGCACCACCAGCGCCTCGATGCCGGCCACCGTCTCGAACAACTTGGCCGACAGGTGCTGCGTGCTGCCCGGCGCGATGGTGCCGACGTTCAACTTGCCCGGGTTCGCCTTCGCGAACGCGACCACGTCCTTCAGCGCGGCAACGCGCGAAGCCGCCGGCACGAAGAGACCGATGTCGAAGTAGCCGAGCGTGCTGATGGGCGCGAAGTCCTTCACCGGGTCGTAGGGCAGCTTCTTGAACAGGCCCACGCTCACCGCGTTGCCGTTGCTCATCAAGAGCAGCGTGTGGCCGTCGGGCCTGGCAGTGGCCACGGCCTGGCTGGCGACGATGCTGCCGGCGCTCGGCTTGTTCTCCACGACGATGGGCTGGCCGAGCGTCTTGCTCATGTGCTCTGCCACGGCGCGCGCCGTGAGGTCGGCGATGCCGCCCGGCCCGAAAGGCACGAGCAGCATGATGGGCTTGTCGGGAAAGCGGCTCTGCGCAAGCGCCGGCCAGGGCAGGCCTGCGGCGGCGCCGAGGCAAAGCACCGCGCGGCGCGAAGGCACGGCGCGCGGCGGCACGGGCTGGGTGGACGGCGGTTTCACGGGCACGATGCTACGCGGCGCAGTTCAGAAGCGGTGGCGCAGGCCGAGCGCGAGACCGGTCTGGCTGCCCTTGGTGCCCATGAAGGCCGGTTTCGCATCTCCGCCCTCGACGACGTTGGTGTCGATCACCGCGTACAGGTCGGTGCGTCGTGAGAAGGCGTAGTTCACCGTCACCCAGCTCACCTGCCGCGAGCCGTCCAGTGCGGCGCTGCCGGACTGGTCGTCGTTGTAGTGCGCAAGGCTGAGCGTCGACTGCTCGCCGAGGCGGATGTTGGCGCCGATGGTGAAAGCGAGGTTCTCCTGCGGGCTCACGGCGCTGGTGCGCTGCATGACACCGGCGAAGAGATGGAACACCCGCGCGAAGCGGTAGTTGCCGCCGAGGCCGACGACCTTTCGCGTCTCGGTGCCGGCCAGGTTCTTCATCTGCTGCACGTAGGCGCCGAGCGCCAGTGCGCCCTCGGCATAGCCGGCCCCGAGGGCCCAGGAGCTGTTCCCCGGCGCCAGCGCGCCCAAGGTCGTGACGCGGGCGATGCTGGCGCGCATGTTGCCGCGCAGCGTGCTGGTCGACGTCTCGATCGACCAGGGCGGCTGCTTCGAGACCTCGCATGCCACGACGCACGATGCGCCGACCTACGAGGTCGACGGCATCATCCACAACTGCGTGGCCAACATGCCCGGTGCCGTGCCGGCCACCTCGAGCCACGCGCTGAACCACGCCACGCTGCCCTTCGGCCTGGCGCTGGCGGCGTATGGCGAACAGGCGATGGTCCACGACGTGCACTTGCGCCACGGCCTGA
>JAUXVE010000091.1 GCA_030680415.1 Rubrivivax sp.
GGTGATGTTCGACGCCGCGTCGCGCGGCCGCTACGCCACCGACGCGTCGATCTACCAGATCATGCCGGTCGGTGTCTTCGTGCCCAAGACGACGCAGGATGTGGCGGCGGCGATCGACATCGCGCGCAGCCTGAAGGCGCCGCTGCTGTCGCGCGGCGGCGGCACCTCGCAATGCGGCCAGACCACCGGCGCCGCGCTCGTCATCGACCACAGCAAGCACCTGCGCCGCGTGTTGCAGATCGACGCCAACGCGATGACCGCCGAGATCGAGCCCGGCCTGGTGCTCGACCACCTGAACGCA
Source organism: Rubrivivax sp. (assembly GCA_030680415.1). Taxonomy (GTDB): domain Bacteria; phylum Pseudomonadota; class Gammaproteobacteria; order Burkholderiales; family Burkholderiaceae_C; genus Rubrivivax. The sequence continues at coordinate 302 of JAUXVE010000091.1, forward strand.
GCGCTCAAGCCACTGGGCCTGTGGTACCCGGTCGACGTCTCGACCAGCGCCCAGGCGACGCTGGGCGGCATGGCGGGCAACAACTCCTGCGGCTCGCGCAGCATCGCCTACGGCAACATGGTGCACAACGTGCTGGGCATCGACGCCTGGCTGGCCGACGGCAGCGCCGTTGCCTTCGGCCCGGTCGACAAACTCGGCGCGCGCGAGCGCACGATCGCCGACTTCGTGCGCGCCCTGGCGCAGCAGCACCGCGGCGAGATCGAGGCCCACTGGCCGAAGGTGATGCGCCGCGTCGCCGGCTACAACCTCGACATCTTCCACCTGCAGAGCGAGCGGCCCTACACCGCCGACGGCAGCGTCAACCTCGCGCACCTGCTGGTCGGCAGCGAAGGCACGCTGGCCGTCACGCGCCGGCTGCACCTGCAGCTGGCGCCGCTGCCGCGCCACAAGGTGCTGGGGGTGGTGAACTTCAGCAGCTTTCACAAGGCGATGGACTCGGCGCAGCACATCGTGACGCTGGGCCCGAGCGCGGTGGAGCTGGTCGACCGCACGATGATCGAGCTGGCGCGCGCGAACCCGGCTTTCCGGCGCGTCATCGAGACCGCGCTCAGTGCCGAACTGAGCGCTGCCCCCGAAGCGATCCTGCTGGTGGAGTTCAGTGGCGAGGACCGCAGCGCACTGTTGCGCCAGCTCGCGCAACTGGTGACGCTGATGGCCGACCTGGGTCTTCCGGGCAGCGTCGTCGAGATGCCCGACGAGGCGCCGCAGAAGGCGCTGTGGGAAGTGCGCAAGGCCGGCCTGAACATCATGATGAGCCTGAAGGGCGACGGCAAGCCGGTCAGCTTCATCGAGGACTGCGCGGTGCCGCTGGGGCACCTGGCCGATTACACCGACGCGCTGACCGAGGTCTTCGCCCGCCACGGCACGCGCGGCACCTGGTACGCGCATGCCTCGGTCGGCACGCTGCACGTGCGGCCGATCCTGGACATGCGCAAGGGCGGTCCGCACGGCGGCGCGGCGAAGATGCGCGCCGTTGCCGACGAGGCCGCCGCGCTGGTGCGCAAATACAAGGGGGCCTACAGCGGCGAACACGGCGACGGCCTGAGCCGCGGTGAGTGGATCCGCTGGCAGTTCGGGCCCGCGCTCGACGACGCGCTGCGTGCGATCAAGCAGCATCTGGACCCGGGCCGGCTGCTCAACCCCGGCAAGATCATCGACCCGCCGAAGATGGACGACGCGTCGCTGTTCCGTTATCCGGCGGGCTACCGCACGATCCCGCTCAAACCGGTGTTCGACTGGTCGGCCTGGAACGTGCAGAACGACCCCGTGACCGAACAGACCACCGCCCCCGGCAGCGGCGGCGACAACACCGGCGGCCTGGCCAAGGCCGTCGAGATGTGCAACAACAACGGCCACTGCCGCAAGTTCGACGCCGGCACCATGTGCCCGAGCTACCGCGTCACGCGCGACGAGCAGCACCTCACGCGCGGCCGTGCCAACACGCTGCGGCTGGCCTTGTCGGGGCAGCTCGAAGGCGGTTTCGCCTCGGATGCCGTGCAGGACGCGCTGGACCTGTGCGTGGGCTGCAAGGGCTGCAAACGCGACTGCCCGACCGGCGTCGACATGGCGCTGATGAAGCTGGAGTTCAAGGCCCAGCGCACCGCCGAGCACGGCCTGTCGCTGAAGGACCGGTTGTTCGCCCGCCTGCCCGAGCTGGCACCGCTGGCCAGCCGGCTGCCCTGGCTGTTCAACCTGCGCGACCGGCTGCCCGGCGTGGCGGCGCTCAGCGAACGCTGGCTGGGCCTGTCGGCGAAGCGCAAGCTGCCGCGCTGGCGCAGCGACACCTTCGGCGCGGTGGCACCCGGTCTGGGTCTGGTGTCACGGGCCGACGTGCTGGCCGCCGCCGCGCGCGACGGCATGGGCGTGGTGCTTTTCGTCGACACCTTCAACGGCTTCTTCGAGACCGAGAACGCCCGCGACGCCGTGTCCGTGCTGCAGGCTGCCGGCTACGCCGTGCACGTGGCGACGCAGGCCGACGGCCGCTCGCCGTGCTGCGGCCGCACGTTGCTGGCGGCCGGGCTGGCCGACGAAGCCAAGGCGCGGGCGCGTGCGCTGGTCGATACCTACACGCCCTTCGTCGATGCCGGCCTGGCCATCGTCGGGCTCGAGCCCTCCTGCCTGTTGACGCTGCGCGACGAAATGCTGGTCATGGGCCTGGGCGATGCAGCGCAGCGGCTGGCGGCGCAGGCGCTGCTGTTCGAGGAGTTCCTGGTCCGCGAGCAGCGCGCCGGCCGCCTGGCCCTGCGGCTGCGCGCGGCGACGCAGCCGCTGCTGGTGCACGGGCATTGCCACCAGAAGGCCTTCGGCGCCATGCCGCCGGTGCTGGAGGCACTGCGCCTGATTCCCGGCGCGGAGGTCGGCACGATCGAGAGTTCGTGCTGCGGCATGGCCGGCACCTTCGGCTACGAGGCGGCGCACCACGCGGTGTCGATGCAGATGGCCGAGCTGAGCCTGCTGCCGGCCGTGCGCGCGCGGCCCGACGCGCTGATCGTCGCCGACGGCACCAGCTGCCGCCACCAGATTGCCGACGGCGCGCAGCGCGAGGCCTGGCATGTGGCGCGTGTGCTGGCTGCGCACCTGGCACCCGGCTGAGCGGCCCTGGCGGCGGGCCGCCGACGCTACAGTCGCGGCATGAGATTCGCCGATGAACTGCTCGCTGCGCTGAACCAGGCCTTTGCGGGCCGGGCCGTGCCGCGCGTGCAGGCCCTGCACCTGCCGCCGGTGCCGTGGACCGGCACCCGCGACGGCGAGTTCGGCGCCGTCGAACTGGACAGTGGTGCGCTGGGGCTGAGCTACGTGCTGCTCGACGACACGCTGGCGACGATTGCCGAGGCCGGCGCCGCGGTGCTGGGCGCCAGTGCACTGGACGTGGCGCGCTGGTGGGCCGAGGGCAGTGGCGCGCGTGCCGCGCTCGGCTTCGCGGCGGTGAACGCACTCACGCGCGAGCTGTTCGACGGCGCCGGCTTCGTCCCGCCCGCCGCCACCGATTCGATCGGCGGGCTGGACCCTCGGCCCGGCGAGCACATCGGCATGATCGGTTTCTTCCCGCCGCTCGTGAAGCAGGTCACCGCGCACGGCGCCCGCCTCACCGTGCTCGAGCTGCGCGCCGACCTGGCCGGCGCGCGCGAAGGCTTTCGCATCACGCTCGACGCGGCCGAGCTGGGCTCGTGCACGCAGGTGCTGTCGACGAGCACGGTGCTGCTGAACCACACGCTGGACGCCATCCTGGCGGCCTGCCGGTCGGCGCGACACATCGCGCTCGTCGGTCCTGGCGCAGGCTGTCTGCCCGACGGCCTGTTCGCGCGCGGCGTCACGCTGCTCGGCGGCACCTGGATCGTCGACGGCCCCGCTTTCAGGCAGGCGCTGGCCGCAGGCACGCCCTGGGGCGGCGCCACGCGCAAGTTCTCGCTCACGCGCCAGACATACCCGGGACTGCCCGCATTGCTCGCGGCCATCGGACCATGAAACCGACCCTGCCCACCGTACCGCAACTGCAGGCGCACATCGCGGCGCTGGAGCACGGCCTGCTCGAGCGTGGCACGGCGGTGCGCCTGCTGCTGCTGGCGGCACTGGCCGGCGAGCACGTGCTGCTGATCGGCCCGCCGGGCACCGCCAAGAGCGAGCTGGCGCGGCGCCTGCACCGCGCCTTCGACGGCGCGCGCTACTTCGAGCGGCTGCTGACGCGGTTCTCGACACCCGAGGAGCTGTTCGGCCCGCTGTCGCTGAAGGCGCTGGAGGACGACCGCTACGAGCGGCTCATCGACGGCTATCTGCCCACCGCCGGCATCGCCTTCCTGGACGAGGTATTCAAGGCCAATTCGGCGATCCTCAACGCGCTGCTGACGCTGTTCAACGAACGCGAGTTCGACAACGGATCGGGCCGCACCCGCACGCCGCTGTTGTGCGCCGTCGGTGCCAGCAACGAGGCCCCGGCCGACGACTCGCTGCTGGCCTTCCACGACCGCTTCCTGCTGCGCGTGCCCGTCGCGCCCGTGGGCGATGCCAGCTTTGCCGCGCTGCTGCAGCTCGACGACGACGTCGCGCCGTGCACAGCGGAGCCGATCACCGACGAACAACTGCGCGGCCTGGGCACCGCGGCCGCAGCGGTGGCCCTGGGCGAGATCGCCATGCAGGCCCTGACGCGCCTGCGCGCGTTCGCGGCCGTGCAGGGCCTGGCGGTCTCGGACCGCCGCTGGCGCCAGCTGGTCGGGCTGCTGCGCGTGGCCGCCGCAGCGGACAGGCGCAGTGAGCTCGGCTTGCTGGACCTGTGGCTGGTGCCCTTCGTGCTCGGCGCCGACGCGGCGGCCGTGCCGCGCCTGGCGGCCTGGTTCGACGAGCAGCTCGGCGCGCAGCCGCAGCCGCTGAGCTGGCTGGGCCACGCCGTGCAGGCCTTCGAGAAACAGCTCGAGCTGGAGCGCAGCCTGCCCGCCGACGCGCTCGACGACACGGCGGGCAAGCTGGCCCTGGCCCGTGTCATTGCCGGGCCCGAGGATCCGGGTGGGATGCTGCGCATGGTCTCGAGCACGCTCGAGGCACAGAGCCGGCGCCGCTTCAGCCCGGTGCACGTGGCCGCGCGGGCAGCGCAGGTCGACGAGGTGCTGGCGCGCGTGGCAGAAGTGCGCCAGCCGGTGGCCCAGGCCCTGCAAGCCTTGCAGCAGGCGCTGGCCGGGCGCCTGTGGCTGCCGCCCGAGCTGGCCGCGCGCTGGTGCGACGTGCACCGCCAGACCCTGGACACGCTGGACGCCGCTGCGCAGCGCCTGCACGCCGCACGAGAGGGCTTCGCCGCGTTGCCGGTCGACGAGTGGGTGCCGGCGCGGGCACCGGCCGTGGTGGCCTTCGACGCCGGCCCCTGAGTGCGGCGCGGGCGCAGCTTGGCAATGACCCTCGACGCACCCTACGACCGGCTGGCGCTGCTGCCGCGGGCGCTGTGGCTGCCCGCCCTGGTGACCAGCGCCGGCCGCACGGCGCAGCGCTTGACCGACCTGCAGCGCTGGCGCGTGGCGCTCGAACGCGGTGAATTGCCCGCCGCCGACGCCGATTTCGGCGACGCCGAGGCCACCGCGCCGCTGCGCACGGCCTGCGGCGAGCTCGGCCTGGCGGCCTTGTGCAGGGGCGCGCCGGCGCTGGCCGAACAGCTGCTGCGCACGCTGATGTGGCACCTGGACCGCCTGGTCGACCTGCAGCCCCGGCGCACGCGCGTCGAGGCCATCGCGCAGGTGGCCGCCGAGTTCTGCGACGCCTGGCAGCAGGAGAAGGGCGACTGGGACGCGGTGCTCGCGTTGCTGCAGGACCTGGGCGATCTGGCCCGGCTGCGCTGGGACGAGCTGCGCGGCCTGCTCACCTCGCGCGAATGGCGCGAGGCGCAGCGCATCGCCGAGCGGCTGGCGCAGCTGCCAGACATCGTGGCGCTGATCCGCCGGCTCGGCCGCGCCGAACGCGCCGAACGCCCCGTTGCGCTGCCGCCGCGGCCGCTGGAGGCTGCGGCGCGGCGCGTGCTGGGGGTCAAGGTGGTCGAGACGCGGCTGCCCGGCCTGCCCGGCGAGTTGCGCGGCATCCACCTCAGCGACCGCATCGAAGGCATGCTCGGCAGCGAGGCGGCGATGCTGCTGCACCCGGTGCTGCACAAGCTCTGGCGGGCGCGATTCGCCGAGGCCCGGCTGCTCACCTACGACAGCGAGGCCGTGCTGCACGACCTGCGACCCGACCCCGCGGCGCCGCCGCGCAGTGAGCCCGCTCCGCCGCGGCACGAAGCGCTGGAGCGCGGGCCGCTCATCGTCTGCCTGGACACCTCGGGGTCGATGCGCGGCGCGCCGGAGAACATCGCCAAGGCGGTGGCGCTGCAGGCCGTGCGCACGGCGCACGGCGAGCGCCGCGGCTGCCTGCTCGTCGCCTTCGGCGGGCCCGGCGAGCTCATCGAGCGCGAGCTCGGCTGCACGCGCGAGGGCCTGCAGTCGCTGCTGGCGCTGATGGGCCAGGCCTTCGACGGCGGCACCGACATCCAGGGTCCGATCGAGCGCGCCATCGACCGCGTGCACGAGGCGCGCTGGGCCAGCGCCGACCTGCTCATCGTCAGCGATGGCGAGTTCGGCTGCACGCCGGCCACGCTGCGGCGGCTGGACGAGGCCCGCGAGCGTTTCGGCCTGCGCGTGCAGGGCGTGCTGGTCGGCGACCGCGAGACGATGGGCCTGATGGACGTGGCCGACGAGATCCATTGGGTGCGCGACTGGCGCTGCCATGCCGACGCGCCCGACGCGGCTGTGCGCGGCAGCTTCTCGCCGGTGCACAGCAAGAGTCTGACGGCGCTGTATTTTCCGAACGCGCTGTCGGATCGCGCGGCGCGGCACCGGGCGACCTGATCGATGCGGGCCTGACTCCCTACCCAGGAACCTGCACCGGTGTGAACTGTATGGCCCCCTCTCCCGCCTGGGCGGGAGAGGGCTGGGGTGAGGGTGGGAGGGGCACGCGTGACCCTCACCCCAACCCTCTCCCACAAGTGGGAGAGGGGGCAATACCCGCGGTTCCTGGTCACAAGCCGGCGCCGCCAAGTGGCGCATAGGTCTCTCCCGCAAGCGGGAGAAGGGGCAATTCGCACTTCCGCGTCAGGCAGGCACGGCGTCCCAGGGCGCGACGGTCGAATCGGGGGCCGCGGTCGCCGTCGGTGCCACGGCCTGCCGCTCGTGCAGGCCGCCCAGGGCTTCGATCAGCGCCGGCAACAGCTGCCGCAGTTCGCCGGTGGCGATTGCGACGTCGGCGTCGAACCCGCTCTCGTCCCGGCCTGTCGTTGCGGCGTCGATGCCCGCACCTTCCAGAACACCGTCCAGCAGCTGGATCTTCTTCAGCGTGAGTGCTTCCGTGAGCACGAACGACACCCGGCCGGCCCAGGTCAGGGCCAGTTGCGTGGGCAGCTTGCCTTGCCTGATGTGCTCTCCCACCTCGTCGATGTCCAGCGTGTGGCGGGCGTAGCGCACGCTGGCCTTCTCGCTGTCGGGCTGCTTGAGCTCGCAGTCACGGTCGATGCTGAAGCCCGCCGGCGCCTCCTTTTCAGCCAGCCACATCGACATCGCCGTGGCCGGCGACAGTTCGGTCTGCAGCAGGCTCAGCTTGAGCCCGCCGCCCAGCAAGTCGATCAGCCGCGTGAGCACCGCATCGGCCTTCTTGGCGCTGCCGGCGCCGACCCAGACGACGCGTGCATCAGCGTCCAGCCACACCAGGGTGTCGGTGCGCTTGGGAAAGGCGCGTGGCAACAGTGCGTGCACCACGGCTTCCTTGACTTCCTTGGCTTGCCTGCCCCTGGGGCGGCGGCCGGTCTGTTGTTCGATGGCGTCCAGCTGCGCTTGCAGCTGTGTCTTCACGACACCACCCGGGACCGCCTTGGTCTCGACGCAGAGCTTGACCAACAGCTGCCCGACTATGCTTTCGGCCAGAGCGGCGTGCTGCTCGCCGCGCGGCGCCACCCAGCCGGCGGACTCGGGCTGCGTGGCCCCGCACTCGACGAAAGGCGCAGCCGACAGGCGGCGTTCGATCTCGGTGAGGGGAGGGGGATCCCAGTGTTCGATGCGGTAGACGAGGGCGTTCTTGAACATGGTGGCTTGAGGGCAGGGCGGCGCAGGCGCGGGAAAGGGGAGGCGAGTTTAGTCGCCCGGGTCACTGGCCTTCGACGAGGCGCTCTGGGAGGCCTGGCTTGCCGGCCAGCGACGTCAGCGCCGGCCGCACGCGCATCGCATCGGTGTCGTCGGCGTCGAGCGGGTTCAGCACCACGACCGGCTGGCCGGGGGCCGAGAAGCTCGACTCCGCGTCCCGCGCCTACCATCGCTCCCATGTGCAACCGCTACCACATGCCCCCGCGTGACAACGTCGAGGTCTACTTGCGCACCCAGCTGCCCGGCGAGCGGCGCAGCTACGGCGTCGCCCGGGCCGCGGGGCGGCGCTGCCTGATCCCTGCCGCCTGGTACCAGGAGTCGAACTGGGAGACAGGCAAGCACATCCCCTGGCGCCTGACGCGTGCGGACGGCGCGCCCTGGGCGCTGACCGGGAGCCGGTCGGAGTGGGTCGAGCAATGGACCGCATGGTTCACAGTGACGCCGGACGAGGCGTTGGCGATGCTGCTGGCACCGCCACTGGAGCGCTTCGATCTGTCCGATGCTCATCGAACAGATCTGTACCTGGGTCGGTCGTGCGTCCCATCCGGCTCATGAGCACCTTGTTGTGGATCGCCGGGGTTTGCCTGGGCCTATCGGCCCTGGTCTTTGTATGGCAAGACCGCCTGCTCTACTTCCCCGCGCCGGCGACCGTCGAACAGGTGTCCCGCGCTGGATTGCGGCCGTGGCCGTCGGCGCAGGACTTTCGCGGGCTGGTGGCCGAACCGCAGGGCGCCGTGCGCGGCACCGTGATCGTCTTCCATGGCAACGCCGGACATGCAGGCCACCGCAGCTTCTACGCGGACGCACTGGCTCCGTTGGGCCTGCGCGTGATCCTCGCCGAGTACCCGGGCTACGGTCCGCGCGCCGGCAAGCCAGGCGAAGCGAGCCTGGTCGCAGACGCCAGCGAGACGGTCGCGCTCGCGCATGGCCAGTACGGTGGGCCGCTGCTGCTGCTGGGCGAGTCGCTCGGAGCCGCGGTGGCCGCCGCTGCCGGTGAGCGGCAGCGCAAACTCAGGGCCGGGCTGCTGCTCATCACGCCGTGGGACCGGCTCGCCAACGTGGCCTCGCATCACTACCGGTGGCTGCCGGTGAGATGGCTGCTGCGCGACAGCTACGACACCTCGGCTGGCCTGTCGACCTTCGACCGCACGGTGGTCGTGGTCATCGCCGAGCAGGACAACATCGTGCCGGCGCACCTGGGCGTCGCGCTGCACGCTGCGCTGGGGGGCACGAAACACCTCATGAAGATCGCTGGCGGCGGTCACAACGACTGGTTCGATCGGGTGGATGCCGCCTGGTGGCGCACGGCGACGGACCTGGCGCTCGGCGCAGGGCCCTGACAGGCTGCAAGCGTTCAGAGGGTGCGGGCGCGAGCAGGCCCGCGGATGGCTCGGCTGGGAACCAGCCGCTGCAGGCAGCCTCAAGTCCGTGACGGGACCTGTGTGTCCCTGCTCGCCCGGCGCCCGCGACAGACGGGCCGCACCTTGACCCGGTCTAGTCGGCGGCCTTGACGGCCAGAACCGGGCAGGGGACCGAGAGGAGGATGTCGCGCGAAACGCTGCCCATGATGAGTTTGCCCACCGGGCTGCGCTTGCGCAGACCGACGATCACCAACGAGACCTCCGGTGACTCGGCCAGATCCAGAATCTCGGCCACCGCGTTCTTGCCACGCACGAACTGCTTGAACTCCGCTGTGACACCGGACGTCTTGAGTCGCTTCTCAACCGCTTCGACCTCGGTGGTATCAGCGAGCGAGGGATCGTCCTGGTTGTCGCCGGAGATGGCGTTCACGACCAGCAAACGCTCGTTGCGGCGACCGGCAATCTCAATGCCCTTTTCCAGGGCGGCCCGTCCTTCAGGACGGGGCGCAAAAGCGACAAGTATGGTCATCGTCAACTCCATGCAATGGTACGGATTCAGACCTGTCGGCGGCCCCTCCTCGGGTCGCGTGATCGGTTGATCTCCGGTCTATCGACCAGTCACGGTACCACGAGCCACCGCACCGTGGGGCAGTCCGTCGGCATGGCTCGGTCACTTGAGCGAGTCGAAGCGAACACCTGGCCGGCGCTGCGCCCAATTCTTCGACACGCAATGCCTTCGGCGTCACGTCCCTGCGAGCAGGCTCTCGTACGGGATGCGCAAGCCTTCGTGGAGTTGCTTCACCATTCGAAGGCTTCAGTGCCTCTTCATCGGTGCGAATGGGCTTGATCGGCATTGACGCTCGCCACGTTGATCCTGTCGAATTGCTCATGGGTGCCTACGAACTTCACCCAGACGATGCCGGCGCGGTACTGCATTTCGACAACCAGGGGTGGCCAAGCCTCAGGCAACGCGATCGGGCCGGCGAAACCGGCGTTGATGACGACGAGAAGGTGACGTGCGGAAGGTGCGCCTCGGCTCGGGCCAGGCCTCGCGGCGGGCCCCAGTCCCGTACGCGCTGCCAAAGTGCCATCACGATGCAGCACCTGATCCTGCGCCCAGGCCCCCAACTGGTCATGCGAGCCTTTCGGCCGGAGCCCGACGACGCGGGCAGTCGACTGAAGGAGGTCGACGTCACCGGCCGCGCCCACGAGCTTCTGTTCGAGCGCATCACCGTCCACGCCGAGACGACGCTGGCCGACATCTTTCGGCTGATGGAAGCCAGCCCGCTGCTGCAGAAGCTCTACCGCCGGGACTTCGCCGAAGAACTTGCGCGACAGGCGCGCAAGGGTGCGCGCGACGGCGCCGTGCGACAGCGCGGCGCCGTACTTGAGTCTGAGGATGTCCTTGATCATGCGTATGTCCATTCGTTGCTGCGGCACCCAGGCTCCGGCCAAAAGGCCGTGACGCTATGCCGCCGCGGTGGTTCATACGCAACACCGGCACCGACCCCTTGACAGATCGGCGGCGCGCCTCTGCGCGGCTACCAATCGTCCGTCGGTCACGTCACCGGAATGACCGGTCACGCTCCCGAATTCGGCGGTCACGATGCCGAAACGGTCGGTCACGCGCCTCCGAAATACGCACGCCGCGGCCGCGAACTCGGCGGGGGCCCGGTCCGCCGGGTCGCGCATTCCTGGGATACCGCCCCGGGTCCGCCGGGCGTCGAATGGGATCACCACGATCGCCCGCCCTTGCGGACCTGCCATGACCGCTCACCCCGCATCTGTCGACACCCCTTCGCCGCACGGACCTGTGGCGGCGCCACCGGTCCACCAGGCTCCCTCAAGTGGCCGGCGCGCCCGGAGCCTGGCCTGGAGCGTGGCTCTCGCCGCTGCCGGCCTGCTGCCGGCGCACGCCAGCGCTGCCGCCCAATGCCCTGCCAGCACGCCGACCAGCGACGTCCAGCCCTTCATGTCGGGCCAGGTCTTGATGTGCAGCGTGACGGCACTTGCGCCACCGGCGTGTCCGCCCACGCACCCGACGTACCAGGTGCGCCAGGGCCGGGACACCTGCCATGTCGCGCTGACCAAGCCGCTGAACCAGGGGCCGAACGTCGCAGCGCCCGTCTGCCCCGCCAGCATGGAGCTGAAGGTCGACTGGGGGTCGCAGCCGCGCGACCGCTGCCGTGGCCTGCTGTCGGGCAACTTCACGCCGACGGCGGGTCAGCTTTGACGGCACCTGCCCCGTGTACAGCAGCCACATGACGACCTTGCCCTTTGCCGGTGCCGGCGCCTGCCGCCCGCAGGCGGCTGCCAGGTCGTGGCCGCGCCGGCTGCTGCTGACGGCCGCCGTGATCCTGGCAACATCCTGGCTGTTTGCCGGGGCAGACAGCTTCCGCTTCAACCAGTTCGACATCGCGCGCCAGGACGCCAGCCACCGGGTGAACGATCCGCGCCGTGTGGCGCAGACCTGGCTGGTGTCGGGCTGGTGGCGCGGGGCGGGCCACATCGCTCGCCTGGGCCGCAGCGGCGACGCCGACTTCGGCGACAGCGACAGCCTGCTGCGGCTGGTGCTGGACCATGTGCCGCGCCACGCGAGGGTCTATCCGGGCGGCGGCTACTACTACTTCTCGGCCGCCGTCGGTGGCCAGGCGCTGCGCGGCCACCTGGGGCTGCGCGACGCCGGGCGTGGCCTGCTGCACCTGTACCTGCGCCGCGGCGACGGGCCACACACCGAGTCGCGTCACCGTGTGTTCGGCGCTGCCGACGGGGTGCAGGTGCAGACCACCGGCGCCGACAGGGTCCGCGTTCGCCACGGCGGCGTCAGCCGCCACTTCACGCTCCACGCCCATGCACGGGCGGGCGCGCCGCCGCCGCCGCTGGATGAGGCCGAAACCTGGTTGTCGGCGGTGGCCGACGAGTCCGGCCTGCACTTCCATCTGATCTTCGACACATCCGACCGCGGCTTCCGCTATCTGCTCGACGAGTCTGCCGGTGTGGCTGAACGCTTCGACACGCTGGCGCCCGGTCTGCTGCGCGGCCGGCGCACCGGCTTCGTGTTCCACCAGGAAGCCTCGCCAGCGCGCAAGCTGTTGGTGGCCGTGTCGCGCACCGGCGACAAGCGCCCGTACTCCAAGCCCAAGGCCGTGGGGCAGGTGCCGCTGGACATGCAGCCCCTGTTCCGCGCCATTGCCCGCCGTTGACGCCGGGGTGTCCGCGGTGGCTGTGATGGGGCCCGGGTGCGCCCGGGTTAGCCCAGCCGCATCGCGCCGCCGCCGAAAAGGCCGATCAAGCCGATCACGATCAGGTCGATGGCGACGATGACGTTCAGCAGCCTCGGCATCACCAGGATGAGGATGCCGGCGAGCAGCGAGATGAGCGGGGTCAGACCGAGCTGGATGTTCACGACAGGTCCTGCGCTGCGGTGACTGCGGCCACGACCTGCACCGCGTGATCTCGCGCCACCTGCTCGAGCAGGGGGTCTCAAGGCAGGCGAGGCCGACAACGACGGCGATTCGGACGAGGCCCGCGTGCTCAGGCCGCTGCAGGCAGCAGCCTGCACCGACCGGATTGCCTTCGGCCCGCGCGCCGGCCAGAAGGTGCTGACGCTGCAGGGTGCAATGCCCAGGGAGACGGACTCCAATCAGACTCTGTGCGCCGGCATGCAGGGTTTGGTTCATTGCCTCGATCCTCGACTTTCGCCGCTGGCTGGCGTCGAACGGCGGTGGTGGGGCGGGCGCAGCGGGTCGCCGAGCGGTCGAGGCAGATGGGGGCGCAGCCGACGAGCAGCAAGCGCACAGGATGCACTCGTACAAGCGGTTGAGTTCGTCGCGGGCTTGGGGCGACTGCAGCCTTTCGCGCTCGGGCGGCGGGTCGTTGTCGACGAGCCAGGGCTTGATCGAGTGGTACTGCTTGAAGAACTGCGTCATGTCCAAGACGAGGTCGCGGATCACCGGCAGCGCGGGCAGCGGCTCGAGCACGACGGCCTTCAGCCGCAAAGGCACGTCGAGCAGCATGCGGTCGCCGCCGCCGACCTCCAACTCGAGCGGCTGCATGCGCGGCCGGTCATCGGCATCGGGGTCACAGCGGTAGATCTGGAACGTATGCATGTGCGGCCTCCAGGGGGCTTGGACGTCGGCCGGGTGTGGCCCGTCGAATTCCCCGCTGCGGCATGGGGGGCAGCCGCGACGGCCGCGTTGTCGGCGATCCGGGCTTGATCGTCGACGCGACCCTGCTGCGCGTCACACCATGCGATCCGGTTGCACCCAGCCGTCGAACTGGGCGGCCGTTACCGTGCCCAGCGCCAACGCCGCCTCGCGCAGCGAGGATCCATCGGCGTGGGCCTTCTTCGCGATGGCCGCCGCCCGGTCGTAGCCGATGTGCGGGCTGAGCGCCGTGACGAGCATCAGCGATTGCGAAAGCAGCGCGGCGATGCGTCGACGGTCGGGCTCGATGCCGCGCGCGCAGTATGCGTCGAAGCTTGCCATGCCATCGGCCAGCAGCCGTACGCTTTGCAGGAAATTGTGGGCGATCAACGGCTTGGCAGTGTTCAGCTCGAACTGGCCCGAGGCGCCGCCAATGGTCAAGGCCACGTCGTTGCCCATCACCTGGGCAGAGGCCATGACGAGCGCTTCGCACTGGGTCGGGTTCACCTTGCCGGGCATGATCGAGCTGCCGGGTTCGTTCTCTGGCAGGTGCAGTTCGCCCAGGCCGCAGCGCGGACCGGAGCCGAGCCAGCGCACGTCGTTGGCGATTTTGGTCAGTGCCACTGCCAGCGTCTTCAGCGCGCCGTGAGCGCTCACCAGGGCATCGTGCGCAGCGAGTGCGGCGAAGCGGTTCGATGCGCAGCAAAACGGTAGACCGGTGTCGGCGGCCAGACCGGCGGCGACGCGCTCGCCGAACTGCGGATGTGTGTTGAGCCCGGTGCCGACGGCGGTGGCGCCGATGGCCAGTTCGTGCAGCGGCGGCAGGCTGGCCGCGATCGCCCGGTCGGCGTGATCGAGCTGCGCCACCCAGCCCGAGACTTCTTGCCCCAGCGTCAGCGGTGTGGCGTCCTGCAGGTGGGTGCGGCCGATCTTCACGATGTCGGCGAAGGCCACCGACTTGTCCGCGAGCGTTCGGCGCAGGCCGCGCAGGGCGGGCAGCAGGTCGCGGGCGATCACCGTGGCGGCCGCCGCGTGCATCGCGGTGGGGATGACATCGTTGGAGGACTGGCCCAGGTTGACATGGTCGTTCGGATGCACGAGGCGTGCCTCACCCCGCCCACCGCCCAACAGCTCGGACGCCCTGTTCGCCAGCACCTCGTTCATGTTCATATTCGTCTGCGTGCCCGAGCCGGTCTGCCACACCGACAGCGGGAATTCGCCTGCGTGCGCGCCCGCCAGCACCTCGCCCGCGGCCCGCGCGATGGCCTGGGCCAGCGGCGCGTCGAGCAAGCCCAACTCGCCGTTGACGCGGGCCGCGACGCGCTTGACGTGTGCCAGCGCCAACACGAGCGCCTCGGGCATGCGCTCGGTGGAGATGTGGAAGTGCTGCAGCGAACGTTGCGTCTGCGCACCCCACAGCGCGCTGGCGGACACCTCGATTTCACCGAAGGCGTCGCGTTCGATTCGTGTCGAGGCCATGGCAATTCCTTGATGGCATTGTTGACGCCGTCGTCGGCGCTGAAATGAATCCGGCGTCGCCTGACGCACATGCGTCGTCGTGTCCGGGCCTGTCAGGCATCCCATCATGCCCCTGCACCCGTTGGCCATCGGCACCCTTCTGCACGCGCACGACGCTGCGTCGGGTTGAGCCGGGCGGCACGAACCACTCCCCGGCTGCGCCGGCGAGGTACGGGCCGCGAATCACGATCGCGGGGTCGCTTCGCCGCGTGCCGGGGCATTGAAGGCAACTGCACCGACATGCCGGTGCGTCTTCGTGCCGGTTCCGCCAAGGTCAGCAAGCCGACCCGCAGGCCAGCGGCTCGCAGCGCGCAATGCCCGCGGCGCCGTCGCGGGTTAGGTCGGTCAAGCTTGCCAGGCGACTGAAACATGCATACGCTATGCATCTATAGGAAGTGCGCGCATGAAGACCCAAAACCTGAACCCATCCCCTGCTGCCGTCGACTCTGTCGTGCTGGGCAGCCGCAGCTTCAACGGCAACGTCTTCGCCAGTCACATGGCGGTGTCGGGTGTCACCCCAAAGCACTTCCACAGATGGCTGCGCCTGTGGGCCCTGCATACGCAGGCCCTGTTTGACCGCGCCACGGCGAGGCGCTTGCAGGCCGTGGCCAGCGGCATCGCGCGCCAGCTGTGCCGGGGCTACTTCGGCAACACGGCCGGTTTCGAGGGCATTGAATCGGAGGCCTGCCATGGCTGAACTCGAACAGGCTGCGCCGCTGACCCGCGCGCTGGAGCGGCCGTACCTGCACGGCTTCGTCACCGATGTCGAAACCGACGCCTTGCCGCCGGGTCTGGACGAACAGACGGTGCGCGCAATCTCGCGCCGCAAGCGCGAACCCGACTTCCTGCTCCGGTGGCGCCTGGCCGCATTCGAACGCTGGTTGGCCATGCCGCACCCGGCATGGGGCAAGCTGCGCATGGCGCCGCCGGACTTCCAGAGCCTGAGCTACTACTCGGCGCCGAAGTCGCACAAGGATGGGCCGCAGAGCCTGGCCGACGTCGACCCCAAGCTGCTGGAGACCTACGAGAAGCTGGGTGTGCCGCTGCACGAGCGGGCCCAGCTGGCTGGCGTGGCGGGGGTGGCCGTCGACGCCGTGTTCGACTCGGTCTCGGTGGGCACCACCTTCCGCGAGCAGCTGGCCGACGTGGGGGTGATCTTCTGCTCCTTTTCGCACGCGGTGCAGCACCACCCCGAACTGATCGAGCGCTACCTGGGCACCGTGGTGCCGCCGGGCGACAACTTCTACGCCGCGTTGAACTCGGCCGTGTTCTCCGACGGTTCGTTCGTCTACATCCCCGAGGGCGTGCGCTGCCCGATGGAGCTGTCGTCGTACTTCCGCATCAACGCGCGCAACACGGGTCAGTTCGAGCGTACGCTGATCATTGCCGAAGCCGGCAGTCACGTCAGCTACCTCGAAGGCTGCACCGCGCCGCAGCGCGACGAGCACCAGCTGCACGCGGCCGTGGTGGAACTGATCGCGCACGACGACGCCCACATCAAATACTCGACGGTGCAGAACTGGTACCCCGGCGACGAGCAGGGGCGTGGCGGCATCTACAACTTCGTCACCAAACGCGGCCTGTGCGCGGGCCAGCGCTCGCGTATCGCATGGACGCAGATCGAGACCGGTTCGGCGATCACCTGGAAGTACCCGAGCGTGGTGCTGCGCGGCGATGACTCCAGCGGCGAGTTCCATTCGATCGCGGTCACGAACCACTTCCAGCAGGCCGACACCGGCACCAAGATGATCCATCTCGGGCGCAACACGAAGAGCCGGATCGTCTCCAAAGGCATCAGCGCTGGTCATTCGAGCAATAGCTACCGCGGCCTGGTGCGCATGGCAGCCACCGCGGCAGGTGCGCGCAACCACACCCAGTGCGACTCGCTGCTCATCGGGCCGGACAGCGGTGCGCATACCTACCCCTATGTCGACGTGGCACGCGACGACGCCGTCGTCGAGCACGAAGCCACCACCACCCGCATCTCCGAGGAACGCCTCTTCTACTGCCAGCAGCGCGGCATCGAAACGCCCGAAGCCACGGCGCTGATCGTCGGCGGCTTCTGCCAGGCCGTGCTCGAAGAACTGCCGATGGAATTTGCGCTCGAAGCCAAGGCACTGCTCGCGGTGTCGTTGGAAGGCGCCGTCGGCTGAAGCCCGAGCCCATCACGACATCAAGGACAACGAGCCATGACCCATCCCGAACCCCTGCTGCAAGTGCGCGACCTGCGTGTCGACGTAGGCGAGCGCAACGTGCTGAAGTCGGTCTCGCTCGACGTGCCCGCTGGTGCGCTGGTGGTGCTGATGGGCGCCAACGGCAGCGGCAAGAGCACGCTGGGCCTCACGCTCGCTGGCCACCCGCGCTACCGGGTGGTCGGTGGACGGGCGCGTTTCGCCGGCCAGGACCTGCTGGCACTGAGCCCGGAAGCCCGCGCTCGTGCCGGCTTGTTCGTGTCGTTCCAGGCGCCACCCGAGATCCCGGGCGTCAAGAACAACCTGTTCATCCGCACTGCGCTCAACGCGGTGCGCGCTGCGCGCGGCGAGGCGCCGCTCGACGCCTTCGATTTCCTGGGCGACGCGCGCACGGCGGCGACCCGACTCGGCCTGCCCGAAGCGATGCTGAGCCGGCCTGTCAACGACGGGTTTTCCGGTGGCGAGCGCAAGCGCAACGAGTTGCTGCAGCTCGCGCTGCTGAAGCCGCGGCTGGCGCTGCTGGACGAGATCGACTCGGGCATGGATGTCGACGGCGTGCGCGCCGTCGTGCAGCTGGTGCAGGAGTTGCGCGCGCAGGGCACGGCCTTCATCGTGATCTCGCACTACCTGCAGCTGATCGAGTCGCTGGCCCCCGACGCGGTGCTGCGGCTGGACCAGGGTTGCATTGCGCAGACCGGTGACATTGCCCTGGCCGGCGACATCGCCCGCACCGGGTTCGCACCGGCGGCCGAAGCGGTGGCGGTCTAGAACCATGGACAGCGCCCGCGCCGACGTCCTCGCCGCCCGCAACCAGCTTGCCACGCGAGGCTGGATTGCCCGCCAGGCCGAGGCCTTTCGCCACCTGCCGCCACCGGCCGCCGCGGTGTGGCTGGGTGAGCAGGCCGAAGCCGCCACCCGGGGCTGCGAAGCCCACCCGCTTGGCGGTGCCGGCTGGACGCTGCACCCGGTCGGCGAGACGGCGCAGGGCCGCGTCGACGCCCGCTGGCTCGACGCGCAGGACCCGGTGCAGCGCGCCGAACTGTTCGCAGGCCTGCCGCTGCCGGGCGACGACGAGGCGGCGCCCTTCGTCTGGGCCCACCGCGCGCTGTGCCGACAGGGCCTGCGCCTGCACATTGGCGGCATTCCGGGTGCGGATCGGGAACCCGGGCAGACCGTCTGGCTGCAACTGCGGCACCAGCCGCGTACCGCGGTGGAGGCGCCGCTGCTGGTCATCGACGTGCAGGCCGGCGTGCGCTGCGTGTTGGTGGAGCGTCACGAACGCGAGCCGCTGAACTGCCAGCACGCCGTCGCGCAGAACCTGCTGGTCCACCTGCGGCTGGGCGCCGGTGCCACGTTGCAGCATCTGCGCATCGTCGTGCCGGATGCAGGCGACCGCGTGGCGCACCAGCTTCATGCGTGGCTGGGTCGCGGTGCCAGCTACCAGCAGGCGCTGATCGCCGCGGGCAGCAGCTACCACCTGCAGCGCAACCGCATCGACCTGCACGCCGAGCAAGCCACGGCGCGAACCGCCGCGGTGCTGTTCGCTGCCGGCTCGGCGCTGGAGCAGCAGGTGCGGGTGTCGCACACCGCGGCACACACGGCGAGCACGGTCGAGGCCCTGGTGCTGGCCAGCGGCGCTGCCCATGCGGTGGTCAACGCCCATACGCACATCGCGCCCGGGGCCGACGAAGCCGCGGTGCAGCAGCATCTGACGGGCATTCCCACCGGCGGCCAGCCGCGCCTGGTGCTGCGGCCGCACCTGGAGATCGAGCATGACAAGGTGCAGGCGGCGCACGGCGCCACCTGGGGCGCCTTGCCGGAAGAAGCGCTCTTCTATGCCCGCCAACGCGGCCTGGACGAACACAGCGCGCGCGGCCTCATCGTCCAGGGCCTGGCCAGCGCCTTGCTGGAGCGGGGCCTGGGCGGGCCCGAGCTGATGCAGACGCTGGCGATCGACACGCTGCTTGGCAGCGCGGTGGCGCGTCATCTTGCCGCCAGGCAGACTGCCGCACAGGAGGCTGGTCATGGGTGACCTGCACGGGCTTCAGCGCGCAGTTGCGGGAGTTCATGCGGGCAACCGTCCGCGCGACCTTGCGGGCCATCTTGAGAGCGATCGCGTGGGCGATCTGCCCGGCCATCTGCTTGGCCTCTTTCCGGTCCTGGCCCAGCACGTCAATGGTGCGCCGCTGGTCTACCTGGACAACGCGGCGACGACCCAGACGCCGCAGCCGGTGCTGGACGCGATGCGGGATTTCGAGCTGCACGAGAGGGCCAATATCCATCGCGGCGTGCACACGCTGAGCCAGCGCGCCACCGATGCCTTCGACCGCGCCCGCGAGGTCTTGAAGCGCTTCGTCGGCGCCGGGCCGGCGCACGAACTCGTGTTCACCTCGGGCACCACCGATGCGCTCAACCAGGTGGCGCACGGCCTGTCGACCGCCGGCGCCGGGCCGGCGCTGCTGCGGCCCGGTGATCAGATCGTCGTCAGCGGCCTGGAACACCATGCCAACCTGGTGCCTTGGCAGCAGGCAGCCCGGCGCTGTGGCGCCACGCTGCGCATCCTGCTGCCCGATGCGCAGGGGCGGCTGCACGCCGAAGACCTGAAGCGGTTGCTGACGCAACGCACGCGCATCTTCGCGCTCACCGCCTGTGCCAACGCCACCGGCGAGCGCCCGCCCTACGAGACCCTGCTGGCGCTGGCCGCCGACGCCGGCGCATTGACCGTGCTCGATGCCGCCCAGGCCATGGGGCATGAGGTGCCCGACTTCGGCGCGCTGGCCTGCGACTTCATGGCCTTCTCGGGCCACAAGATGTACGGGCCGATGGGCACCGGCGCCCTGGTCGGCCGGCGCGCCGCGCTGGAGCGCCTGGTGCCGCTGCGTTACGGTGGCGACATGGTGGCGTGGGTCACCTACGCGGATGCGAGCTTCGCCGACCTGCCGGCGCGGCTGGAGGGCGGCACGCCGAATGTGGCCGGTGCGGTGGGCCTGGCCGCGGCGGCCGCCTTCATCGACCGCGTCGGCCGCAGCCGTATCGACGTCCATGTGCGGGACCTGCGCGCCCACGCCGCCAGCGGCCTGGCAGCGATCGACGGCGTCACGGTGCTGTCGCCGGCGACTGGTTCGGCCGGCGCGTCGGCCATCGTGGCGTTCGTGGCCCGTGGGGCGCATCCGCACGACATCGGCACCTTGCTCGACGAACAGGGCATCGCGGTGCGTACCGGCCACCATTGCGCCCAGCCGCTGATGGACCACCTCGGCCTGGGCCCGACGACGCGCGCCTCGCTCGCGCTGTACAACACCCATGACGAGGTCGAGCGTCTGCTTGCCGGCGTCGCGCGGGCAGTCAAGGTGCTGCGATGACCACCCAGACGCTGGCCGAGAACGAGCTGTACCAGGAACTGGTCATGGACCACAAGCGTGCGCCGCGCAACTTCGGCACGCTGCCCGCGCCCTCGCACCAGGCGCGCGGCCACAACCCGCAATGCGGCGACGATCTACAGGTGGCGCTGACGGTCGAAGACGGGCAGGTGCGCGACATCCGTTTCAGCGGCCAGGGCTGCGCCATCTGCATCGCCTCGGCTTCGATGATGACCGAGGCGGTTCGCGGCCGCGACGTTGCCCTGGCACAGCAGATGCAGCAGCGCTTCCGCGCCGTGCTCACCGGGCAGCTCGAGCCCGAGCAGGCGCAGCTCGGCAAGCTGATCAGCCTGGCCGGCGTGCGGCGCTACCCCAGCCGCATCAAATGCGCGCTGCTGGGTTGGCATGCGCTGATGCATGCCTTGGGCGACAGCGCCGAAGCGCCGGACCTTGTGACCGGTGCTGTCGCCGAGCCGGTCACCGAGCCGAGTATTTCGCCTGCCGCGCCATGAGACCGCCGCGCGACCCCGTGGTGACCACGCGTGCGGTGCGCGTCGAGCGCATCCCAGACGGCACACCCGTCGAGCTGCCGGCCGGCACGCCGGCCCAGATCACGCAGGCGCTCGGCTCTTCCTTCGCGCTGCTGGTCGACGGACAGCTCATGCGCCTGAAGGGCGCCGATGCCGACGCCATCGGCAAGACGGTGCCTGCCGCGCCCACCGTGCCGGCCGACATCGGGCCCGAAGCGCTGCGCGGCCACGTCTGGCAGACCCTGAAGACCTGCTACGACCCGGAGATCCCGGTCGACATCGTCGAGCTCGGCCTGGTCTACGTCTGCGACGTGCTGCCGATCGGGAACATCGGCGACGGCCAGTTCAGGGTGTCGATCAAGATGACGCTGACCGCGCCGGGCTGCGGCATGGGCGAGCTCATCGCCGACGAGGTCTGCGACAAGGTGCTGGCACTGCCACGCGTGGCGGAAGCCAACGTGGACATCGTGTTCGACCCGCCGTGGCGCCGTTCGATGATGTCCGAAGCCGCGCAGCTGACGCTCGGTCTGTGATGGATGGCAGTGTGCGAGCATGGCCCGGGCTGCCACTTCGAAACGCCGCACGGTTGAAGCACCCCGCCATGGTCAAGAAGTTTCCGAACCATCCCAAGCACCCCGAGCGCATCTGCTGGGGTTGCGACCAATACTGCCCCGTCGACGCACTCAAGTGCGGCAACGGCAGCGTCGCGACACTGCATCCGTCGGAGCTGTTCGGTGACGACTGGATGACGTGGGGCTTGGACGCTCGTGAGCCCGAGGCACCCGCGGCACCCGAACCTCCTGAGGAGAAGGCGTGAACAGGGCGGGTGCCGTTGCGTCATGGCGCGCACCGCGTCCAGCACCGCTTGGCGAATAGCCACGCCGCGGCCGGACCGCATGCCCTGCAGGCACGTGTGATGGAGCCCGACATGCACCGGAGGGCGGAAATCATGCAATGGCGCAAGGCAGAGCGTCAGCACCGCATCGCCGCACGACTGGCGACGCCCGCCGAGGAAAGACGACGGCACGCCGCTGCGATGGCCCTCGTGTTCCGCCGCTGGTGGCCGGGCGCCACGATGCTCAGCGGGGTCTGGAACATCCCGGTGCCGGCGGAGGGCATCGACGTGATGCCGGACGTCGTGGTGTCGCCTGTCGTGGGTTTCGACCCGGCCTGCTACAGGCTCGGCTATGGCGGCGGGTTCTACGATCGGACGCTGGCAGCCATGGCACGGCAGCCGCGGGTCATTGGGGTCGGCTTTGCGCTGGCGGCCATCGCGACCATCCATCCGCTGCCACACGATATCCCGATGCAGGCCATCGTCACCGAACGCGGGTGCAGCGTGCCGCGCGACAACGCCTAGGCATGCCCAATGCCGGCATCGCGGCGAGCGCCCCGGGTGCAGCCATCGATGGGGTCCGGCACAACGAGCGCACGCGGCGCCTGATCGGCGCCGAACGCCCGGCGTAGATGAAGCCCGACGCCGTGCTGCGCGACTTCCTGACGCTGGACGCGGTGCGCGGCAGCGTCGACCTGCCGCGTGTCTCGGTCGCCACGCTGCGTGCGCCGTCGCGGCTGGTGCACATCCTGCGGGTCCAGCCCGGCGTGATGTCGCAACTGAAAGGCGTGCTGGCCACGGCCGGCTTCAAGGTGTCGCAACTGCACTTCGAAACCGAGGGCGGCTTCGGGGATGCAGTGGTCGACCTGAACCGGCCGCTGGACAACGCCAGGCTTGCTGCGGTGACGGGCGTCGAGGGGACGGTGCGCGCCTTCGCGGCGCGGTCACCAGCGGCCTGAGTGCGGCGGCTACATCGTGTAGTCGCCGCTCGCCTCGGGCTGGAACAGGATGGCCACGATCTCGGCCGGCTTCTGCTCACCCGCTGGCGTGGACCAGTGCGCCACCTCGCCGACACGCAGCCCGAGCAGGCTCCAGCCCACGGGCGACAGCGCGGACACGAAGCCCTTTTCCGGCTCGGCATCTGACGGGTAGCACACCGCCAGTGTGTTGCGCTGACCCGTGGCGGCATCCAGCACCACCACCTGGGAATACATCGTCACCACGTCGGGCGAGACCGGCGTCGAAGGCACGACCGACGCCTCGTCGAGCATGTCTTCGATGGCATCCATATGGGCAGACGACGCATCACCATGCCGGTGGCGTTGGATGAGGCTCTTCAGCCGAACATGATCGAGTTCGCCTTGCTGTCGCTTCGCTTCGGACACCCTGGCCCGCCGCCGGATCCAGCTGCAGCAGGGCGAATTGTGCGCCGCCAGCTTGTCGTCACCCTTGAAGGGCTCGGTGCGCGCGGCGATTTCTTTGCGCACCGACACCACGGTGTCGGCGCCGACCGGCGCTGCGCCGTTGCCCCGCTGACTGCGAATGCGCGTCAGCACGGCGGCAAGTTCCGCGTCCTGGAGTCTTGCCTGCGCAGCGCGTGCAGCGGCGGGCTCTTCGATGCGGCCGATCTCGCCCGGCGCGAAGATCACCTCGACACCCTTGCTGCTGCGGTCGAACAGGCCCGTGCGCTGCGACCAGATGAAGATCAGCAGCGCGACGAACGACAGCACGAACGCCGACAGAAGTATGGCAACAGTGTTCGTGAGGGATTCCCCGGGGTCAGCGTTCCAGTTCAGCGCGCTTGGCTTCGACCTTGCTCCACTCGTCGGCGTCCGGCAGTGCCTTCTTGGTCTTGGTGATCGGCTTCCAGCCGCGCGACAGTTCCGCATTCAGCGGCGTGAAATCCTGCTGGTCGGAGGGCAGGTCTTCCTCGGCGTAGATGGCCGAGACAGGGCACTCCGGCACGCACACCGCGCAGTCGATGCATTCCTCGGGGTCGATGACGAGGAAGTTCGGGCCTTCGCGGAAAGCATCGACCGGGCAGACGTCGACGCAGTCGGTGTACTTGCAGCGTATGCAGGATTCGGTGACGACGAAGGTCATGGACTTGTCGCCTGGGGTTCAACCGCAGCAGGCCCCGCCGGAGCAGCATGAGTCACCGACAGGCCGTGTCGTGCCATTCGCGGCAGCCGCGGGTTTGCCGATCTGCACCCGCCACAGATCAGGCCCGGCCTCGAGGTAGGTCCATTCGAATTGACCATACGACCGGTCCTCCAATTGGTAACGCAGCGGCTGCGGATCATGATCTCTGACGAGTTGTAGCGCCTGACCCGGCCGCAGCGCGTCGAAGCGGGTGAAGATCAGCGCATGGCGTTCACGCGGGGCGACCGCGCGAATGTCGATGGTGCTGGTGATGGGGTCGACGACGGTGGGAGTCATGAACGGTGTCCTCTCTAGTCTGAAGTTCCATGATCCTGTAGTCACCCTGACAGTGCCAAACGCCCGTCGTTGCTCGTGAATTTGCCTGGATGACGCTCTATTTCGGCTTCCGTTTGTAGTCACTAAATTAGTTGACTTTCGGCGATTGATCGCCTATCGTTCAGTGCATGCCCGCACGCACTGGAGCTGTCCACGTCGTCACTACGACCCGCGTCTACAAGGATCGGGTCTATCGCACGCATCTGCTGCGCCGCAGCTACCGCGAGGACGACACCGTCAAGAACGAGACCCTGGGCAATCTGTCGCACTTGCCCGAGCCCTTGATCGACATCATTCGCCGCTCGCTGCGCGGCGAGACCTTCGTGCCGCTGGCGCAGGCCTTTGAGATTTCCCGCTCGCGTGCGCACGGCCACGTGCAGGCCGTGGCGCTGGCGATGCAGCGCTTGGGGTTGGCTTCGTTGCTTGCCTCCAAGCCCAGCCGGCAGCGCGATCTGGTGTTGGCGATGGTGGCCTCGCGCATCATCGATCCGGCCACCAAGCTCGCCACTACGCGCTTGTGGCACACCACGACGCTGGCCGAAGACTTCGGCGTCGTCGATGCCGACGAGGACGATTTGTACGCCGCCATGGACTGGCTGCTCGCGCACCAAGACACGATTCAGAAGAAGCTCGCTGCGCGTCACCTGAGCGAGGGCGGCCTGGTGCTGTACGACCTGTCGTCGAGCTACTTCGAAGGCACCACTTGTCCGCTGGGCAAGCTGGGCTACAACCGCGACGGCAAGAAGGGCCTGCTGCAGGTCAACTATGGGCTGCTCACCGATGCGCGCGGCTGCCCGGTGGCGGTCTCGGTGCACGAGGGCAATACGGCCGACAGCCGCACCTTCATGCCCGCGGTGCAAAAGCTGCGTGAGGACTTCGGCATCGAGCGCATGGTGATGGTCGGCGACCGGGGCATGGTCTCCCAGAAGGCCATCGACGAGATGCGCCAGACCGACGGCATCGGCTGGATAACCGCGCTCAAGAGCGTATCGATCCGCGCGCTGGTCGAGCAAGGCAAGCTGCAGATGGATTTGTTCGACGAGCGCAATCTGCTGGAGCTCAGCTCGCCGGACTACCCGGGCGAGCGCCTGGTGGCCTGTCGCAACGAGGCGCTGGCCAAGCTGCGCGCACACAAGCGCGAGGCGCTGCTCGCAGCCACCGAGCGCGGCCTGGACAAGATCAGGCTGCGCGTGGACGCGGGCAAGCTCGTGGGGCAGGACAAGATCGGCCTGCGCGTGGGCAAGATCATCGACAAGTACAAGGTGGCCAAGCACTTCGAGCTGAACATCACCGACGCGACCCTGTCCTGCGCGCGCAAGACCGACAGCATCGCCAGCGAGGCGGCACTGGACGGCCTGTACATCATTCGCACCTCGGTGCCGGCTGCCCAGATGGACGCGCCCGAGTGCGTGCGCAGCTACAAGTCGTTGGCCAACGTGGAGCGCGCTTTCCGCTCGCTCAAGACGATCGACCTGAAGGTGCGTCCGATCCATCACCGAACGGCCGACAGGGTGCGTGCGCACATCTTCCTGTGCATGCTGGCCTACTACGTGGAGTGGCACCTGCGCGAGGCTTGGCGCGAGTTGATGTTCGCCGACACCGATAGCCAAGCCAAGGCCACGCGCGACCCTGTGGCGCCGGCCACGCGATCAGACTCGGCACAGACAAAGGCAACAACCCACGCACTTGTCGATGGCACCGCGGTGCACAGCTTTGCCACCTTAATGGCCGAGCTGGCCACCCTGGTTCGCAATACCTGCCGCATGCCAAACGCCGGGCCCGACGCGCCCACCTTTGAACTCGTCACCAATGCAGAGCCCAAGCACGAGCGCGCTCTCGCGCTCGTCCAAGCGATCCACCTGTAGACAGAAAACCGAACCCGGATCTCAAGCCAAGTGCTTGAACCAAAACGGGAACTCGTCCGCTGCGCGGTGGAACTTCAGTCTAGTGCACTGGGGGTGTAGCCGACACGCGCGCAGGCGCGTCGGCGTGGAACATCGATGTCGGGTGATTCGCCTCAGCCGTCCTTGCCGTCGAGGCGTGTTCCGAGCAGCCACGGCGAGTAGACGGAGAGGTAGATGGCAAACGCGGCGCACCAGGCGAACGCGGCGCCGATCAGGGAGGGCACCAGCCACTGCGGCGCCACCAGCGGCACCAGGACGCGCAGCGTGGCTGCGGCCATCACCAGGGCGTAGGCCAGCACTTCTGCCTGTGAGGCGCGCAGCGGCCGGCCGGTGTGGCCGCGTGCCGTGCGGGTGATCATGCCGATGATGAGGCCGCCCGTGGCGCCGATGGCGAGGGCATGCACGCCGGCCGATACGCCGACCCAGCCGATCTGCGCCAGCGCCAGAAGGGCGAATCCGATTGCGATCCAGGCATAGGCGACATGAAGGATCCAGAGGATCGGGCGCCGGCGCGTGATCAGTGGGCGCCACTGCAATTGGCGCAGTACCTGCAGGACGGCGGCGCCAGTGAAGGCAGCCGCGGTGGCGGGGCCCGGTGGGGCAAAGACCCAAAGGACGAGCGCGAGCGCGGTGGTCGCCAGGGTGGTGGTCTCGAGTCCGCGTTGGATCTGAAGCTTCAACCCCGGTGTCGCGCTCATCGTGAACGCCGGCACCACCCGCCCAGCCATCACGCACTCGATCATCACGATCAGCGCCAGGCCGGCGTGCAAGGCGCGCATCGGGGTCATGTCGATCGTTCCCATCACCCCCAGGTGGAATGCCAGATTGGCCAGAGACAGCAGCACCAGGATCCCGGCCAGCGGGAGGTTGCGGCGGTTGCGCGCGCGGACCAGCACGTCGACCAGGACGGCGGCCACCAGCGGCAGCAGCACCAAGTCGAGCACGGCGTAGACGGGGTAGGGCGCCACCACTGCCGCGACGCGAGCGGCAACCCACAACAAGGCCAGCGCACCCAGGAAGGCGCCACGCGGCGTGGCGAGCCCGGTCCAGGCCTTGCCCGCGGTCAGCAGGAAGCCGACGATGACCGCGACCGCAAAACCGAACAGCATCTCGTGGGCGTGCCACAGTACAGCAGGCACCGTCAATGTGAGCGTCACCTGACCCAGGAACAGGGCGACCCACAGCGGCATGGCCAGCAGCGCGAACAGTGCCGCGCCGAGGTAGAACGGCCGGAAGCCCAGTCGCAGCAAGGGCCATCCGTGGGGCGCCGGCACGGGCGTGGCATCAGCGGCGAGCGTCGAAGAAACGAGGGGCAGGTGTGGCGCAGGCATGAGTGTTCAGCGCGTCCGCGATGATGGTGACGATGGATGGAATTCGGGTCACGACAGAAGATGCAGAATGTGTGCATCTTATTGTCGAGCGCGACTTAAAGCAATATACTTGATGCATGTTTAAGGGCATCCATGCGTCTCGCTGAATACACCGACTACACCTTGCGCGTCTTGATGTACTGCGCAGCCCACCCGCAGCAACGGGTCACGATCGGCGAGCTGGCCGAGAGCCACGGTGTCTCGAAGAACCACCTGATGAAGATCGTCAACGACCTCGCCCGCCAGGGGGTGCTGGAGACGACGCGGGGCCGCGGCGGCGGCCTGCGGCTGCTGAAGGACCCGGCCTCGATCCGCATCGGCGATGTCGTGCGCGCCACGGAAACAGACTTCCGGCTGGTCGAGTGCTTCGACGCCAGCACCAACCTGTGCACGCTGAGCCGGACGTGCCGCCTGAAGCAGGTGTTCGACGCCGCCCTGCAGGCCTACTTCAGGGAACTCGACGGCGCAACGCTGGCCGACATCACGGGCCCGGCGACAGGGCCGTCCAAGGCGCGTGGCGTGTCGGTGCATCGGCGCAGCGTCATGGTCCCGGTGCCCGGTCCCGGGCGACGCCGGGCGCCTGTGAAGGCCACCAAGGCCGATGTGTGAGGACGCGTGAGCGAAGGCCATCCGAAATGAGCGTCGAGTGTTCGAGCCATGCCGCGCCCGCCCTCGGGTTCGAGGTGCCGCTGGAGATGCTGGCGGCCTGCCGCTCGAACAAGTGGCGGCGGGCGTACCGGCGCTGCTGGCGCCGCAAGACGTGAAAGGCTTCACCGACTTGTTCGAGCGGCACATTGCGCGTGAAGCGGCCGAACTGCTGCCCATGGCCCAACGACTGCTGAGCGATGCTGCACCCGACCGCATC
This sequence comes from Rubrivivax sp., assembly GCA_030680415.1. Lineage (GTDB taxonomy): Bacteria > Pseudomonadota > Gammaproteobacteria > Burkholderiales > Burkholderiaceae_C > Rubrivivax. The sequence continues at coordinate 28,559 of JAUXVE010000091.1, forward strand.
GGCCTGGCAATGCGCCTGCGGCGCAACCCGGCGCAGGTCGGACCGCCGGCGCCGTCCGATTCCCCTCCCACTCAACCCTGAGGACCAGTCCATGTCACGACCCCATCTGCACCTTTCCCCCGACGCCATTTACCCTTTCGACGCCCGCGGCGTCGCGAAGCGTTTCCGGCATGCCGCGATCTTCGGTGCGCTCGACAGCCTGCAACCGGGCGAAACCATGCGCTTCGCCAACGACCACGACCCGCTGCCGCTGCTGGCGCAGATCGAGCAGCGCTACGGTGCACGCGTCAGCGTGGAGTACCGGCAGCGCGAGCCGGGGGCCATCGTGATCGACTTCAGCGTTCACTGAAACTCCCCGGGATGCCGATTCGCGCAGGCCCCTGGCGGGTACCCGCGCCGATCTCAATGCCCTCGTCGCGCGCATGCGCAATCGTTAGGCCCAGAGCCAGCACTTGAAGCTGGCGGCCTGAAGAATACGTGTGCGAACTTCTGAAACGGACTACTTAGTGCCAGACCGAAAACCCCTGTTTTCGCAGCCGCCCATCCTGCTGATTCAGCTGGAATTGTGCAGGCGCATCGCCGAACTCGACATTTCCGACTCATCCGACGAGTCCGATGGGTGACTCCCCAAATTTCGGCATTGTTCAGGCGCATCCCGCTCTGCTGCTCTCTCCGCAGCAACAGATATCGCGATTTGTAGCGGCCTAGGCCTGCCCTTTACCCAGAAGTTTTCGCCTAATCCGATGTCCAATCGCGCAGGGACAGACCTCTGCAAAGGGATTGCAGTTCTGAATAGCCTCGCCACATGATTTGGTGCCCTGGCGACAAGTCCTTTGCGCGCCC
>JAUXVE010000092.1 GCA_030680415.1 Rubrivivax sp.
CCGCGACACCGGCTGGCTGCTGGTGCAGACGCTGCGCCACCTGGGGCTGGCGGCGCGCTTCGTCTCGGGCTACCTGATCCAGCTCAAGCCCGACGTGAAGTCGCTCGACGGGCCCTCGGGCGCCGAGGTCGACTTCACCGACCTGCACGCCTGGTGCGAGGTCTACCTGCCCGGTGCCGGCTGGATCGGCCTCGACCCCACGTCGGGCCTGCTCGCCGGCGAAGGCCACATCCCGGTGGCCTGCACGCCCGAGCCGTCCACCGCCGCGCCGGTGAGCGGGGCGGTGGACGAGTGCGAGGTCACCTTCTCGCACCATATGCACGTGTCGCGCATCTACGAGTCGCCGCGCGTCACGCTGCCCTACAGCGACGAGCAGTGGCGCGCCATCGTCGACCTCGGCCACGCCGTCGACGCGCGCCTGCACGAGGGCGACGTGCGCCTGACGATGGGCGGCGAGCCCACCTTCGTGGCCGTCGACGACCGCGACGCTGCCGAGTGGAACACCGACGCCCTGGGCCCCACCAAGCGCGGCCTGGCCACCGAACTCGTGCACAAGCTGCGCGCGCGTTACGGCGAGGGCGGCTTCCTGCACTTCGGCCAGGGCAAGTGGTACCCGGGCGAGCAGTTGCCGCGCTGGGCGTTGTCGATCTGCTGGCGCGCCGACGGCCAGCCTTGCTGGAACGACCCCACGCTCTTTGCCGACGAGCGCGAGCTGCACCGCTACACCAGCGACGACGCGATGACCTTCATCCAGGCATTGACGCGCCGGCTCGGCCTGGACCCGCGCTTCGTGCTGTCCGGCTTCGAGGACAGCTGGTACTACCTGTGGCGCGAGCGCCGGCTGCCGGTGAACGTCGACCCCTTCGACGCGCGGCTGGACGACGAACTCGAGCGCGCGCGCCTGCGCCGCGTCTTCACGCAGGGGCTGGATGCGGTGGTCGGTCACCTGCTGCCGCTCAAGCGCGAATGGCACGAGCGCAAGCCCGAGCCGGCAGCGGATCTGCACGGCGGCTCAGCGCCGGCCATGTCATGGAGTTCATGGTGCTCGACGAGAAGAACCCGTCGAGCATCGTGGCCTGCCTGCGCCCGGCGCGCGAAAATGCGCGCGCCGTGCGCGGCGCCCTCACCACCGAGGTCTGGGAGACACAGAACCAGACCTGGCTCGAATTCAACCGCCTGCTGCGCGACGGCGCCTTCGACCGCGACCCCGGCGCCTTCTTCGAATGGGTCAAGTTCCGCTCGCACCTGTCGCGCGGCGTCACCGTGGGCACCATGCTGCAGGACGAGGCGCTGCACTTCCTGCGCATCGGCACCTTCCTGGAGCGCGCCGACAACACGGCGCGGCTGCTGGACGTCAAGTTCCACGCCCTGGCCGGCGACTACTTCGGCGCCGGCCACGTCAAGGAAAGCCAGGAGGTGGACTTCTACCACTGGAGCGCGATCCTGCGTTCGGTGTCCGGCTTCGAGGTCTACCGCAAGGTCTACCGCAACGTCATCCGCCCCGAGCGCGTGGCCGAACTGCTGATCCTGCGCCCGGACATGCCGCGTTCGCTGGCGGCGTGCATGAACGAGGTCGTGGCCAACCTGCAGCTGGTGGCCAACCAGGGCAGCAGCGAAACCCTGCGCCGCGCCGGGCGCTTGCGCTCGGACTTGCAGTACGGCCGCATCGACGAGATCCTGGCCACCGGGCTGCACGCCTACCTGACGCAGTTCCTCGACCGCGTCGGCGACCTCGGCGTCGGCATCAGCCGCGACTTCCTGGTGCCGATGGCGGCTTGAGGACATCATCGACGTGTGCGAGCAACTCCTGCGGGCGCTGCCGCACGACGAGGTGCAGGACAACGCGCAGGTACTGGGAGTACACCGTTCTGGCGACCAACGCGACCTACGACATTGCGGCCATCCGGCACGTCAAGGCTGCTGCGGAGCAGTTGCCAAAGATCGAACGCTGGCAGGCTCTGCTGGCCTACATCTGTCAGCGCATCGTCGGTCAAATCGAGCTGCCAACCCTGCCGCCGACGCTCCCAGCGCCCGGGTAACTGCTGTTTTCAGGTTCAGTGCAAGAGTCTGGGCAGCCATGGCGTGGATCGGCTGGCGCGGCATCTCAGGGCCGCGCCCGGACCGCGGGTGAAGAGGGCGCCAACGACGTCGGCCAGCGGCCTGTTCGCTGGCACGATGATCGCCGCCGATCAGAACTCGTAGGTCACGGTGGCATGGAGCGAGCGGCTCATGCCGGGCACGGCGGTGCCCCAGGGCACGCCGTTCATGCTCATCGTCCTGCCCTGGCCGACGTAGGCGCCGCCGAGTGGCAGGTCGTGGCGCCTGTCCAGCAGGTTCTCGATGCCGAAGTCGACGCGCAGCTGTTTCCAGGCATGACTGGCGCGCAGGTTGACCAGCCCGTAGCCGGCGGTACGGATCTCGTTGCGCACGTCCGAGACCCGGTCCTTGGCCTTGACCAGCACCAGCTCCATGCCGCTGTCCCATCCGCCCACCTTGTGCGTGAGGGTCAGGCGGGCGTTCAGCGGCATGATATTGTACAGCGCGCCACCGGTGCGGCGGTTCCGGCCGTCCGTGACGTTGACCAGGCCCTCCAGGCCCCAGCGGCCCCAGCCGCCCTCGGCCAGCGGCATGTGGCCCGACAGGTCGACGCCGTACAGCCGTGCCGACTGGTTGGCGTACTGCAGCACCACGAACTCGTCGGTCACGGTGCTGGTGGCCGGGCAGGCCGAGCCCGGGAGCAGCGCCGTGGTGCAGCGCACGGCGTCGATGAAATCCGCCACCTGGGTGTAGTAGGGCGTGGCCCTCAGCGCCCAGCGCCGGTCGCTCGCATGCCAGTCGAAGGTCGCGCTCAGCGTGTGTGCGGTCTCCGGGCGCAGGTCGGGGTTGCCGACGTAGCCGTTGCCGTCGCCGACGAAATTGTTCATCGTCGCCGCCATCGGCCAGGTCGACCAGGCGTAGCGCTCGTACAGGCTGGGGGAGCGCACCTTGCGGGCGACGCCGACTTCGATGTCCAGGCTGGCGTGCGGCGTGTGGCGCAGCAGCGCGGTCAGGTCCCAGTTGTGATCGCTGCGCTCACGGTCCAGCGCGTTGAAACGCGCGGCGTCGGCCACCTGGCTGCCCGGGGCGCCGGCCGCGGTGCCGTAGCCCCGCACCTCGCCGGCGTTCGAGCGCACGCGCTCGTAGCGGGCGCCGAGCAGGGTCGACCATGTCTTGCCGGCTTGCGCCTCCCACTCGGCGAACATGGCGGTGCGGTCGCGCCGGCCGTCGTTGATGTTCCAGAACGTGCCCGGCCACATGCCGCCGCCCGACGGCGGCCACCAGTCGTGCAGCCGGTAGCGCTGGATCTCGCTGCCCAGGCGCAGCGTCTCCTGCTCGCTCAGTGCCAGGCTGGCCTTGAGCGTGGCGCCGCTGTTGGTGCTGTCGGTCAGCATCGGCATGCCGGCGGCGCAGCTGTTCGGCGCACCGCCCAGCGGCGCGCAGGGGACGCCGGCGCCAGACAGCGTGCCGTACCAGTAGCGCCGGTCGGGCCCGAAGTCCATTTCGTGCTCGACGCCCTCGCGGTAGGTACGGGCCTCCAGCGTGCCCCAGTCGAACTGCCCCAGGTAGCGCAGGTTCACCCGCTGCTGCGAGTTGCCCAGCATGTCCATGCGCTGGTTCGGGTAGTACTGGTACGGAACGTCCTGGACGCCCAGCTTGGCCTCGACCAGGTGGTTGGCGTTGCGCAGCGCCACGCCCAGCAGGTGGGTGCGGGTCTCATAGGCGCTGGAGCCCACTTCGTCCAGCGGCAGCAGCTGCCCGACGCGGCCGGTTTCCGTCCAGCTCTTGAAGTCGCCGCCGGCCTTGTAGTTGCCGGCCCGGCTGAGCGCGCCGTTGTAGCTCAGGTTGAACGTCTCGGTGGCGTAGCTGGCCGCGAGGCTGGCGCCGCGCGCGTCGTTGTTGCTGCGGAAGTAGGCCCCCAGGCGGCCCTTGACGAGCGCGGCCTGGCCGGGGGCGGCGAACGCCGGCGCGGCGGTGTCGGCGACGATCGTGCCACCGATGCTGTCGCCGCCGACGCTGACCGGCGTGATGCCCGCGAAGACCTTGAGCGTGCCGACCATCGTCGGGTCCAGGTAGGACAGCGGCGGGTTCATGTGGTTGGGGCAGGCGGCGATGAGGTCCATGCCGTCGACCTTGATGCGCAACCGCTCGTCGGCCAGGCCGCGGATGGCGGGCAGGCTGGACGCGCCGCCGGCACCATACAGGCTGATGCCCGGGGTGGCGCGCAGCAGGCTGGCGGTGTCGCCGGTGGCGGCACGCAGGGCATTCAGACTCGCCGCGCTGGTGCTGGTCGCGTTCAGCGGCAGGGCGGCTTTCGGTGCCGTGATCACGATCCGGCTCGACGGGTTGGCGTCCTGGGCAATGGCTGCCAACGGCAGGGCCGCGAGCAGGATGGGAAGGGTCCGCAGTGGATGGTTGACCATGGGGTGCACGATGAGGTCCTCAAGCGCGATTGGGGGCAGCGGCAGCGTGGCCGTCCCGGACTCGATGCCGGGAGGGCGGGCTGGCGGAACACGAAGGGGCGATCCCGCTCAGCGGGCACGGCCGTCGGCCGGCACCCGGTTCACGCGGGCTTCAAGCCAGCGCGGGAGGCCCGGTGGCGGGCGGTGTCGTCGCTACGAAACAGGGGTGGAGGCCGGTCGGCGCGACGCCCACGACGCTGCAGGTGGACATGCCCGACACGGACAGGGTCGAGCGCGGCGCGGGCAACGCTGCCGGCATCGCGCACAGCGCGCAGTGCCCGCCGTGGGGCGACAGCGCATCCACCTGGCTCACCTGGCCATCGGCATCGACGACGATCGTCTTCATGCCTGCCGGCGTGCAGACCACTCCCGCCAGCCCGCCGTGGCCGGCCATGGCCGCATAGCTCAGCACCGGCACGCCGGCGTTGAGCACGGCGACAGCGAGGGCAAGCCACAGCAGTCTCAGGCGACGAAGAGCAACCACGGACCCAGTGTCGCCGCTGCGTCGGGGGAAAAAAATGGCCTGGATCAAGTGGGCGCTGCATGGCGGCATGCGCGTTCTCGCTCCGATCTGCAGTCGCGCGGAGGGCGGCAACAGCTCAGGGAAATTGCCCACTGCGAAGGTGTCGAAGGCCCACGGCAGACGAGCATCTGCGCAAGGGCTGGGAAGCGGCGTGCAAACTGCGCGAGTCAGCCGCCCGCCGGCGGCACGGCGGTGCGCGAGCTCGTCCTCGGCCACAGTGCTTTCGACGTCAACGATGCCTTCTCACCGCCGGCCAAGACCTTCGCTCTCGCGCAGGCCATGCTGGCGATCGTCGGGCGCGCCCGCGCGGCGATGGACCGTGGCGTCGCCTATGCCGAACTGGATCTGATGCCGGTGCAGCGTGCCCTCGCCGCACTGCGCTCGGCACCCGCGGCCATGTTCGACGATCGTCGTCGCCAGTTCGCCAGGTCGCTGTACATGTGACCGAGAACTCCGGCATCTTCTGCCCGCGCACGAGCGAGGCACGTTTGATGGTCGCCATCGTCGGCGATGCGGGGCTCGCGCCGGCCGACCGCCGGGCGCTGCGCTTCGCCGACGAATTCGAGCGCGAGGCGGCGCGTGCGGGAGCGGCCCGATGACCGGGCCCGGCCCGGTGAAGGCCACCCGTTCCAGCCTGCTGCGCCTGTCGCGCCGGCTGGAGCAGGTCGACCGCGGTGCGGCGCTGCTGCAGAAGCGGCGCGATGCGCTGGTGATCCAGCTCTTTGCCCGCGCGCGCCCGACCATGGCCGCGCCCTCGTGCCGGGCCAGTACGAGTCGGCCGCCGCGCTGCAGCGGGCAGGCCTTGCGGCCTGCCCGCTGCATATCAGTTGGCCGTCGGTGTTGTTGCCGCGACGGCGAGGCGCCGGCAGTGGTCGCGCACATCGCGTTCGGTCAAGGCGTTGCAGCGCCACAGGGCGTCGGTCTGCATCGCCGTGGCGGCGTGGCGAAGCGCGGCCTGGCTCACGATGTTCTGCACCACCAAGCTCAGGCTCAGCAGCAGGCCCGCCGTGGCCAGCGCGGCCAGCACCCATGGCAGGGCGCGGGCCCAGCGCGCGCCGTCGATATGGAGGGGGTCGGCCAGACGCCAGGCGGCAAGCAGGCCCTGCACGGTGTCGTACCTGCCTTGTGCTCCGGTCATCGCGCGCGCCTGTGCCGTTGCGGGAGAGCTTCGATTACGGGCGAACCGCGATCTCGTTCTTCACCGCGCGCACACCGTCGACCTTCCAGGCCAGGCTTTCGGCCACCGTGCGTTCGGCGCCGTTCTTGGCGAAGCCCGACAGCATCACGGTGCCCTTGAGCGTTTCGACGCTGATGGCCGTCGCGTCCACGGACTTGTTGTCGACGAAGCGTGCCTTGACGGCCGTGGTGATGGCCGTGTCTTCGATGTACGCCCCCACCGATTCCTGGCCGCGCGTGACGGCGCATCCGGTGATGGTGGCGAGCGCCAGGACGGTGGCGGTGACGGCGAGGGCGCGGCGAATGAACATGGTGTATCTCCGGTCTGGAAAGTAAGGGTTCGGGGTTGCTCGTGGGCTCGTGGGCTTGTGCGCTGTCGCAACCTTGAGGGCCAATGTAGAAACTCGCCGCGAGCCGCGATATCGGCGCCGGGGACGGCCTGGTGTAGGACGGCATCCCTTTCAGCGCCTGTGTGCGTTGGCGTACCGACGGCAGCCGCCGCCGCGCCCAAGGTGTGGCCCCGAGGTCGGGCGTGGCGCGGGCATAGGGCCGACGCGCCGCACGGCCTCGTCCAGGCCCCGAACGGAAACCCACATGACCCCACATCGGCAGATCGCCCCCCAACGCAAGATGCAGCGCGCCGCCGCCGTGGCCGCGCTGCTGGCCATCACGGCATTCGGGCTCGGCGCGTGCGCCACCGCACCGCCGCCCACCGAACAGATGGCGGTGTCTGCCGCCGCGCTCAAGCATGCGGCGGGCGCCGACGCCGGCGCGCTGGCCCCGGCCGAGATGAGCCTGGCGCGCGACAAGATGGCACGCGCCGAACAAGCCGTCGCCGCCAAGGAGTACGAGCGCGCCCTCGTGCTGGCGCAGCAGGCCCAGCTGGATGCGCAACTGGCCGAGGCCAAGGCCGAGACCGTCAGGTCGCGCAAGGCTGCCGATGCGCTGCTCGAGGCCAGCCGTGCGCTGCGCGAAGAGATGAGCCGCCAGACCCCCCCCACCGCCCCGAGGAATTGAACATGACGCTGCTACGCAAGATGACGACACGGCCGCTGGCGCTGAGCCTGGTGGCCCTGGCGGCGCTCGCCGGCTGCAGTACGGTGCCCGACGCCAACCCACGCCTGGTGGAAGCCCGCAGCGCCTACAGCATGGCACAGGCCACGCCGCAGACACGCGACGGCGCTCCCGTCGAGCTGAAGCAGGCCGGCGACGCGCTGGCGCGTGCCAACGAAGCGTTCGCGCGCCGCGACGACGCGACCACGGTCGACCACCTGTCCTACCTGACACGCCAGCGTGTGGCGCTGGCGCAGGAAGTCGGCAGCCGCAAGGCCGCCGAAGCTGCGGTGGCGCGGGCCGCCGCCGACCGCGACCAGTTGCGCCTGGCGGCGCGCACGCGCGAGGCCGATGCCGCGCTGCGCAGCGCCCAGGCCTCGCAGCTCGACGCGCGGGCGGCGCAGATCCAGGCGCAGTCTGCTGAACGAGACGCGCGCGTCTCGCAGCGCCAGGCCGAGGCCTCGCAGCGCCAGTCGGCGGCCTCGCAGCAGCAGGCCGGCGCGGCGCAGCAGGCGGCCAGCGATGCTCAGCAACGCGCGCTCGTGCTCGAAGGCCAGTTGCGCGACCTCGACGCCAAGAAGACCGAGCGCGGCATGGTCATCACGATCGGTGACGTGCTGTTCGACACCGGCCGTGCCGAGATCAAGTCGGGTGGCCTGCGCAGCATGGACAAGCTGGTGAGCTTCCTGAAGGAGTACCCGCAGCGCAAGGCCATGGTGGAAGGCTTCACCGACAGCGTCGGCAGCGACCAGTTCAACCAGGAGCTCTCGGCCCGCCGTGCCGATGCAGTGCGCACGGCGCTGGTGTCGCGCGGCGTGGACAGCGCACGCATCGGCACGCAGGGATACGGCGAGAGCTTCCCGGTGGCGGGCAATGACAGCGCGGGTGGCCGGCAGATGAACCGCCGTGTCGAGATCGTCCTGTCCGACGACGGCGGTGTCGTGACACCGCGCTGAGAGCCTTGCCGAGTCGGCCCACCCGCGGGCCACCGGCCTGCGCTGCCAGTCACCGGAGATGCAACTTGGCCCCTGCCGAGAACCACCTGATCGACCTCTTGCCGCAGGCCGAACAGCAGCGCCTGCTGGGCGTGTGCGAGCCGGTGCAACTGGTGATGGGCGAAGTGCTGTGCGATCGGGGCGACCCGGTGCGCCATGTCTACTTTCCGGTGGAGGGGTTCATCTGCCTGGTGACGCGGATCGACGGGCACCCCAGTCTGGAAGTGGGCATGGTGGGGCGTGAAGGCATGGTCGGCGCGGCGCTCATCCTGGGTGTGAACAAGGTGCCGCTGCGTGCCCTGGTGCAAGGGCCGGGCGCGGCCTGGCGCGTCGATGGCACGGCCTTCAAGCGCGAGCTGGCGCTGAGCACGGTACTGCGGCGTGTGCTGCAGCGCTTCGTCTACGTGCGCCTGGCGCAGATGGTGGCATCCGCGGCCTGCCTGCGCTTCCACCTCATCGAGCCGCGCCTGGCGCGCTGGCTGCTGATGAGCCAGGACCGCGCGCATGCGGAGCAATTTCATGTCACGCACGAATTCCTGGCCTGCATGCTGGGCGTGCGGCGTGTGGGCGTCACGGCGGCCGCCGGGGCGCTGCAGCGCAAGGGGCTGATCAGCTACCACCGCGGCGAGATCAGGGTGCTGGACCGCCGTGGCCTCGAACAGGCGGCATGCAGTTGCTACGCGTCCGATACGGCGACCTACCGCGAGCACATGAAAGTCGCCGAGAGGACCGCAACCGTGACGTGCGAGGACCCGGTGACGATCGAGTGATGCAAGGCGCGGTGGCCGCGTGCCGCGGCTCCCTTGGGGGTCGGGTGCGCGCCGCGCCTGCGCTGCCTTCAGCGCCGGGTTGCCGCTGGCTGTCCGGGTGCCTGCATGCGTGAAGACTCGAGCACCTGCGTGCCGGGCGCCGGGGGTGCCCCGGCCCGACGGCGCCGCGCCTCGCCCTGGCGTTTGAGTGTGCCTCCCCAGCCGCACTTGATCGACCGGCACCGGTAGCGCACCAGCGGCACGAACAGGCGCAGCAGTCGGTCGCTCAGCAGGCGTCTCACGCGCTCGGTGTCGCCGCCACAGCATGGGCAAGGACGGCCCATCGTAGGAGCTTGGTAGGTCATCACCGCCTTCATGGTGTGGCCGCGTGTGCGTGCCGTTGCAAAGGAGCCGTGTTCACGATGTGGATGACTCTACTCCCGTGCCATCGCAGCGCTCTGTGCGCCAGCGCACCGAACGACAAGCGGCACGCGGCTACGCTCGTGCGGCGGCCGCTTGGTCGCGCTGGGGGAAGTGCCATGAGTCTGGGAACCATCCTGTTGATTGTCTTGATCCTGTTGCTCATCGGCGCCTTGCCGACCTGGCCGCACAGTCGGAGTTGGGGCTTTGCGCCCATGGGCGGGCTGGGCCTGGTGGTCGTGGTGGTGCTGGTGTTGGTATTGCTGGGGCGGCTGTGATCCGCGGCCGCGGTGCGCGGTGACGGCTACCGCGCCGACCACCATGAGCGGCCGCCGAGAGCGCAGCCGTCTTAGCCACCGGCCAGCCGGCCTATGCGTGGCCGCGCGGGCGCGTCATCAGCACGATCAGGGCCATCACCACGGCGCCCGTGGCCGCCGCGATCAACACCGCCTTCACCGGCTCGTGCCGGATGTAGTGGGTGGTGCCGGCGCTGGCCTGGTGCGCCTTGATGCGCAGGCGCCGCGAACCGTCGTGCAGCGCGTCCACGCCACGGTGGACCAAGGCCTGGGCGTGCTCGGTGGCGTCGTCCAGCCGCGTGCCGGCTTCGTCGCGCAGGGCCTGCACGCCCCCGGTCAGGCTGTTCAGCGCGTGCTGGGTGGCGGCGATGCCGTGGCTGGTGGCCGAAGCGGCCTGATCAACCAGTTTGCTGGCGTTGACGGTGGAGTTGCGGTGGAACATGTGGCCTCCTGGGCGGTTTGGAATTGGACCTTGTCGGTCAAGCGCCGGGGCGGCTCAGCCGCGACGCATCAGGCCGAAGATGAAGCTGACGACGGCCAGCACGATGAAGATGATGAACAGCACCTTGGCGATGCCAACGGCACCGGCGGCGATGCCGCCGAAGCCGAACAACGCGGCGATCAGCGCGATGACGAGAAAGACGACGGCGTAGTAGAGCATTCGGGCCTCCTGGCAGTGATGCGGGGCGTGTCGCGCAACGGCGCCGCAGCGGCTTTGCTGCGGCTTGGCCAGTGTCGCCTTTGGACTGGGGTCGCGCGATCAGCCGCCGCGCCACTCTGGCGTAGGACGGCGCCGACAGATGGCGCTGCCCTAGGAGCCTGTCGGGCTTTGAGCGGGCCCGACCCAAAGCCCGACAGGCTCCTAGCCTGCGGCGTCGGGCGCCGGCGGCAGCGTGACGCGGATCGCCGTGCCGCGCCCGGGTGCCGTGTCCACCCGCAGCGTGCCGTGTTCGGCCTCCACGCGGAAGCGCATGCCCACCAGTCCGTAGGCCGAGCGCAATGGCGCCGCCGTGTCGAAGCCGACGCCGTCGTCGCGCACGCCCAGCGCCACCTGTCCGCCCTGCATGCCCAGCGTCAACCAGACCTGGCTTGCGCGGGCGTGTTTGGCGACGTTGGTGGTGGCCTCCTGCACCAGCCGGTATGCCGTGAGCTCGGCGGCCGGCGTCAGCGGTACCGGTTGCAGCGTGCAGTGCACGGCCACGCCGGCATTGCGCTTGAACTCGCGCGCCAGGATCTCCAGCGTGGCCACCAGGCCCAGGTGGGCCAGCGCCGACGGGCGCAGGTCTTCGGCGATGCGGCGCTTCACGGCGATCACCTGGTCCAGCGTGCCCACCAGGTGGGTCAGGCGCTCCAGCGCGTCACCGGCCTGCGGCGCCGGTCCGGCCAGGCGCGACTTGATGCGCGCGGCATCCAGCTTGGCCGATGTGAGCAGCGCGCCGAGTTCGTCGTGCAGGTCGCGCGCCATGCGCTGGCGCTCGTCCTCGCGCGCCGTCTGCAGGTGCTGGGCCAGTTCGGTGAGCTGTACGGTGCGCTCGCGCACCAGGGCTTCCAGGCGCTCAGTCTCGGTCTGTGTTCGCTGGTGCAGCCGCTCGTGCTGCCGCTGCAGGTTCAGGGCGCGCCGCAAGGCCATCGGCAGGGCCAGCAGGCCCACCAGGCCGGCGCCGCCCACCAGGACACCCGCAAGCTGCGGCACCGGCGCGGGCTGCAGCCACCAAACCCATCCGCCCAGGCCCACGGTGGCCAGCGCGGCCGTCAGGGCCAGCAGCAACCATGCCGAAAGCGGCTGCGAGACCACACCGTGCGCATTCATCGTCGAGACCCGGCTCCAAAGCCCTCATCATGCGCTGCGGCGCAAGGGGTGTGCGCATGATCCGCATCGCCATCGTCGACGACCACCCCATGGTGCGGGCGGGGTTGCGCCAGTTTCTTTCCGACGAGAGCGACTTCGACGTCGTCGCCGAGGCCGCCAATGCCCGCGAAGCTCTCGAGATCGTGCGCCGGGGCGACGCCGACGTGGTGTTGCTGGATGTCTCGCTGCCCGGCCAGAGCGGCGTCGACGTGTTGGTCGCCATCCGCGCGCGCGAACCGATGCTGCCGGTGCTGATGCTCAGCGGCTTTGCCGAGCAGGACTACGCGACCACGCTGCTGCGCCTGGGCGCCAGCGGCTACCTCAACAAGGACTGCGACCCCGCCGACCTCGTCACCGCCATCCGCACGGTGCACCGGGGACGCAAGTACATCACCGCGGCGGTGGCCGAACGCCTGGCCGAAGGCCTGGGCGGTGGCGGCGACAGGCCGGCGCACGAGCAGTTGTCCGAGCGTGAACTGCAGGTCTTCCTGCATCTGGCGCAGGGCGAGACCATCGGTCACCTCGCGGTCAGCCTGTGCCTGAGCGTGAAGACGGTCAGCACCTACCGCAGCCGCGTCATGGAAAAGATGCATCTCGCTTCCAACAGCGACCTCACGCACTACGCGCTCACGAACGGCCTGATACGCTGACGGGCCCGGCCAGCGCCACGCAGTAGTCGATGAGTGCGTCGATCTCGGTGGACTTGTCGAACACGCGGTCGGCGCCCAGTTGCAGGCAGCGCTCGCGCATGTCGGGGGTGGCGTAGTTGCTGAGCACGGCCATCCTGCCCACGCCGGGCAAGGCGTGCGCCGCGCGCAGCACGCCCAGGCCGGAGCCGGTGTGCAGGAACAGATCAACGATCACCAGGTCCACGCCGTGGCCCGGTGCCGCCAGCCACTGCACGGCGCTGGCCTCGTCGGCCGCACAGCCCAGCACCCGCACCGGCGCCAACTCCTGCAACGTGGCAACCAGGTTGTCACGGATGACGGCGCTGTCTTCGACGAGATAGGTGTTGAGCAGGGGCACGAGGGCGGGCGCAGAGGCGGGCGGGCGGGCTGAGTGTGCCGCGCGGCGAACTTGCGGACCATCGGGCGCAGGGCCTACACCGTGTAGGACAAGACCTACGCCTGGCGTCCAGGCCCGCGCCCCGTACACGCCCCAGCGACAGGTCTGTTCAGCGGCGCTGGCGCTCGGCGGCAGGCATCCTGCACTTCAGGCGGCCTCGCCCACCTCGACGACCTCGTACGCCGGCCAGCATCGCGCGGTGTCCGCGCCTGGAGTGACCCACGTGTGCAGGCGGTGCCGCCCGCAGCCGCTCTTCGGCGCGTTTGACGACCGAGTGCCACTCGCAGATGCGTTCTTCGACGCCCTGCGGCGCACGGTCCGACCGCCCTGTTCGCAGCGCCGGCCCTTACTGGCGCGGCTCACCCTGTTCGTTGACCGTGATCGTGGTTCCGGGCGCCGTGGCCATCTGGACGCGGTGGTCCTGGCCGCGGAAGTTGTAGGTGACGTCCCAGTAAGCGGGTTGCGCGCCTCCGGGCACGTTTTCGCAACGCTGGACATCCTGCGTCGTCGCCTGTCCGCCGTTGCGACCGACGTTGGCGCCGACCGCGGCGCCGCCGACGACACCGCCGACGGTGGCGATGTCCTTGCCGGTCCCGCCGCCGACCTGGTGACCGAGGATGCCGCCGATGATGGCGCCGACGATCGCCCCCGGAACGTTGGCCTTGCCCCGCTCCTGCACCACCTGTTCGCGCTCGACCCAGCAGCGCTGCCCGGAGGTGGCGAGCACGGCGCGCGCCGACGTGACGTTGGCCTCGTACAGCCGTTCGCCACCGCGGCGGCGGCTGTCATAAACGGGGACCGGCGCGGGCGCGTAACGATCGTCACCGATGCGCGCGTTCGCTGCCACGGCGCGTACCGACAAGACGCGGTCGTTCAAGCCCATCGCGGCCAGCGACGGATACCTGCCGGGACGCAGCACGACGCATCGGCCGCGGAAGCCGGCGTCATCGCAGACCTCGTACTGGACACCGAGCACCACCGCCGACGAAGCGCGGTCATTGAAACCGGAACGCTGCAGGTTGGCGATCTGCTCTTCGGTCGTGAAGGAACGGCCATCGAAGCCCTCACGTTCGTAGAAGGTCACCTGGCCGGTCAGCGGCGCGGGCGCATAACGATCGTCACCGATGCGCGCGTTCGATGCCACTGCGCGCACCGATGAGATGCGGTCGTTCAATCCCATCGCGGCCAGCGACGCGTAACGGCCCGGACGCAGCACGACGCAGCGACCGCGGAACCGGTTGTCGTCGCACACCTCGTAGCGGTCGCCGACCACCACCGCCGACGAGGCACGTTCATTGAATCCGGTACGCCTCAAGTTGACGACCTGATCTGCCGTCGTGAAGGAACCGCCGTCGAAGCCTTCGCGTTCGTAGAAGGTGACCTGCGCGGCCACCGGAACGGGCACATAGCGGTCGTCGTCGATGCGCGCGTTGCGGCTCACGATTCGCGCCGACGAGACGCGGTCGTTCAAACCCATCGCAGCGAGCGACGGATAGCGGCCCTGCCGCAACACGACGCACGGGCCATTGAACCCGACGTCCTGGCAGACCTCCCAGCGATCGCCGACGACCACGACCGACGAGGCGCGGTCATTGAACCCATAGCGCTCGAAGGCTGGAACCTGCTCCCTGGCGGTGAGCGTACGGCCCGCAAAACCCTCGTGTTCGTAGAAGGTGGCCTGTGCCGCCGCCTGAGCGGCGAACACCACTCCAGCCACCGCCAGCATGGTTCTCAACAATGCGTTCATATAAAGATCTTCCCGAAACCTGAAACCAAGCGTGCTTCATGGGGCAGTCCCCGTCTGTACGCAGACGCACATAGCGGGTTTGCCCCGCATCGAGTGGCGCGTCGACTCGAGACGCAGCGCGGCGCCTGCCGGCACAGGTCAACCCGGCCCGGTCGTGAAGGGCCGTGCGGGCGCGGCCGCGTCGACCGGACCGAAGCGTTCGTATTCGGAAATCACCTGCGCGCCCAGCAGCAGCAGCGCGGCCGCGAGCTCCAGGCTCAACAGCACGGCGATCGCCGTGGTCAGCGAGCCGTAGACGGTGCCGATCTGCGACAGCGTCGAGAAATACCAGACGAGCGCGTGGCGCGACACCTCCCACAGCAAGGCCGCAGCGACAGCGCCGAACAAGGCGTGCCACAGCGACGGTCGTCCCACCGGCATCACCATGTAGACGGAGGTCAGGACGAAGATCTCGCCGGCCAGCCCCAGCAGGTAGAGCAGGAGGCCTGAGACGCCGCCCAGCGACCAGGTGTGCCCCAGGAAGTCGACCTGGTGCTCGCCCATGGCCTGCAGGCTGCCGGCGACCAGCGTCACGATCAGCAGGCCCAGGCCGAGGCTCAGGATGTAGAGGTAAGGGATGATGGCCGAGACCAGGAAATGGCGCCGCCGTATCACCACCCGGTGGTGGAAGATCACCGACATGGCGTTCTCCAGCACCGTGAACGCGAGCGAGCTGAAGAACACCATCGTGGCGAGCAGAACCCAGCCCATGACATTGCGGTGCGCCAGGAAGTTGGCCAGTTCGGCGATGATGGCCCTGGACTGCCCGGGCACCAGCCATTCGAGGTAGCGGCCGATCGTGCGCAGCAATTCGGCCTCGTCGACGACGTGCGACAGCGCGATCACCGTCAGGATCAGCAGGGGCACGATCGACAGCAGCGCGTAGTACGCCACCGCGCCGGCGAGCAGCAGGCCCTGGTTGGCCCGAAACCCCTTCAGGACCTGCAGCGCAAAGGTGCCGGGGTGCTGCAGAACCTCGCTTGCCCGGCGGTCCAGCCAGCGCCACGCCGCCGGTTTCATTGGCGGAAGGCCTCGGCCGGCGTGCCCGTGCGTCTTGTCATTGCGGGCATTCTGCGCTTCAGTGGCGGCGCCGTGATCTCCCAGGGCATGCTTGGGGCTCACGGCTCGGCGTGATCATCCGGGCGCCGGCCGGCGCGAGCCATGCCTTGGCGCACCCAAGCCGGGTGGAGCACAGCGCCAGCTTGGCGGTGCGGCACTGAACAGGCCGCGGCCAGCGGCCTGTTCGCTGAGTGTCAGCTGACCCATTTTGTCGCCAGCACGAAGGCGCTCGCCGCCGGGATCTGCAGCGCGCCGAGCGTGCCTGCGCAGATCGAGGGGGAGCCTCTCTACCCGGCGGTCACGGCCGCGTTGAAGGCCAAGTTGCTTGCCCACGGGGTGTGAGATCGATCCGGTCCACTTGCGGCGTTCCCTACCGCACAGACGCGCCATTGCACCGCGGCTAAAAAGCGCCCATACGTCTATTACGGAAGTACTCATGAACCTCACCGCCATGCTCGTCGCCGCCTTCGTGGTCCTGTCGGCCGCCAGCCTCTCCACCTGGAGCTGGCTCGTCATGGCGCAAGTCGAAGACGACCTGCGCAGTATCGGCGGCTTCGAGCGCATCCACTTCGGAGCCTGAGCCATCGCCGTGCGCCAAGCGCGCCCCGCGCGCGAGGCCGCAGCCGCCGCAGCCTGATCCGTGCGCTGTTAACCTTGCACATTCAGTCCCGTGCGGGGCGCGGCGGAACCTTGAATTCGCGGAGGATGTCCGATGGAGCGTGTCGAGGCGCTGGTCATCGGCGCCGGTGTGGTGGGTCTGGCGGTGGGCCGGGCGCTGGCGCTGGCGGGCCGCGAGACCGTCGTCGTCGAGGCTGGCGCGCACATCGGGCAGGGTGTGAGTTCGCGCAACAGCGAGGTCATCCACGCCGGCCTCTATTACGCACCCGGCTCGCTCAAGGCGCGGCTGTGCGTGCGCGGCAAGGAACTGCTCTACGACTTCTGCGCCACGCACGGCGTGCCGCATGCGCGCTGCGGCAAGCTGGTGGTGGCCACGGCGGAGGATCAGCACTCAGCGCTGCAGGGGCTGCAGCAGCGGGCGCGGGCCAATGGTGTGCCGGCGCAGTGGCTGGACGCCGCTGCCGCGATCGCGCTCGAGCCGGCCCTGCACTGTACGGCAGCGCTGTCGTCGCCGAGCACCGGCATCGTCGACAGCCACGCCATGATGCTGGCGCTGCAGGGTGACCTGGAGCGCTGCGGCGGCGCGCTGGCGCTGTTGTCGTGCGTGC
Organism: Rubrivivax sp.; assembly: GCA_030680415.1. Taxonomy (GTDB): domain Bacteria; phylum Pseudomonadota; class Gammaproteobacteria; order Burkholderiales; family Burkholderiaceae_C; genus Rubrivivax. The sequence continues at coordinate 16,697 of JAUXVE010000092.1, forward strand.
AATCGGCCTCCTTCGGCGCCGGTCGGCCGGCGCTGGTGCAGGTGGACACTGCCGAGGGTGGCTTCGAGATCGAGGCCAACCTGGTGGTCAACGCCGCCGGGCTGCATGCCTGTGCACTGGCGCGCCGTTTCGACGGCCTCGACGCCAGTCACGTGCCTCGCGAACGCTACGCCAAAGGCAGCTATTTCACGCTCGCCGGCCGGCCACCGTTTTCGCGCCTCGTCTACCCGGCGCCGGTGGACGCCTGGCTGGGCGTGCACGTCACCGTCGACCTCGGCGGTCAGGTTCGCTTCGGCCCCGACCTGGAATGGCTGAACGTCGATACGCCGCAGGACATCGACTACGCCGTCGACCCGCGCCGCGCCGCGGCCTTCGAGGACGCCATCCGCCGCTATTGGCCGGGCCTGCAGGTCGGTGTGCTGCGGCCCGACTACAGCGGCGTGCGGCCCAAGATCCACGGCCCCGGTGAAGCGGCACCCGACTTCCGCATCGACGGCCCGGCCCGGCACGGCGTGGCTGGGCTGATCAATCTGTTCGGCATCGAGTCGCCGGGGCTGACCTCGGCGCTGGCCATCGGCGAAGACATCGCGAGCGGGGCCAGCGCCGCGCGCTGACCGCTTGCCAGCGCGGCAGGTGGCCCAACGACAAGGGGGCCGCCAGGGCCCCCTTCCGATGCGATCAGCAGGCGCGAAAGCTTCACGCCGCGGGTCTTCAGGCCTTCTTGGCCCAGGCGCTGCACCAGCCGCCGCCGGCGACTTGCTTGACGCCGAACAGCGGGCAGCCGGCCCATGCGTCGGCGGCCTTGCCCTGGAACAGGGCACAGTTGTTGCACTTCTGGTCCTTGGTGTGCTTGGGGAACTTCTTGTTGTCGGCCTTGGCGGTGTCATGCACATAACCCAGCGCGACGGCCTGCGGATCCTTTTCGTCGACCCTGGCGGCTTGCGCCTGCGCCTGCGCCGCGGCCAGCACGGTGCTGCCGGCAGCCAGTTGCATCAAGAAGATCCGACGGTTCGTGTTGGACATGGTGTAAATCCTTGGTATGAGAGGGAAACTGACTTCGAAAGTGCAGCCACGGGCGATCCGCCGGGCGCTGGGCCGGGCGGCTGGTGCTGCCGCAGCGGGCTCAGGCGGCCGGCATTGTGACACCCAGGCAGGTATTGCAGCGGCCCAGGCCGCGCAGCCGTGCATCGGGTTTTCCATCGCCTGTCTTGAAATTGGCGTGGCAGCGGATGCAGACGTACATCTTGGAGCTGGACATCATCGGCCGCACACCGGGTTCGGCATGCGGGCGGGCGGCGGTGTACTCGGCCTGCGTCTGGCGCAGCTTGGGGCCGTTGACGGATTCGGGGCTGGAGGGCGTACGGCGATTGGTCATGGTTGGGATTCTTCCGGGCGGGCGCCCCGGATGGCGCGACAGCGCTATTTTCTCTCGAAATGGCGGCGTTCGCATTTGGCGGGCTCGTGAACTCTCGCGGCGCGGGTCCGCAGGCCCTTCACACCAGGCCCTGTTTGCTGGCCAGCACCGCGGCCTCGGCGCGGCTGGAGACATTGAGCTTCTTGTAAATGGACTTGATGTGGTCGTTGACGGTGAACCACCTGATGCCCATCAGGCTGGCGATCTCCTTGATCGTGAAGCCCTTGCTCAGGTAGGTGAGGACCTCGATTTCGCGCGGCGTCAGGCGCTCGTGCTCGGGCAGCTTCTCGAGCGGCACCGGCTTGCTGGCGCCGAAGCCGCTGCTCGAAGCGAAGCCGGAGACGGGGGCTGGGCTGTCGCTGCCGGCGCCCTTGCGGAAATGCGTCAGCAGCCGTCGTGCGATGGCCGGTGACAGCGGCGGCTGGCCGCGCACGATCTTCTGCAGCTCTTCCACCAGCACCTCGAAACGGTCTTCCTTGAGCAGGTAGCCGTCGGCACCGCACTGCAGCGTCGGGAACAGGTGGTCGTCGTCCGAATACAGCGTGGTGACGATCTTGGTCGCCGGGTAGTGGGTCAGTTCGGCCAGCAGCTCCAGGCCATTGCCGTCGGGCAGTTCGAGGTCGACCAGGATCAGTTTGAAGGGGTCGGCGCCGTGCAGCCCCTGTGCACCGCCGGTCAGCGCGATGTGGCGGCGCGCGGTCTCCAAGTCGCCGGCCTCGGTGATGACGATCGTGTCGCTGAAGCTTTCACGCACCACACGGCACAGGAAACTGCGCGCCACCGGGTTGTCTTCGAGGATCAGCACCTTGACGGCCATCGCCGTGGTCTCCTTGATGTGGCGGCCATGCTAGCGCCGAAACGGCGCCGGCCGGCGCCATGAAGCAAGGGGTTACGCGTTGATCAGCAGCAGCTTGCCCATGACCTGCCGGCTGCCCATGCGGGCGTACGCCGCTCTTAGCTCGCTCATGGGCAGGCGCTGGTCGATCACCGGTTTGACCCGGCCCTGCACGTACCACTGCGCCAGTTGCCTGAGACCGGCCGCGCTGGCGGCAGGTTCACGCTTGACGAAGTCGCCCCAGAACACGCCGACGATGGAGGCCCCCTTGAGCAAGGGCAGGTTCCAGGGCAGCGCCGGGATGCCGCCGGCCGCGAAACCGACGACGAGGTAGCGGCCGCGCCAGGCGATGGAGCGCAACACCGGCTCGGCGAGCGGGCCGCCCACCGGGTCGTAGACGACGTCGGGGCCCTTGCCGCCGGTCAGCGCCTTGAGCGCGTCGCGTACGTCGGCGGTGCTGTATTTGAGGGTCTCGTCGGCGCCGAGCTGGCGGCACAGCGCGCATTTCTCGTCGGAGGAGGCGGCGGCGATGACACGCGCGCCGGCGGCCTTGGCGATCTGCAGCGCGGCGCTGCCCACGCCGCCGGCGGCGCCGAGCACGAGCACCGTCTCGCCGGCCTTGAGCTGGCCGCGGTCGATCAGCGCGTGGTGCGAGGTGCCGTAGGTGAAGGCGAAGGCGGCGCCGTCCTCGACCGCGAAGCCCGGCGGCAGCGGCAGCACCCGCGCCGCGTCGACACAGGCATGGGTGGCGAAGCCACCGGTGCCGCCCAGCGCCGCCACGGCGTCGCCGGGCTTCAGGTGCGTGATGCCCTCACCGACGGCGTCGACGACGCCGGCGAATTCGGCGCCCGGCACGAAGGGCAGCGGCGGCTTGAACTGGTACTGGCCGCGCACGATCAGCAGGTCGGGGAAGTTCAGGCTCGCCGCCCGGATCGCGATGCGCACCTCGCCCGGCTTCGGTTCGGGCGTCGGCAGTTCCTGCCAGCGCAGGGCGTCGGCGCCGTCGAGGGTCTCGCATAACCAGGCGTGCATCGCTTGTCCTTGGGTGCAGTGGCCGGCAACGGCCGGCACTGGGCGCGCATCATAAGCAAGCCCGCCGTGCCGCCGACCGCAGCGGTGCTCACATCTGCCGGAACACGTGCAGCCAGCTGCGGCTGACCGGCAGCACCTCGCCGCGGCCGCGCAGGTGCACGTCGGCGGTTTCGTTGGCACCGCGCACGACCTGCGCCACGAAGGGCAGGGCCACGATCACCGAGCGGTGGATCTGCACGAAGCGCTGCGGGTCGAGTTCGTCGGCCAGCTCGCGGATGGTCTTGCGGATCAGCGCCTCGCCGCCTTCCCAGACCACCAGCGTGTACTTCTCGTCCGAGCGCAGGTAGATCACCTCCTGCACCGGAATCAGCCGCACGCTGTTGCCCACCGAAGCCTTGATCCACTGCAGCCGTGCTGCAGGTGGCGCCTGCTGGCGCAGCCGCTCGGCCAGGCGGTCGAGCAGCGGCGCCAGCGCAGCGTCGCCTGCCGCCGCGGCGGCCGATGGTGCCGGCGTGCTCGCCAGACGGGTGCGCAGGCGTTGCACGGTGTCGGCCAGCCGTGCTTCGTCGACGGGCTTGACCAGGTAGTCGATGGCGCCGTGCTCGAAGGCCTGCACCGCATACTGGTCGTAGGCGGTGACGAAGACGATCTGCGCCTGGCGCCCGATGCCGCGTGCCGCTTCGATGCCGTTCAGGCCCGGCATGTGCACATCGAGGAACACGACCTCGGGTGCGTGCTCGTCGAACTGCTCCAGCGCCTCGCGGCCGTTGCGCGCCTGGGCCACGATTCGAAGTTCCGGCCACAGCCGCGCCAGCAGGCCGGCCAGGCGTTCGCGCAGCAGCGGTTCGTCGTCGGCGATCAGCGCCGTCGTCATGGGGTCCAGACGATCTCGGCACGCAGTCCGTGCGGGGAGTTCTCGCTCAGGCGCAGCTCGGCCCCGGCGCCGAAGCAGGCCTGCAGCCGCGCGCGCAGGTTGGCCAGCCCGGTGCCGGGCAACGCGTGCTCGGCGAGGCCGACACCGGTGTCGGCTACCCAGAGCCGACAACCGCCGGTGTCGCAGCGGGCGCCGACCTCGATGCGGCCGCCGTCGCAACTGGGGTCGATGCCATGGCGCACGGCGTTTTCCACCAGCGTCAGCAGGGCCATGGCCGGGAAGCGCAGCGTCTGCACCTCGGGCGCGGCGTCGATGCGGTAGGCCAGCCGATCGGGCATGCGCATCTGCATCAGCTCCAGGTAGGCGCCCACCAGCGCCAGCTCGTTGCCGAGCGTGGGCTGCCCGTCGTGCAGGCGCGGCATGGCGGCGTGCAGGTAGGCGATCAGGCTCTTCAGCACGTCGGCCGCCCGCGGCGAGTGGCTCTCCACCAGGGCCTGCACATTGGCCAGCGTGTTGAACAGGAAGTGCGGCTCGATCTGCGCCTGCAGCAACGCCAGCCGCGCGTCCGCGGTCTGCTTCTCCAGACGGCTGCGCTCGAGCTCGAGCTCCAGCGTGAGCGAGCGGGCGCGTGCCTCGCGCTCGCGCAGCAGGGCCCCGAAAGTGATCAGCAGCCCCAGCACCAGCGCCGTGCTGGCGAGGATGAAGAACCCCGTCATGCGCGGCGGGCTGTTGACCAGGGTCGTGAGGCTGCCGCCGACGGACACGAGGTAGACGAGCAGGGTGCCCAGCGGCGCCGCCATGCCCACCGCCACCACCGTCAGCAGCCAGCGCGGCAGCCAGGCCGGCAGCCAGCGCTCGGGCAGTTCCTGCGTGGCGACGAAGACCAGCAGCAGCGCCATGGCCAGGAACAGGCTGCGCCCGAGCAGCACGGCGAAAGGGATCACGAAAAGGGGGCTGAACAGCAGCGCCGCCGTGACGCCGAAGCCAATGGTCACGCCCAGGCTGCCGGCGTTCAGCGAGGCCAGTACGCGGCGGCCCATCGTGGGCGTCTCGGGCGCGATCTCGGGAGCAGGTCCGCTGGCCATGGCCGGCACGATAGCGCCGGCCGGGTGCCAGCAGCAAGCGTGCTGCGACGAAGCACGGAATCGTGGGTCCGGCCGACGGCCGGCGGGGCCGGCGGGCGTCGTGGCCTACAGGCCCTGGCGCAGGAGCGGCGCGGCCAGGGCCATGCGCAGCGTGTCGGCGGCGTCGGCCAGGTGCGCCAGCGTCTGGGCATCGGCGCCAGCGCGGCGGCGCTGGGCCGCCTCGATGCGGGGCAGCAGCGCTCGTGCCTGTGCACGCAACAGGCCGCGGGCGTCGGCACGGGCCTGCGGCGAAGGCCGCAGCAGGGCCGCCGCCAGGCGGTTGACATGCTCGCGCTGCAACTCGCGCCGCGGCTGCAGGATGGCCTGCCCGCGATCCAGTTCGCTCCAGACCTCGTCGCTCAGCCGCGCGTACAGTTCGGCGAGTGGGAAGGCCTCGGCGGGGTGGTCGAACTTGCCCACGCTGTCGAGGATGCGGGCGGCGATGGTGTCGCTCATCAGGTAGCCGAGCACGGCGCGCTGCAGTTCCAGCAGGCGCTGCGGCACGGCGTAGTCGGTGGGCAGGGACAGCTCGACGCGCTCCAGGAAGTCGGGCGCCAGTCGCCGCTGCAGCGCCGGCGACAGCTCCAGCCCGTCGGCCGCCAGCACGGCGCCGGCAATCAGGTCCAGCGCCTGGCGCTGGACGCCGGCGTCCACCGGCTGCAGCGGGTCGCGGCCGCTGCCGGGGAAGTCGCGCAGGGTGCGCACGCCGCCGATCTGACGCACCAGCGTGCCCACCGCGCGGGTCACGTCGGCGATGGCATAGGCCAGCGAGCGGCGCAGCACGGCGTAGTCGCGCTGTGGCGACAGGGCGCGCGTCTCCTGGCGCCTGAACAGGTCGCGTGCAATCTCCAGACGCTTGGACGCGAAGGCGATGGGGTCGGAGCCGAGATCGAGCTGAATCGTCTCGGGGTCGATGCCGAAAGCGTTGTCCTCGTCGGTGCCGTAGGCCAGCAGCGGCTCGCTGCTGCGCGCGGCGATGCGCTGCAGTTCGGCGCGTTCGGTCTCGGCATCGGCGCCCGGCGGCATCGGTTTGTAGGCGTACTCGATGGCCCAGTAGTCGTAAGGCCCGAGCGCGGTCTGGAAGGGCAGGCCGCCGCTGCGGCCCGGCTGCGGCAGGTTGACGGCGTTGTATTCCATGACCGAGGCCGCAGTGCCGTGGGCCCGCGTGAACTCGGGGTCGGACAGCTGCGCCTCGGTGTAGGCGCGTGAGGCGCGGAAGTTGTGGCGCAGGCCCAGGGCGTGGCCGACCTCGTGCATGACGACCTGCTTGACGTAGTCGACCACGAACTGCTGCGCGATCGGGCTGTCGGGTTCGATCTCGCCGCTGGCCTCGAGCACGTCGAGCGCGTAGCCCAGCTGTTCGGCGGCCAGCGCGCCGGCCTGGCACAGTCGATGGTCGTACGGCGCGGCATTGCCGCCGGGAAATTCGAAAGGTGCGGCAAAGCCCGGCGCCACGGCATCGGCGCCGGGTGGGCTGCGGCCCAGCATCTGCGTGCGCTCCTGGCGCGCCTTGCGTGTCTGCATGCCCTCGAAGGCGATGTCGGCGTCGAGAATCTCGCCGGTGCGCGGGTCGACATGGCTGGGCCCGATGGCGCCGAACACCGGGTCGGCGTTCATCATCCAGCGCACCGAGGCGTAGCCGAAGTCCAGCGTGTCGAAGGCCGCGTCGTCGGGCTGCTGCTGCACCACGATGGCGTTGCTGTAGCCGATCTTCTCGAACGGCTTGTTCCACTCCAGGACCGCCGCGCGCACCGTTTCGCGGTAGGCCAGTGGCACGTTGCGGTCGATCCAGAAGGTGATGGGCTTGACGGCTTCGGAGACCTCGGCCGCCGGGTCCTTCTTCTCCAGCCGCCAGCGGTTGACCCAGCGCTGCCGCGGCGAGTCCTGCAGGTCGCTGCTGAAGTCGAGCACGGTGGTGGTGAACAGGCCGATGCGCGGGTCGGCGCGACGCGGCCGCATCGGCTCGCGCGGCAAGGGCGCCAGCGAGTAGTGCAGGCCCACCAACAGGCTGCGCGCGTCGGGCAGGTAACGCGGCAGCATCGGCACCGGCGCCCCTGGCGGCGCGGCTCCCGAGGCTAGGCCTGCCCTTTACCCAGAAGTTTTCGCCTAATCCGATGTCCAATCGCGCAGGGACAGACCTCTGCAAAGGGATTGCAGTTCTGAATAGCCTCGCCACATGATTTGGTGCCCTGGCGGCGCATCTTTTGCGCGCCC
>JAUXVE010000094.1 GCA_030680415.1 Rubrivivax sp.
GAAATTTAACCGCCCTTGATCGGACCTGATCGGACCCGGACCCGGGACCGGGCCGAGACCGGGCCGAGACCGGGCCAAGACCTGCCCGGACAGCCAGCCATGCCATGAAGTGCCCTGAGGTTGGCGCGCCAGCCGCCCCTCTGGCCCGGCGATAGGTCTTCAGCCCGCTCTGCGGCTGCATCTGCAGCCGCCGACTCAGGGTTCGCCCTGACCCACTGATCGTCGTAATCACGCGACGCCCAGCACCGCCCAGACTCCTGGGCCGGAGCCCTCCGGCCCTCCGTCTCGGTCGCTGGTGGAATGGCCCTGACGGGACGGCGGCTGCAGCTCAGCCCGATTGATGCCGCCCCGGCTCGCGCGCCGGCCCCCTGGGCGGCGGCTGCGGCTGCAGACCCAGGTGCGTGAGGATCTTCTCGATCACCGGCCGTTCCAGGATCGCCGCGATGATCTTGAGCTCGCCGCCGCCGCAGTTCGGGCAGTGCTGCATGTCGATGTCGAAGACGCGCTTGAGCAAGCGGGCCCAGCTGATGCGGTGCGGCCGAACCTGGACGGGCTCACGCTCGCATTCGACGGTGGCCGCGGCTTCGGCCGCCTGCTCCGGCTGCGCCGGCCCCTGAGGCACCACCAGCGCCCGCAGCTTGGCGTTGGGTGCCAGCACCCCATGGAACCTGATGAGGTGCAGCCTCGGCCGGGGAACCAGCGCCGCCAGCCGTTGCATGAACTCCAGCGGCGACATCACCAGGTGCGTGGTGCCGTCGCGCCACGGTGTCTTGAGCTTCAGCTCTACCTGCCCGGCGGCGTTGAGTTGCACCCGCTCGTCGGACAGCGCCGGCCGGGTGATGTAGCGGCACAGTTGCTCCAGTCGATTGCGGTCGTGTGCCTCCACACGCACCGCGGCATGCAGGCTGAAGCCGTCGATGTCGGCGCACAGGGGCTGCCGCGGTGCAGCCTCACGCGGCATCGCGCCTCGCAGGGTCAGGACCTTGTGGCCAGCGCGCGGGCCGAAGGCGATGCGGTAGGTCACCGCCGCGGCCTGCAGCGGCCGCAGCGTTCGCACCTCGTCACCGTCGGCCTCCGGCTCGACCAAGTAGGTCTGGCCCATGTCTTCCACCAGCACGCCCCGGCGCGTGAGCAGCTTCATCAGCCGGGTGATGAGGGTCTGCAACAGGGCGTGCAGCTCGTCGTCGGCAGGCGCATCCACCTCGACGAACACCGGCACGCCGTCGGCACCGCTGCGGTACACCCCGTCCAGCACCAGGCAGTGCAGGTGGATGTTGAGGTTGGCCGCAGAGCCAAAGCGTTGTATCAGCGTGACGGCGCCGCCGTGGCCTTCGTCGGCCTTGAGCTCGGCGGCGTGCAGCAGATGGCGCGTGACCACGCGCTGCACCACCTGCAGCACCGGCGTGACCAGCTCGGGCTGCGCGGCCAGCTAGCCAAGCGCAGCGGGATCGGCAAGGACAGCACCCACTGCCGCACCGGCACATGCGGGATGACGTGGTCGACCAAGTGGGCGGCGGTCTGCGACATGCGCCGCGCGCCGCATGACGGGCAGAAACCGCGGCGCTTGCAGCTGAACGCCAACAGCTTGTCGTGGCCGCATTCGCCGCAGCGCAGCCTCAGAAAGCCGTGGGCCAGGATGCCGCATTCGAGGAAGGCGTCGAACTCATCCTTGATGAATCGCGGCATTGCACTGCCGGTGCTGGCCTCGGTGTGGGCAATGAAGCTGGCCGCATGCTGCTGGACCAGGCGGTACAGCGTGGTCTGCTCGGGGCGGTGCCGCTCGTAGTGGACCGGGGCGCCATCGGGCGCCCGCTGGGGCTGCCGGCAGATGGCTTGCACGCGAGGCTCCCAAAGTGGTGAGCCAACACGGTCGCAAACCGCGCGCTACACCTCAATCGCCCTGGGTGCCGCCTACCGATGTGTGCCCTCCGCTGCGGGGCCTCCTTCGGGCGGCGCTGTGCGGGTCCGACCGACAGCTTTGGGACGGCGAGATCAGGGCAGCGGATGTCGCTTCAGGGTCGTCAACGGCTGTACCTCGCCGCGCCTTGGCCCGCCGCTGTCACTTTGAAGTGGGCGGTCGTCCGGCGTTCCTCGACGACCTGGACTTGGCCGGCTGCCGCCGGCCGCCTGCACGGCGATCGATCGCGAATCCGCTGCAGCCGCCGGTATGCGGCGCGCTCAGCCGCGTGGCGGCAACGGCCCCGGCGCCAGCCGCGGCCGCGGCCCGAAGTCGGGTCGGGCCACGCCCTCGCGTTCGATCGCCTGCAGCGCCTCAGCCAGGGCCGCGGCCAGCTGGCGGTCGCGCTCGGGAGCGTTGAAGGCGTCGTCCTGCGGCGCGTTGTCGACTTCGATCTGCGGTTCGGTGCCGTGGTTTTCCACGCCCCAGCCGACGTCCTTGAACCAGTACGAGTACTCGGGCTGCGTGACCTCGGTGCCGTCGATGAGGGCGTGGCGGGGCCAGATGCCGATGACGCCGCCCCAGGTTCGCTTGCCGACCAGCGCGCCGATGCCCATGAGCTTGAAGCCGTGCGAGAAGATGTCGCCGTCGGAGCCCGCGTGTTCGTTGGTCAGTGCCACCACCGGGCCGGCGGGCGCTTCCTCGGGGTAACACGCGGGCTGCCCCCAGCGCATCATGTTCCAGGCGATGCGCTTGCGCGCCACCTTCTCCAGCAGCAGTTGCGAGACGTGGCCGCCGCGGTTGTAGCGCACGTCGACAACGAGCGCGTCGTGGTCGCATTCGGTGGCGAAGTAGCGGTGGAACTCGGCGAAGCCGGCCGACATCATGTCGGGCAGGTGGAAGTAGCCGACGCGGCCGCCGCTGGCCTGGTGCACCCAGTCGCGATTGCCCTCGACCCATGCGCGGTAACGCGCCGGGGTTTCGTCGGCCAGCGCGGTGACCAACACCTCGCGCCGCGCGCCGGCGGCGGTGGCCAGCGTCAGTGCCAGCTTGGCGCCGGCCTGGTGCACCAGCAGCGACTGCGGCGGCTGCAACGGCGACACCGGCTGGCCGCCGACAGCGACGATGCGTTCACCCGGCTGCGCCATCACGCCGACGGCGTTGAGCGGTGAATCGGCGCTCGCGTCCCAGGGGTCACCGTGCACGGTGGCAGCGATCTCCCAGCCGTCGCCGGCCGGCCGCAGCTCGGCCGCCAGGTGGCCCAGCGGTACCGCCGGCGGCTTGCGGTGGTCGCCGCCCATTTCATAGGCGTGCGAGGTGCCCAGTTCGCCCTGCAGTTCCCACACCAGGTCGGAGAACTCGCCGCGCGTGGCCACACGCGGCAGCAGCGGTGCGTAGCGCCGCAGCATCGCCGGCCAGTCGATGCCCGACATGTCTTCGACCCAGAAGTGGTCGCGCTGCAGCCGCCACACCTCGCGCAGCATCTGTGCCCATTCCTGCGCCGGCTCCACCGCCAGCCGCACGCGCGCCAGGTCGACGATGCCGCTCTTGCGCGAGGGTTTGCCTTCAGCGGGCTCGGGTTTGTCGTCGGGCGCTTTCGTGGCGTCGACGATACGCAGCGTCTTGCCGCAGCGCACCAGCAGCGTGTGCCGGTCGGCGGCAAGCGTGAAGCCGTCGGCCTGGGCGACCAGGGTCTTGGCTTCGGCGCTGGCGAAGTCGAAGACCTCCAGCAGCCCGGGCGTGTCCTTGTGGCCGCCGCGGCCGTGGGCACCGGCGATCGGCAACGCCGTCCACACCACCTTGCCGCCGGCGACACCGGCGATCTGGCCGAAGCGGCCCTCGGCCACCGGGAAGGCGGCGACGCGACGCGCCAGGCCGTCGGTGTCGACCGGCGGCAACGCGGGCGTCGCGCCGGCGATCTCCTTGTGCTCGTCGGCCCCCGGTTTGTCCTTCATGCCCTTGGGCGCGGGCTCGAAGGGCGGCGGCCCGCCGGCCTGCAGCGCGACCAGGTAGGGCCGCGCCGCGCGCGGAAAGCTCAGCTCGAACTGCACGGCGTCGTACACCGGGTCGTAGGTGCGCAGCGACAGGAAGTACAGGTACTTGCCTTCGGGGTCGAAGGCCGGCGCGTAGTCGCGGAATTCGGGCTGCGTGGCCAGCAGCGTGCGGCCGGGCCCGGCGGCGGCCACTTCGCACAGCTTGATCGCCGTGTGGCGCAGGCTGGTGGCATGGGTATACGCCAGCCAGCCGCCGCAGGGCGACCACACCGGATCCTCGATGCGGCCGAAATCGCTGTGGTCGGCCCGCGCCACGGCACCCGTTTCGAGGTCGCCGACCCACAACTCGTTGCGGTGGTTGGCGATCGCCACCCGGCTGCCGTGCGGCGCGGCACGCAGCGCGGTGGTGCGGCCCAGGTCCCAGGGCAGCTCGCGCACGCCGTCGGCGGCGTGGACTTCGATGCGCTCCTCGCCCGTGGCGTCGCTGGCCGCCACCAGCGCCTGCCCGTCGGCCAGCCACTGGCCCAGGCGCCGGCGCGCCGGCGCCACGCCGTGGCGGCGCACCGCGCCTTCCCACAGCGCCATGGTGTGGATCTGGCCGCGCAGCTCCAGCGCCAGGCTGTGGCCGTCGGGATGCAGTTGCACACCGTGCAGGTGTTCGGCCGCCGGCACGAAGCGGCGCGCGGCCTGCGTGCGCGCGCTCGGCACGTCGATGTCGAGCCGAGCGCTGCGGTCCTGGGCGGGGTTGAACAGCCACAGCTCGGCGCCGCACTGGTAGACGATGCGTTCGCCGTCGCTGGCGGCGTGGCGGGCGTAGTAGTCGGCGTGGTCGGTGTGGCGGCGCAGCGCGCTGCCGTCGGGGGCGCATGAGTAGAGATTGCCCGTGCCTTCGAAGTCGCTCAGGAAATACAGGCGCTCGCCGATCCACATCGGCGACGTGATGTTGCCCTGCAGCTCGTCCAGGCGGCGGAAGACGCCGCTGCCGGCGACGTCGACCCACAGGTGGCCGGCGGTGCCGCCGCGGTAGCGCTTCCAGCGCGCCGGGTCGGCGGTGTTGCGGCCGATCACACGCGCGCCACCGGGGCCGAAGGCGAGGTGGTTGACCTGCCCCAGCGGCAGCCGTTCGGGCAGTCCGCCCGCGGGCGCGATTGTCCAGGCGTGCCAGTTGCGGAAGAAGGGCTGGCCGTGGTTGCTGCTGAAGACGATGCGGCCGTCGGGCGTCCAGCCGCGCACTGCGAGTTCGCTGCCCAGCCAGGTGAGCCGGCGCGCCGCGCCGCCGGCGGCGGGCATCAGCCAGACTTCGCTGTGCTGCTCGTCGCGGCCGGCGTAGGCCAGCCAGCGACCGTCGGGCGACAGGCGGGGTGCGGCCGGCTCCGACAGCCCGGCGGTCAGTCGCAGCGCGGTGCCGCCGGCGGTGGAGACGCGCCAGAGGTCGTCGTCGCTGACGAAGACGACGGTGTCGCCATGCAGCGTGGGCTGGCGCAGGTAGGCGGCGGGCAAGGTGTCGGGGTTCATGGACGGCGGCGCACTTCGACGGAGCCGGCATGATCCCACGCAGCCGGCGGCCGCAGCGCGCCGACACACCCTCCTTGGGGAGATCCTCCCCCGAGGGTAGGAGGCGCGGGGTTCAGTACCCCAGCGCCCGGCGGTCGAACCAGGGTTGCGCCTGCTCCAGCTGCGCGGCGAGCCGCAAGAGCCGCGCGTCGTCGCCGAGCCTGGCCACGAACTGCATGCCGACGGGCAGCCCGGCATCGTTCCAGTGCAGCGGCACCGACATCGCCGGCTGCCCGGTGGCGTTGAACAGCGCCGTGTACGGCATGTAGCCGAAGGTCTTGGCGGCCAGCGGCTCGAGGGCGTCCAGGGCGTCGAGCAGCCAGCCGGCATTCAGCGCGTTCACCACGCGCATCAGCCGCTGCTCACCTGCGCTGGGCTGCAAGGCGCCGATCAGCGCCGGCGGCGCAGCCAGTGTCGGCGTCAGCAGCACGTCGTAGCGTTCGAAGAAAGGCGCCATGCGCCGCCCCGCCAGCTGCAAGCGGTTCGCTGCGCCGGCATAGGCCGCGGCGCTGATCGATCGGCCGAGCAGGCCCAGGCTGTAGGTGGCGGGCTCGAAGTCGGCCGCGCGCGGCTTGTGACCGGTGATGCGTGCGAGGTGTTCGATCTCGGCCCGCGTCTCGCCGGCGAGCACGGTGACGAAGGCCAGCGCATCGTCGTCGGGCTCGATCGGCGGCGTGGCGTGTTCGACATGGTGGCCCAGCGTTTCAAGCAGTCGCGCGGCGGCGTCGAGCCCGGCCACGCAGTCGGCGTGCACTGCGCCGCGCCCGAACAGCGGCGTGCTGGTGAAGGCCACGCGCAACCGGCCCGGGTCGGCACCGACCTCGCTCAGGAACGGCCGCGCCCGCGCCGGCGCGGCATAGGGCGCCCCGGCGTCGGCGCCGGCGGTGGCGTCGAGCATGGCGGCACTGTCGCGCACCGAGCGGCTGATGACATGCTCGATGGCCAGGCCGCGCCAGATCTCGCCGAATTCGGGGCCGCTGGGTGTCATGCCGCGGCTGGGCTTGAGGCCGAACAGGCCGCAGCAGGAAGCCGGGATGCGGATCGACCCGCCGCCGTCGCCTCCACTGGCCAGGGGCACCATGCCGGCCGCCACCGCCGCCGCCGAGCCGCCGCTGGAGCCGCCCGGTGAATGCGCGTGCGACCAGGGGTTGCGCGTCGGGCCGCAACTCAGCGGCTCGGTGTAGGGCGTGAGGCCGAACTCGGGCGTGTTGGTGCGCCCGGCGATGACGACGCCGGCGGCACGAAAGCGGCGCACGAGCTCGCTGTCGCGCGGCATCGGCCGCGTCGCCAGCAGCCGGTTGCCGTAGCCGGTGGGCTCGCCGGCCAGCGTCGACAGCAGGTCCTTGAGCAGAAAGGGCACGCCGGCAAAGGGCGCATCGCGGGCGATCTGCGTGGCTTCGGCGCGCGCGCGCTCATAGCGCGTGCGGATGACGGCGTTGAGCCCCGGGTCGTGCGCCTCGATGCGCGCGATGGCGGTCTCCAGCAGCTCGGCCGCGCCGAGCTCGCCACGCTGGACCAGCGCGGCCAGGCCCAGACCATCGTATTGCGTGTACTCGGCAAAGGGGATCATCGGCGGCTCCTCGTGCCGACATGGTGGCACAGCGGCCGGCTCCTCGTGCCGGCATGGTGGCACAGCGGCCGGCAGCCGTGGTGCCGGCCCGGCGCGTCGGCAATCGGTTCCAATGCACAGCTGCCACCGCGCGCCGAAACCGGCCCTGAACCATGGACTACCCCCGCTACGACCCCGCCTCGCCCGTGACGCCGCTCACCGCGGCCGAACTCGACGCCCTGGACAGGCTGCTGCAGGATCTGCCGGCCGACGGCGTGATGTCCCTAGATGGCCTCGACGGCTACCTGACCGCGCTGCTCGTCGGCCCGCCCGCCGTGCTGGCCACCCTGGCCACGGCGGACTGGCTGCCGCTGGTCTGGGGCGGTGACGACGAAGCCGGCCCGGCCGCCGCCGCACCGTTTGCCAGCAAGCGCCAGCGCAAGACGACGGTGGTGATGGTGCTGCGCCATTTGCGCCACCTGAGCCAGCAACTCGCCGACACGCCCGACGCGTGGCAGCCGATCTTCAGCATCGCCGAGCAGGGGCCCCAGGAGTGGACCGACGCGCGCGACTGGTGCACCGGCTTCCTGCAGGCCGTCGACCTGCAGCCCGCGGCCTGGGGTGACATCTGGCACGACCCGGCCTTGGCGCCCTTGCTGGTGCTGGGCGGCGGCCTGGAAGGCGCTGCGCCGGGTGGTGCGGCCGCAGACGACCTGGACGACGCCGCCGTGTGCGACCGCCTCAGCCGTGCGGTGCCCGAAGCCGTGCTGCACCTGCGCGGCCGGGCCCGGGCATCGACAGCCGGGGGATGATGGGCTGATGAGCGCCAAGCAACGCGTCGTCGTGGGCCTGTCCGGCGGTGTCGACTCCGCGGTCAGCGCCTGGCTGCTCAAGCAGCAGGGCTTCGATGTCGTAGGCCTGTTCATGAAGAACTGGGAGGACGACGACGACAGCGAATACTGTTCGAGCAACATCGACTTCGTCGACGCCGCGGCGGTGGCCGACGTCATCGGCATCGAGCTCGAACACGTCAACTTCGCCGCCGAGTACAGGGACCGCGTGTTCGCCGAGTTCCTGCGCGAATACCGCGCCGGCCGCACGCCCAACCCCGACGTGTTGTGCAACGCCGAGATCAAGTTCAAGGCCTTTCTCGACCATGCGCTGCGGCTGGGCGCCGGCCGCATCGCCACCGGCCATTACGCGCGCGTGCGGGAATCCACCGGCCGCTTCGAGCTGCTCAAGGGCCTGGACCCGGCCAAGGACCAGAGCTACTTCCTGCACCGCCTGACGCAGGCGCAGTTGGCGCAGGCGCTGTTCCCCGTGGGCGAGCTGGCGAAGACCGAGGTGCGCCGCGTCGCCGCCGAGATCGGCCTGCCGAATGCGAAGAAGAAGGACTCGACCGGCATCTGCTTCATCGGCGAACGGCCGTTTCGCGACTTCCTGCAGCGCTACCTGAGCCACGAGCCCGGGCCCATGCTCGACGAGCGCGGCCGCGAGGTCGCTCGCCATGTCGGCCTGAGCTTCTACACGCTGGGCCAGCGCCAGGGGCTGGGCATCGGCGGCGTGCGCGAAGGCGGCGGCGAGCACGCGCCCTGGTATGTGGCGCACAAGGATCTGGCGCACAACGCGCTGCACGTGGTGCAGCGTCATGATCACCCCTGGCTGCTGTCGAGCTGGCTGCAGGCGGAAGACACGAGCTGGGTCGCCGGCAGGCCGCCCGCGGCCGGCCTGCTCGCGGCCAAGACACGCTACCGGCAGGCCGACGCCGCATGCACCTTCGAGCCCGTGCCCGGCGGCTTCATGCTGCGCTTCGAGGCCCCGCAATGGGCCGTCACGCCGGGGCAGAGCGCGGTGCTCTACGACGGCGAGGTGTGCCTGGGCGGCGGCATCATCGCCCGCGCCGAGGTGCCGCCGGTGGTGGCGGCCGTGGCGCGGCGCAAATCGGCCCGCTCCACCTCATGACAGGCCAGCCCGGCGCGCCGGCCGGGCCAGGCGCTGCCGGACAATGAAAGACCTGCCCACGCCGACCCGCCCATGACCGACACCGCTCCCGCCGCCGCCGACCCCGCCCGCCCGCGCCTGGCGGCGCTGGCGCGACGTGCTCCTGCGGCAGCGCCGCGCCGGCGACGGCGGCGCTGGGTCTGGGGCTTGCTTGCGCTGGCCCTGGTCGCCGCCATCGGCGCCACGCTGGCCCTGCGCAGGGCCGAGGTGCAGCCCAGCAGCGTGATGACGGCCTACCCGTCGGCGCAGCACGCCCTGCTCACGGCGTCGGGTTACGTCGTGGCGCAGCGGCGTGCGGCGGTGTCGAGCAAGGCCACCGGGCGCCTGGTCGAGCTGCGCGTGCGCGAGGGCAGCCCCGTCAAGGCCGGCGATCTGATCGGCCGCCTCGATGCCGCCGACGTGCTGGCTGCCATGCAGGCCGCGCGCGCCGGGCAACGCCAGGCCGACGCCACGCTGCAGCAGGCCGAAGCCGGCCTGCGCCAGGCGCAGGTCGAGCAGGCCAACGCCGACGCCGAACTGCAGCGCGCGCTGGGCCTGCAGGCGCAGAGCTTCGTCTCGCCGCAGGCCGTGGATGGCGCGCGGCGCCGGTCCGATGCGGCGCGTGCCGCAGTGGCTGCCGCGCAGGCCGGCATCGCCGCCGCGCGCGGCAACATCGCCGCCGCCGCCGCGCAGCGGCAGGTGCAGGCCGTGAACCACGCCAACACCGAGATCCGCGCCCCCTTCGACGGCGTCGTGCTGGTCAAGAACGCCAACGTCGGCGACATGATCACGCCGTTCTCCAGCGCCGCCGGCGCGCAGGGCGCGGTGGTCACGATGGCCGACATGGGCACGCTCGAGGTCGAGGCCGATGTCTCAGAGAGCAACGTCGGCCAGATCGCCCTCGAGATGCCGGTGGAGATCGCCCTCGACGCGCTGCCCGACGCGCGTTTTCGCGGCAGCGTCGCGCGCATCGTGCCCACGGTCGACCGCGCCAAGGCCACGGTGATGACGAAGATCCGCTTCGAGGCGCTCGACCCGCGCGTGCTGCCGGAGATGAGCGCCAAGGTGGTGTTCCTGAAGCAGCGCCCCGCTGAGGCCGACTTGCAGCCGGTGCTCGCCGTCAACCCGCGCACCGTGGTGCAGCGCGACGGCCAGGCCGTCGTGTTGCGCATCAACGGCGACACGCTGGAGGCGGTGCCGGTGAGACCCGGCCGCACGCTGGGCGACATGCTGGAGATCGGCGCCGGCGCGCTGAGGGCCGGCGAGCGCCTGGTGCTGAGCCCGGGCGAGCAGCTTGCCGCCGGCACCCGCGTATCCATCGCCGGCAAGTAGCGGCATGGACACCGGCGCGCCGCCGCTGATCCGCATCCGCGGCCTGGCCAAGTCCTATCACCGCGGCGAACAGGACATCGCCGTGCTGCTGGACATCGATCTCGACGTCCGGCGCGGTGAATTCGTGGCCCTGATGGGCCCCAGCGGGTCGGGCAAGAGCACGCTGCTCAACCTCATCGCCGGCATCGACCAGCCCGGTGCCGGCACGATCGAGGTCGACGGCGTCGACATCGCCACGCTCGGCGAGGGTGCGCTGGCCGACTGGCGGGCGGCCAACGTCGGTTTCATCTTTCAGTTCTACAACCTGATCCCGGTGCTGTCGGCGTTCGAGAACGTCGAGCTGCCCTTGCTGCTGACCGATCTTTCGGCGCGCCAGCGACGCGAACGCGTGGCACAGGTGCTCGAGATGGTGGCGCTCAGCGACCGCGCCGACCACCTGCCCAGTGAACTCTCCGGCGGCCAGCAGCAGCGCGTGGCGATCGCGCGCGCGCTGGTCACCGACCCGACGCTGATCGTCGCCGACGAACCCACCGGCGACCTCGACCGCGCCACCGGCGAGGAGGTGCTGTCGCTGCTGGAGCAGCTCGTCGCCGAGCTCGGCAAGACCATCGTCATGGTCACGCACGACCCCAAGGCGGCGGCACGTGCCGGGCGCCTGGTGCACCTGGAAAAGGGCGTGCTGGTCGACGCAGCAGCGGCTTGAGGACGACATGTTCCTGTTCCGCCTGCTGCTGAAGAACGCCTTCCGCCACCGGCTGCGCACGCTGCTGACGATGGTCGGCCTGGTGGTGGCGGTGTGCGCCTACGGCCTGCTGCGCACCATCGTCGACGCCTGGTACGCCGGTGCCGAGGCGAGCTCGAGCACCCGGCTCATCACGCGCAGCGCGACCTCGCTGACAGTGCCGCTGCCGCTGGCCTACGCCGAACGGCTGCGCGCGGTGGACGGCGTCGACCGCGTCAGCTGGTCGAACTGGTTCGGCGGCGTCTACATCACCGAACGCAACTTCTTCCCCCAGTTCGCGGTCGACCCGCAAACGTACCTGCCGCTGTACCCCGAGTTCCGCCTCGGCGAAGCCGAGCGCGTGGCCTGGCAGCGCGACCGCAAGGGCGTCGTCGTCGGCGCCAAGCTGGCGCGCAAGTTCGGCTGGAAGCTGGGCGACAACATCCCGCTGCGCGGCACCATCTACAGCGGCACCTGGAACTTCACGCTGCGCGGCATCTACGAGGGCGCCGACGCCTCGGTCGACGAGAACCAGATGCTGATGCACTGGGCGCTCGTCAACGAGACGGTGCGCGCACGCTCCAACCGGCGCGACCTGGTGGGCGTGTTCGTGCTCGGCATCCGCGACCCCAACAACGCCGGCGTGATCTCCCAGCGCATCGACGCGCAGTTCCGCAACTCGCTGGCCGAGACGCTGACCGAAACCGAGAAGGCCTTCCAGCTCGGCTTCGTCGCGATGAGCGAAGCCATCCTGGTGGCGCTGCAGGCGGTGAGCACCATCATCATCGTCATCATCATGGCGGTGATGGCCAACACCATGGCCATGACGGCGCGCGAGCGGCTGGCCGAGTACGCCACGCTCAAGGCGCTG
This sequence comes from Rubrivivax sp., assembly GCA_030680415.1. GTDB lineage: Bacteria > Pseudomonadota > Gammaproteobacteria > Burkholderiales > Burkholderiaceae_C > Rubrivivax. Next base: position 11,899 of record JAUXVE010000094.1, read on the forward strand.
GGTTTCGGCCCGGGCTTCGTGGTGCGGCTGCTGTTCGGCGAGAGCCTGCTCATCGCGCTCGTGGGCGGCCTCGCCGGCGTGCTGCTGACGCTGCCGCTGGCGGCAGCCTTCGCGGCATCCATCGGCACGCTGCTGCCGACGTTCCGCGTCTCGCCCGCGACGATGGCGCTGCAGATGGCCGCCGCGCTCGCCGTCGGCGCCGTGGCCGCCGCCTGGCCGGCGTGGAAGATGAGCCGCATCGACATCGTCGCCGGCCTGAGGCATGTGGCGTAGACACGAACGCAGTGGCACATTGCGGGCGGCTGGGCCGGGCGGTCCAGCTGGCGGCCTCATCATCTGATGCGCGAAGTGGCGCGGCAGATCGACGCCGGCCTGTTCGAGCAGGCGGTGCTGAACCGCCAAGACTCTCGACAGCGTTGAGAGAAGTGCATCTGCAGGGCGACCGCCACTTCAAGCACTCCACCGCAGCCTCCTGCAGAACCTGGGGCGACCCGCACTGGCGACGGACAGGCAACTCTGCCGACAATAGTGGCTGATCCACCCGCTTGCCACGCCGACTATGTCCATGCCTGCCGTGAGTGCACGGCCGCGTCGAACAGGCTTGGCCAGAGTGACGGGATCAAGCCGTGCGCAGACCACGTGGACTCGGCCCAAGATCGGCTGGAGCGCTCACGGACGAGGGGCGCGCAAGGCTCGGGCAAGATACACTGATCTTTTATCCAGTAAAAACTGCGTCGCGTGACCTCGACTCACCACGCGAGCAGCTCTGACTGCCATGACCGTTCATCTTCAGCTGCGCCAGTCTTCGTTCCCTGATCTCTGTCCCGTCACTGCGGCAGTCGAGGCGCTCGCCAATGCGGGCGGCGTTGAGGAACGCGGCGCCATTTACACACGTCGAGAGGTCGTGGACTTCATCCTCGACCTGACCGGTTACCGCAGCGACAGGCCATTGCACGAGTTGACGCTGCTGGAGCCCTCGTTCGGCGATGGCGACTTTCTGTTTCCCGCGATCGATCGCCTGCTCCATGCTTGGAAGGCCTCGGACAAGACCTCGCAGCCGCTGGAAGCGCTGGGCGACTGCCTCCGCGCAGTGGAGTTGCACCGCGACACGTTTAATCGCACACATGCCGCTCTCATCGCCCGCCTAACCGGTGCCGGAATCGCCGCGCGCACGGCAGCAGCAATCGCGGACCGCTGGCTCCTGCATGGGGACTTTCTATTGGCGGACCTGCCCGAAGCGTTCGATGTGGTGATTGGCAACCCTCCCTACGTCCGCCAGGAGATGATCCCGGGCGTGCTGCTCGCCGAGTACCGCAGCCGCTACACAACGATCTTTGACCGTGCGGACCTCTACATCCCGTTCATCGAGCGCTCGTTGCGCCTGCTGCGCAAGGGTGGTGCGCTCGGGTTCATCTGTGCTGACCGCTGGATGAAGAACCGATATGGCGGACCGCTGAGGGCTCTGGTTGCCAAAGAGTTTCACCTGAAGGTCCACGTCGACATGACCGATACCCCGGCCTTCCATTCGGATGTCATCGCCTATCCCGCGATCACCATCATCACGCGCGAAAGACCCGGGGTGACACGCCTAGCCTACCGGCCCGAGATCGACAGTGGCGTGCTGAGCGAACTGGCAACCCGGCTTGTGTCGACGCACCGTCCGAACGGGGGCGGTGCTGTGCGCGAACTCGCGGGTGTCACCGCCGGCTCCGAACCATGGGTTCTGGCGTCCTCGGATCACCTCGCGCTTGTGCGGCGCCTTGAGCGCAACTTCCCCACCATCGAAGAAGTTGGATGCAAGGTCGGCATAGGCGTTGCTACGGGCGCGGACCAAGCCTTTATTGGCCTGTTTGACGCACTGGACGTTGAGGACGATCGCAAGCAGCCGCTGGTGATGACCCGCGATATCTTGAATGGCACTGTTGAGTGGCGCGGCTTCGGCGTCATCAACCCCTTCGCGGAGGATGGCGGCCTGGTTGATCTCGATGACTACCCGCGCCTAAAGCGATATCTTGAGGCGCGCAAGGACGAGATCACCCGCCGGCACTGCGCGCAGAAGACGCCGGCCAACTGGTACCGCACGATCGATCGCATCACACCGTCGCTCACTAAGAGGCCGAAGCTGCTGGTCCCGGACATCAAAGGCGAAGCACACATCGTCTTTGAGGAGGGCCTGCTTTACCCACACCACAACCTGTACTTCATTACCGCGGACGAGTGGGATTTGCGAGCGCTGCAAGCCGTTCTGCTTTCCGGCATCGCACGTCTCTTCGTTGAAACCTACTCGACTCGCATGCGTGGGGGCTTCCTCCGGTTTCAGGCCCAGTACCTACGGCGCATCCGGGTTCCGAAATGGTCGGATGTTGCAGCCACGCTCCGGCGCGAACTGATTTCTGCCGCGAAGGAGCAAGACCTGCCGGCGTGCAATCGCGCTGCCCTCAAGCTCTACGACTTATCCGAAGCAGAAAAGACCGCTTTAGGGAGGGGATCTTGATCGGCAAGTTTGATATTGACGAGCGGCTGCAGGGGGCAGTTCAAAGCTATTGGAACGCACGAGCGAAGAACAAGTCGAAGCAGGTTGAGTCCGGCAAGATCGACGCTGGAACACGCGGCGAGGTTACCGGGGGCACTCAAATGGGTGCGCTCGAAGTCCTCGTTGCCGACATCTTGTGCGAATCTGGCCTGAAACGCCTTGATGTCAGGACGCGGACGTCGCTGGAGCTGCCCGGCTACTTTCGGGCAACGAAGAAGTGGGATCTCATCGTCATTTCCGAAGGCCAACTGGTTCTCGCCATGGAGTTCAAATCGCAGGCCGGGAAGTCGATTGGGAACAATGTCAACAACCGCTCGGAAGAAGCGGTCGGAAGTGCCAGGGACCTTTGGACCGCGTACCGCGAGGGTCGGTTTGGCAAAGGAGCGCCGACGCCATTTCTTGGCTATCTCTTCTTGCTGGAAGACAGGGCAAACGTCAAGCAGCCGGTGACGAACAAGGAGCCGTACTTCAAAGTGGACCCTGCCTTCCGTGGTCCTCCAGCCCCGAGCAAAGCGGGGGGCACCGTAAAGTACCAGGGCGTGAGTTACGCCGAGCGGTATGAGCTGTTGTGTCGGCGCCTCGTGCTTGAGCGGATTTACAGCGCGTCATGTTTCATGATGGCGACGAACGCAAAGCCGACCGTCGTTTCCCAGCCCGCACAGGATTTGACCTTTGCACGGTTCGCCGCCGCTCTGCGCGGCCACGCAGTGACGTTTGTCGGCAGTCAACAACAACCGTGATCGCTGTATTCAGTCTGCCCGAAAGGCGGTCTGCAGCTCCGGCGGCGCTGCCGCCCGATGCCGGAAGGCATGTCAAGCACCGGCCCTTCCACCACTACAGCATGAAGCAGGCGGTGCAGGAGCACTTCATTCTCCCCCGGCCAGCCTGATGCAAGCCCTGCCGTTCAGTTACATCGCACGCAACCTGCGCGTGCGCCGCGTCACGACGGCGCTCACCGCCGCCGGCATGGCGCTGGTGGTGTATGTCTTTGCCACCGTGCTGATGATGACCGAGGGCATCCGCGCCACCCTGGTGGCCACCGGCCAGCCCGACAACGTGATCGTGCTGCGCAAGGGCGCCGGCGCCGAGATCAACAGCGCCATCAGCCGCCAGCAGGCGGCCATCATCGAGACGCTGCCCGGCCTCGCACGCGACGGCAGCCGCCGCGCCCTGGCCAGCAAGGAGCCGGTGCTGCTGAACAACCTGCCCAAGCGCGGCAGCGGCAAGCCCAGCAACGTCACGCTGCGCGGCACCGGCGCAGCCGGTCTGGCGCTGCGGCCGCAGGTGCGGCTGGTGCAGGGCCGCATGTTCCGCGCCGGCAGCAGCGAGGTCGTCGCCGGGCGCGCCGTGGCTGCCGGTTTCCAGGGCGTGGACCTCGGCGCCACGCTGCGCTTCGGCGGCCGCGACTGGGTGGTCGTAGGCCTGTTCGACGCAGCCAGGAGCGGCTTCGACTCGGAGATCTGGGCCGACGCCGAACAGCTGATGGCCGCCTTCCGGCGCCAGAGCGTCAGCTCGGTGATCGTCAAGCTGGCCGATCCGCAGCACTTCGAGCGCCTGCGTGAGCTGATCGAAGGCGACCCCCGGCTGGCGCTGGAGGCCAAACGCGAGGAGCGTTTCTACGCCGAGCAGAGCGAGGCGCTGGCCAACTTCATCCGCATCCTCGGCACCTCGCTGGCGGTGATCTTTTCCATCGGCGCCGTGGTCGGCGCCACGATCACGATGTTCGGCGCCGTGGCCTCGCGCGTGGGCGAGATCGGCACGCTGCGCGCGCTGGGATTTCGCCGCACTGCGGTGCTGGCGGCGTTCCTGGGCGAATCGCTGTTGCTGTCGCTGCTGGGCGGCGTGGTCGGGCTGGCGGCGGCCACCTTCATGCAGGCGGTCGACGTGTCGACGACCAACTTCGCCACCTTTGCCGAGCTGGCCTTCCAGTTCCGCATGACCCCGGCGATCGCCGTACAGTCGCTGCTGTTCGCACTCGGCATGGGCCTGGTCGGCGGCTTCGTGCCGGCCTGGCGCGCGGCGCGGCTGAAGATCGTGGACTGCCTGCGTGCGGCCTGACAGCCGACGGTTCGCGTTTGTGCCCATACACCACCTGCCGCCCTTCAGCCTAGCATCGCCGGGATACGTTCAGGCCGTTTCAATACAAGGAGCACAGACATGCGCAGGCACTTCAACCCCCTCGTCACCGCCACACTCGGCGCGCTGCTGTTGTGCGCCGCCGGCGCGCAGGCCCAGCAGGTCAGGCTGATGACCGGGCCGCAAGGCGGCTCGTGGTATCCGCTGGGCGGCGCCATCGCCAACATCGCCGACAAGGCGGGTGTCAAGGTGCAGGTGCTGCCCGGCGCCGGCATCGCCAACGTCAAGGCGGTGGAAGGCGGCAAGGCCGACCTCGGCTTTGGCAATTCCATCTCCACGGTGGACGGCGTGGCCGGGCGCGCGCCCTTCGATACACCGTCCAAGAACGTGTGCAACGTGGCCTCGCTGTACCCGCAGTACTTCCAGGTGGTGGCCAACGCCGACGCCGGCATCAAGTCGCTGTCGGACCTGAAAGGCAAGTCGATCGCCGTGCAGCCCAAGGGCAACACGGCCGAGTTCATCAGCCAGCAGGCGCTCGAGGTCTATGGTCTGAAGTACCCCGACATGAGCCGCGTCAGCTACGTCTCGTACACCGACGCGGTGTCGCTGATGAAGGACAACAACGCGCAGGTCTTCACGCTCGGCACCACGGTACCGGCGTCGTCGATCATGGACCTGGCCTCGGCGCGCGACATCCAGCTCGTCGGCATCCCCGACGACAAGTTCCAGGCCATACGCAAGCTCAACCCGGGCTACACCAAGCTCATCATCCCCGCCGGCAGCTACCCCAAGCAGACGCAGGACGTGCAGACCATCGGCTACGCCACGCACATCATCGCGCGCTGCGACCTCGACGAGAAGGTGGTCTACAACATCCTCAAGGGCATGGTCGCGAACAAGGCCGACCTCGCCGCCATCGCCAGCGCCATGAAGGACCTGACGCCCAAGATGATGGCCGAGGACATCGGCGTGCCGCTGCACAAGGGCGCTGCGCGCTTCTACAAGGAAGCGGGCGTCCTCTGACGCTCCTCACGGTGCCGCGCGCGCGCCAGGCGGCGCCGCGCGGCTGAGCCGGAGCGCGCAGCCATGTTTACCGTTCCGTCGGGCGTCACGCGCCGGCTGATCACCGCGCTGGCGGTGCTGATGTCGGTGTTCCACCTCTGGGTCGCCTTCGTCGGCCCGCCCAACGCCTATGTGATGCGCGGCCTGCACCTGGCCTTCGCGCTGGTGCTCGGCTTCCTGATCATGCCCGGGCGCGCGCGCGCCGACGGTCGCCTGGGCCCGTGGGACGGGCTGCTGGTGCTGGCCGCCGCGGCCGCGGCGCTGTACCCGAGCCTGAATCTCACGTACATCGAAAACCGGATGTACTACGTCGACGACCCGGTGCTGGCCGATTACGTCTTCGGCGGTGCGCTCATCCTGCTCATCCTGGAGGCCACGCGCCGCGCCACGGGCTGGGCGCTGCCGATCACGGCGCTGGTCTTCCTGGCCTACGGCGTGACGCTGGGGCAGCAGTCGGTGGGCATCATGCTCGACCAGCTCTACCTCACCACCGAGGGCATCTTCGGCATCCCGCTGTACGTGTCGGCGACCTACGTCATGCTGTTCATCCTGTTCGGCGCCTTCGTCGAACGCAGCGGTGCCGGCAAGCTGTTCATGGACTTCGCGCTCTCGCTGGCCGGCCACACCTCGGGCGGGCCGGCCAAGGTGGCGGTGATCACGAGCAGCCTGTTCGGCACCGTCTCGGGCAGCGCGGTGGCCAACGTCATGACCACCGGCACCTTCACGATCCCGCTGATGATGCGCACCGGCTACCGCCCGGCCTTCGCCGGCGCGGTGGAGGCGGTGGCGTCCACCGGCGGCCAGCTGATGCCGCCGATCATGGGTGCGGCGGCCTTCGTGATGGCCGAGTTCCTGGGCGTGTCCTACCTCAAGGTGGCGATGTTCGCGCTGCTGCCGGCGCTGCTCTATTACGTGGCGGTGTTCATGGCGGTGCACTTCGAGGCCAAGCGCATCGGCCTCGTCGGGCTGCCCAAGGCCGACCTGCCGCGCCTGAAGGAGGTACTGCTGGAACGCGGCCACCTCTTCCTGCCACTGGTGGTCATCATCGCCGTGCTGCTGGGCGGACGCAGCGCGGCCTTCTCGGCGCTGTGCGGCATCGCCTCGGTGATCCCGACCACCTGGCTGCGCGCCAGCACACGCCGCACCTTCACCTTCACCGCCATCGTCGAGGCGCTGGAAGCCGGCGCGCGCAACACGCTCGTCGTGGCGCTGGCCTGCGCCTGCGCCGGCATCGTCATCGGCGTCATCACGCTCACCGGGCTGGGCCTGAGCTTCACCGGCATCGTGCTCGCGCTGTCGCAGAACTCGCTCGTCCTGGCGCTGTTCCTGACCATGCTCGCCGGCATCCTGCTCGGCATGGGTCTGCCCACCACGCCGGCCTACATCGTGCAGGTGGCGCTGCTGGTGCCGGCGCTGGTGAAGCTGGGCGTGCAGGTCGAGGCGGCGCACCTCTTCGTGCTGTATTTCGCGGTGCTGTCGGCGATCACGCCACCGGTGGCGATGGCGGTGTATGCCGCCAACGGCATCTCGCGCGCCACGCTCATGGACAGCAGCTGGGCCGCCGTGAAGCTGGGCCTCACCGGTTACATCATCCCCTTCATGTTCGTCTTTGCGCCGTCGCTGCTGCTGATGGGCGACGCCGGCACGGTGGCGCTGGCCACCGTCACCGCCACGGTCGGCGTGGTCTGCCTGGCCGGCGGGCTGCACCAGTACTTCTTCCTCGGCACGGCACGGCCGTGGGAACGCCTGCTGCTGATCGCCGCCGCGCTGGTGCTGATCAAGCCGGGCTGGCAGTCGGACCTGGTCGGCCTGGTGCTCATCGCGCTGACGCTGGCCAGCCAGCGTTGGCTGCGTCCGCGCGCCAGCGCGGCGGTGCCCGAGGGTAGGGAGTCCGCTTGAGCATCCAGCTCTACGCCTTCGACACGCCCAACGGCCGCAAGATCAGCGTCGCGCTGGAAGAGATGGGCCTGCCCTACGACGTGCACGTCGTCGACATCACCCAGGGCGAGCAGCACGAGCCGGCCTTCGTGAGGATCAGCCCCAACCACAAGATCCCCGCCATCGTCGACCCCGACGGCCCGGCGGGCGTGCCGATCAGCGTCTTCGAGTCGGGGGCGATCCTGATCTACCTGGGCGAAAAGACCGGCCTGTTCTGGCCGCGCGACGCGGTGGCGCGCGTGCAGGTGCTGGAGTGGCTGATGTTCCAGATGGGCGGCTTCGGCCCGATGCCGGGGCAGGTCCACCACTACGCGGCGCTGGCCGACGAAGCCGACCGCCGCTACGGCCTGCAGCGCTTCAGCGCCGAGACGCAGCGCCTGTACGGCGTCATGAACGAGCGCCTGGCCGGGCACGAGTACTTCGCCGGCGAGCTGTCGATCGCCGACTTCGCCATCGTCGGCTGGGTCTGGCGCCACGAACGCCACCGCGTCGACCTGGCCTCGTATCCGCACGTGCAGCGCTGGTACCGGGCGTTGATGGCGCGGCCGGGTGTGGCGCGCGGTTTTGCGGTGCCGCTGCGGCGGCCGGGCTAGCCCGACTTTTCCGGCTCACCGCGCCCTGGTTTCCTGGGCCGCCTCTGCCCTGCGCGTGACGACGCCGGCAATCGTCGAGGTGTCGAAGCCGAAGCTGCGCGCCAGACTGCGCTGGTCGATGCCTGGCGTGTTGCACACACTCTGCAGCGCCCCGACCCGGACCGGCGTCACGCCCTGTCCCTCGGTTTCCTGCAGGAAGATCGCCAAACTGATGAAATATGCGCCTTCGAAAGGAACCCCCCATGAGCACAGCACCGACGACGCTCCCCGTCCTGGTGGCCGGCGGCGGCATCGGCGGTCTGGCCGCCGCGCTGGCGCTGGTGCGCCGCGGCTTCCGCGTGCAGGTGCTCGAGCAGGCGCCCGAGATCGGCGAGATCGGCGCCGGCATCCAGCTCGGGCCGAACGCCTTCCATGCCTTCGACGCCCTGGGTGTCGGCGACAAGGCGCGCAGCCGCGCTGTCTTCACCGACTGCCTGGTGATGCACGACGCGATCGACGAAACCCTGGTCGGCCGCATCCCCACCGGCGAGGCCTTCCGCCAGCGCTTCGGCAACCCCTACGCCGTGATCCACCGCGTCGACGTGCACCTGTCGCTGCTGGAAGGGGCGCAGGAGACCGGGCAGGTGGCCTTCTTCACCGACACCCGCGTCCAGCGCGTCGAGCAGGACGACGACAGCGTCACCGTGGTCGACCAGCGCGGCAAGGCCTACCAGGGCGTGGCGCTGATCGGCGCCGACGGCGTGCGTTCGGTGGTGCGCGCCACCTACGTCAGCGACCCGCCGCGCGTCACCGGCCACGTCGTCTACCGCTCGGTGATCGACAAGAAGGACTTCCCCGCGGACCTGCAGTGGAACGCCGCCAGCATCTGGGTCGGCCCCAACTGCCACCTCGTGCACTACCCGCTGCGCGGCGGCGAGCAGTACAACGTCGTCGTCACCTTCCACAGCCGCAAGCAGGAAGAGTGGGGCGTCACCGAAGGCAGCCCGGACGAGGTGCAGAGCTACTTCCAGGGCATCTGCCCCAAGGCGCGCCAGCTCATCGACCTGCCCAAGAGCTGGAAGCGCTGGGCCACCGCCGACCGCGAGCCGATCGGCCGCTGGACCTACGGCCGCGCCACGCTGCTGGGCGACGCCGCGCACCCGACCACGCAGTACATGGCCCAGGGCGCCTGCATGGCGCTGGAGGACGCGGTGACACTGGGCGAGGCGCTGCGCGTGCACGACAACGACTGGGAAAAGGCGCTCGACCTCTACCAGCGCCCGCGCATCCCGCGCACGGCACGCATCGTGCTGTCGGGCCGCGAGATGGGCCGCATCTACCACGCCAAGGGCGTCGAGCGCCTGGTGCGCAACGATCTGTGGAAAGGCCGCACGCCCGAGCGCTTCTACGACGCGCTGGAGTGGCTGTACGGCTGGAAGGTCAGCAATTGCCTGATGAATTGACCCACCCCCGAAGCGGCCTGCGGCCGCCGCCCCCTCAAGGGGGCAACGCCAGCGGCCCGGCAGAGCCGGTTCCGCGGCGTTCGCTTGCCCTACGCCGGAGACAGCCATGAACGAACTCGGACGGCTCGAAGACCTGCCGCAGGACTACCGCGACGACCTGACCCGGCTCAACCTGGTGCCGCTGTGGCCCAGCCTGCGCGCCGTGCTGCCACATCAGGTGCCGACGCGCCGCACGCAAGCCACCTGCTGGCCCTACGCCACGCTGCGCCCGCTGCTGCTGCGTGCCGGCGAACTGACGCCGATGGCCAAGGCCGAGCGCCGGGTGCTGGTGCTCGCCAACCCCGGCCACGGCCTGGCAAAGATGCAGGCCAGCGCCGCCATCTACCTGGGCATGCAGTTGCTGCTGCCCGGCGAATGGGCGCCGGCGCACCGCCATACCCCCAACGCCGTGCGCATGATCGTCGAGGGCGAGGGCGCCTACACCACGGTCGACGGCGAGAGATGCCCGATGAGCCGCGGCGACCTCATCCTTACCCCCACCGGGCTGTGGCACGAGCACGGCCACGACGGCGACCAGCCCGTGGTCTGGCTCGACGTGCTCGACCTGCCTCTCGTCTACTACACCGAGACCTCCTACGCCGTCGAGGGCCGGCGCCAGCAGGTCGTGCCCGGCCGCGGCGAGCAGGCCTACACGCGTGGCGGCATGGTGCCGACACCGGTGTTCGAGCGCAGCCGCAAGGCCTACCCGCTGCTGCGCTATCCCTGGGCCGATGCCCGCGCCGCGCTGGTGGCGCTGGCTGCCGGCCGCCCGGACCAGGAGTCGGTGCAGGTGACCTACGTCAACCCCGAGACCGGCGGGCACGCCCAGAACATCCTCGGCTTCTACGCGCTGATGCTGCGCCCGGGGCAGACGCTGCGCCTGCCGGTGCGATCGCCGGCCATGGTCCTGCACCAGATCGAGGGCGGCGCCGAAGTGACGGTGGCCGCGCAGCGCTTCACGCTCGCCGCGGCCGACACCTGCTGCGCGCCCGGCTACACCGAGGTCAGCCTGCGCAACCTGTCGGCAGACCAGCCGGCGTTCCTCTTCATGGCCGACGAATCGCCGCTGCACCACAAGCTGGGCGTCTTCGAAAACCGCGGCTGAGAGCAGGCAGGTCATGATCGCCAGCGCAGCGCCATTCGAGTCGCTCGGCATCGACACACCCTTACCTGCGGGCACCACATGACAAGCTCCAAGCCCCCCGAGCACGACGAGCAGCCGATCCAGGACTTCTCGCATTGCCATGACGGCATCCTGAAGCAGCTCGACAGGCTGGGTGAACTGCCGGCGCTGCTGGCGCCGGCGGCGCGCGCCCGCGAGATCGCCGGCGATGCTTTCGAGTTCTTCCGCGAGGCGATCTTCGAACACCACCAGGACGAAGAGCGCGAGCTGTTCCCGGCGGTACTGGCCACCGCCGCCAAGGGTGACGAGCGGGACCTCGTGCAGCTCATGGTGCGGCGACTGACGCAGGAGCACCGCGAACTGGAGGCCACCTGGAAGCACCTGGAACCCGGCCTCAAGAAGGTGGCCAAGGGGCACGCCGGCGACGTCGACGTGGCCGAGATCGAGCAGCTCGTGACGCGATACCGCGCCCACGCCGAATTCGAGGAGAAGGAGTTCCTGCCGCTGTCGCAGCTCATCCTGGGGCGTAACGCCAACCACATGTCCGCCTTGGGCCTGTCGCTGCACATGCGGCATACGCCGCTGCCGGTGAAGGGCTGTATCTGAGCGCCGGCGCCAGGGCGCTGGGGAGGCCGTATGTCGAGGAACGTTGAGACCGATCGCGAGGCCCTCGTCGCTGCCGCCCGAGCGGTGCGCGACAACGCCCATGCCCCCTATTCGCGCTTCAAGGTGGGTGCCGCGGTGCTCGACGAGCGCGGCCGCATCCACGCCGGCGCCAACGTCGAGAACGCCGCCTATCCGCAGGGCTGGTGCGCCGAGACCTCGGCGCTGGCGGCGCTGGTCGCCGCCGGCGGCAAGCGCGTGCTGGCGGTGGCGGTGTGCGCGGTGGCCGAGGCACCCGTCACCCCTTGCGGCGGCTGCCGCCAGAAGCTGCGCGAATTCGCCGCCGACGACTGCCCTGTGTGGGCGGCCGACCTCGGCGGCCTGCGCGCCACCCACACCCTCGGCGAGTTGCTGCCCTGCAGCTTCGGGCCGCATCATCTGGCGCCATGAACGACGACACCGTCACGCGCACCGCGGCCCACTTGAAGCAGCGACTGGGCGCACGGGCGCCGGGAATTGCGGTGCTGCTGGGCAGTGGCTGGTCCCCGGTGAGCGCCGAAGTGCAGGACGCGGTCGACGTGCCGTATGCCGATCTCGAAGCCTTTCCCACGCTGACCGTCGGCGGCCATCCGGGGCTGCTGCGCGCCGGGCGCATCGGCGGCGTCGAGGTGGCGGTGCTCGCCGGCCGCAAGCACGCCTACGAATCCGGCCACGCCGACGCCATGGCCGGCGCCATCCGCACCCTGGCCGCCAGCGGCGTGCAGCTGCTGGTGCAGACCAGCGCCGCCGGCAGCCTGGACGCCACGATGCGCCCCGGCGCGTTGATGCTGATCAGCGACCACCTCAACGTGGCGCAGCGTTCGCCGCTGTTCGGCGAGACCGGCGACAAGCGTTTCGTCGACATGTCGGCGGCCTATGACCCGGACTTGCGCGCACGCGCCCGCGCCGCCGCGGCGACCGCCGGCATCCCGCTGCACGAAGGCGTGTACGCCTGGGTGATGGGCCCGCAGTTCGAAACCCCGGCCGAGATCCGCATGCTGCGCGCCTTCGGCGCCCAGGCGGTGGGCATGAGCACGGTGCCGGAGACGATCGTCGCGCGCCACGCCGGCCTGCGCGTGCTGGCGCTGTCGATGATCACGAACATGGCCGCCGGCATGGAGGCCGAAACACTCAGCCACGCGCACACGCTGGCCACCGCCGCAGCGGGCAGCGAACGCGCCGTGAAACTGCTGGTGGCGGCGATCCAGGCGCTGGGGGCCTGAAGCGATGACCACAGCCGAAGACCTGCAGGCCACTGCGCGCATCGCACTCGCCTGCCTCGACCTGACGAGCCTGAACGACACCGACACCGCCGCCGACATCGAACGCCTGTGCCGGCGTGCCCAGGGCCCCTTCGGCGCCGCGGCCGCGGTCTGCGTGTGGCCGCGCCGCGCCGCGCTGGCGCGCTCGCTGCTGCCGCCGCACATCGCGGTGGCCGCGGTGGCCAACTTCCCCGACGGCAGCAGCGACATCGAACCTGCGGTGCGCGATACCGCCGGGATCGTCGCTGCCGGCGCGCAGGAGGTCGATGTCGTGCTGCCCTGGCGCGACCTCGCCGCCGCACCGGCGCTGCTGGCCGCCGTGCGCCGCGCCTGTGCGGGTCTCAAGCTCAAGGTGATTCTGGAGACCGGCGAACTGAAGGAAGGAGCAATGATCGCCCGTGCCTGCCGCATCGCGCTGGACGCCGGCGCCGATTTCCTGAAGACGAGCACCGGCAAAACGCTGGTCAGCGCCACGCCCGCCGCGGCGCGCCTGCTGCTGCAGGCGATTGCCGCCGACCCTGCGGCGAGCTCGCGCGTCGGCTTCAAGGCGGCCGGCGGCATCCGCGCCGTGGCCGACGCCGCGCTGTATGTCGCGCTGGTGCGCGAACATCTGGGGGCCGCTGCCGTGCACCCGAGCCGTTTTCGCATCGGTGCCAGCGCGCTGCTCGACGACATCGAAGCGGTGCTCGCGGGCCACACGCGCCCCGCCGGCAGCGCCCCCTACTGAACACGGGAGTGAAGCGCATGCGCGAGACGTTCCTTATCGGCCTGGCCACGCTGCTCGCGGCCACGCTGCTGGGCGGCTGCGCCACGCCGCGGCCCACCGAGCCAGTGAAGGTGCGCGTGCTGGCCATCAACGACTTCCACGGCAACCTGCGCCCGGCACCCGGCGGCGTGCGCACCAACGACCCGGCCAAGCCGGGCCAGACGATGACGGTGGCGGCCGGTGGCGCCGAACACCTGGCGACCGCGGTGGCCGAGTTGCGCGCCGCCCATCCCAACCATGTCTTCGTCGCCGCCGGCGACCTCATCGGCGCCACGCCGCTGCTGTCGGCGCTGTTCCGCGACGAGCCGACGATCGAATCGATGAACCTGATGGGCCTGGAGGCGTCGGCGGTGGGCAACCACGAGTTCGACAAGGGGGCCGACGAACTGCTGCGCCTGCAGCGCGGCGGCTGCCACCCCAGCGAGGGCTGCAAGGGCCCGACGGCGTTCAAGGGCGCCACCTTCCAGTACCTGGCGGCGAGCACCGTCGTCGAGAACACCGGCCGCACGCTGCTGCCGGCCTACCACGTCAAGCGCTTCCAGGGCATCCCGGTGGCCTTCATCGGCCTCACGCTCGCGCGCACGCCCAGCATCGTGATGCCGGCCGGCGTGGCCGGGCTGACCTTCCGCGACGAGGCCGAGACCGTGAACGAACTGGTACCCGCACTGCGCCGCCAGGGCATCGAGGCCATCGTGCTGCTGATCCACGAAGGCGGCTGGCCCAGCGGCGGCCACAACGAATGCCCGGGCATCAGCGGCCCCATCGTCGACATCGTGAAACGCCTGGACAAGGCGGTGGACGTCGTCGTCAGCGGCCACACGCACCGCGCCTACAACTGCCGCATCGGCGGCCGCCTGGTCACCAGCGGCGACAAGTACGGCACCATCGTCACCGCCATCGACCTCGTGCTCGACCCGGCGAGCGGCGACGTCACCAGCGCCGTGGCCGACAACGTGATCGTGCGCCCGAGCTTCGCCAGGGACCCGCGGCAGACGCGGCTGATCGAGATGTACGAGCGGCTGGTGGCACCGCTGGCCAGGCGCGTCGTCGGCCGCATCGGCGCGGCGCTGCCGCGCGACACCAATGCCGCCGGCGCCAGCCCCTTGGGCCAGGTCATCGCCGACGCGCAACTCGCCGCCAGCCGCGACGCCGGCGCGCAGGTCGCCTTCATGAACCCGGGCGGCATCCGCGCCGCGCTGGCCCTGCCCGCCGACGGCCAGCTGCGTTACGAGGATCTGTTCCTGGTGCAGCCGTTCTACAACAACCTGGTGACGATGACGCTGAGCGGCGCGCAGCTGCTGCAGCTGCTGGAGCAGCAGTGGGACCAGCCCAGTGCGCGCATCCTGCAGGTGTCGCGCGGCTTCGCCTACACCTGGGACGCCAGGCGCCCGGTCGGCCGGCGCGTGGTGCCGGGCAGCGTGCGGCTGGACGGCCAGCCGCTGGATGCGGCGGCCCCGTATCGCGTCACGGTCAACAGCTACCTGGCCGGCGGCGGCGACAGTTTCGTGCTGCTCAAGCAGGGCCGCGACGTGCGCACCGGCATCATGGACGTCGACGCGCTGGAGCTGTTCGTCAAGAACCACCCGCTGCTGGTGCCGGGGCCGCTGGACCGCGTCTCGCGGCTGAATTGACGCGGCGATGCTGGCGCAGGAACTGATCCGCATCAAGCGCGACGGCGGCACGCTGACGCCGGTGCAGATCGGCGCCTTCGTGCAGGGCCTGGTCGACGCGAGCTGGAGCGAAGGCCAGATCGCCGCGATGGCGATGGCGGTGCTGCTGCGCGGCATGGACACCGCCGAGACGGTGGCGCTGACCGCGGCGATGACGCATTCGGGCACCGTGCTCGACTGGCGCAGCGCCGGCCTGCACGGCCCGGTGCTCGACAAGCATTCGACCGGCGGCGTCGGCGACAAGGTGAGCCTGCTGCTGGCGCCCATCGTCGCGGCCTGCGGCGGCGTGGTGCCGATGATCAGCGGCCGCGGCCTGGGTCACACCGGCGGCACGCTCGACAAGCTCGAGGCGCTGCCCGGCTACACCGTGGACCCGCCGCGCGCCACGCTGCTGGCAACGCTGCGCGACGCCGGCTGCGCCATCGTCGGCGCCTCGGCCGCGCTGGCGCCGGCCGATCGCCGGCTGTACGCGATCCGCGACGTCACGGCCACCGTCGAGAGCGTGCCGCTGATCACGGCCAGCATCCTGTCGAAGAAGCGCGCCGCGGGCCTGTCGGCGCTGGTGATGGACGTGAAGGCGGGCAGCGGCGCCTTCGCGCCGACGCTGGCGCAGGCGCGCGAACTGGCGCTGAGCCTGGTGCGCACCGCGCGCGGCGCCGGGCTGCCGACGGTGGCGCTGATCACCGACATGGCGCGCGTGCTCGGCCGCACGGCCGGCAACGCGCTCGAAGTGCAGGAGGCGCTGGCGCTGCTGCGCGGCGAGAACGGCGACGCCGAATGCACGCGCCTGCGCGAGCTGACGCTGGCGCTGGCGGCCGAGCTGCTGTGCCTGGGCGGCCTGCACGCCAGCCTGGCCGGCGCGCATGCCGCCGCCGCACGGGCCCTGGCCAGCGGCGCCGCGGCCGAGCGTTTCGCGCGCATGGTCTGCAGCCTGGGCGGGCCGGCCGACGTGCTGCGCGACGCGCGACTGCCGCTGGCGCCGGTGCA
>JAUXVE010000006.1 GCA_030680415.1 Rubrivivax sp.
CCTTGTCTGCCAGGAGCTGTTGAACCGCTTCTATCGACACGTCCTGCTTTAAGGTCCGCTTGATCTCGTTCTGTGCATCCATCCACGACGATAGAAGATGGCATTGAAAATGTCCAGCGGTTTCTTGAGGTAAAGGGCAGGGCTACCCGGCGCTGCATGCCGGGCATCGCCGTCCCGAGCCGCAGCACTGGTTTGCTGCCTACGTGGCCACCTATCTCGAGCGCGACGTGCGGCAGCTGCTCGACGTGGGCAACCTGATGACCTTCCAGCGTTTCCTCGTCATGTGCGCGGCGCGCAGTGGCCAGTTGCTCAACCTCAGCAGTCTGGCCTCGGACTGCGGCATCAGCCAGCCCACGGCGCGGCAGTGGCTCACGGTGCTGCAGGCCAGCCTGGTCGTGACGCTGGTGCCGCCCTATCACCGCAACTTCGGCAAGCGCCTGGTCAAGATGCCCAAGCTGTACTTCCTGGACAGCGGGCTGCTGTGCCACCTGCTGCGCATCGCCACGCCGCAAGACCTTCAGGTGCACGCCGCACGCGGCGCCGTCTTCGAGACCTGGGCGGTGGCCGAGACGCTCAAGCACCGCTACAACCTGGGCCTGCCGGCCGACCTGTACTTCTGGCGTGACAACCACGGCCTGGAAGTCGATCTCGTGTTCGAGCACCAGGGGCGGCTGCACAGCGTGGAGTGCAAGTCGGGCACCACCTACGCGGCCGACTGGCTGGCGGCGCCGCGCCGCTGGCTGCGGGCCGCGGGTGCCGGTGCGGCGCCGCCGGTGCTGCTGTACGGCGGCGACGCGAGCCACGTGCGGGCCGACCACAGCGTGCTCAGCTGGCGCGACCTCGGTCTGCCCGTCGCGCAGTGAGACCAGCATGACCGCGCCCGCATCCTGCCCGCCAAGCGTCAGCGTTCCGTGGACTACGCCGAACACGCCACGCGGTGGAGCGGCCTGCGTGTGCTGCTCGGCACGCTGCGCAGGCCGGCAGGGCATCGAGATTAGAATTACGTACTTCACTACTTTGGCGGGCCAGCCATGAAAACCGTGACCGCGGCCGAGGCGAATCGCAACTTCTCGGCCTTGTTGAGGGACGTGGCGCGCGGCGAGCGCGTGCTCGTCACCTCCCGCGGCAAGCCGGTGGCGACGATCATTCCGCCGGAGCAGCCGGCGCATGATCCGACGCGGGAACAGGCGCGCCGGGCGCTGTTCGAGCGCTTGCAGTCGCAGCCGATCAGCGGTGTGCCACGCGACTGGACGCGCGACGAGCTCTACGAGCGCTGAAGATGCGCTTCGCGGTCGATACCAACCTGCTGGTCTATGCCGAAGGCGAAGGCGATGCTGGCCGCTGCCAACAGGCGCGGGCTTGCCTGGCGCAGCTGCCACCCGCCGAAGTGCTGTTGCCGACGCAGGTGCTGGGTGAGCTCTACAACGTACTGACGCGCCGCTGCAAGCGCAGCGCCGAGCCAACCCGGCGTGCCGTGCTGGAGTGGGCCGCACTCTATGCCGTGGGGGATTCCGCCTGGCCTGCGCTGGTCGCGGCGATGGAGCTGAATGCTGCACACCAGACCAGCATCTGGGATGCTCTCATTCTGTCGGTGGCTTCGCAGCACCGTTGCCGTGTGCTGTTGAGCGAAGACCTGCAGCACGGCTTCACCTGGGGCGGCGTCACCGTCGTCAACCCGATCCTGCACCCCGCGCACCCGTTGTTGGCACCCTGACCCGGAATGGCCCGGCCACCGCACCGAACCGACGCCCGCATGCCCGACGCACCCACGGTCTGGCACCGTCTCGACCTCTTCCTGGCCCGCCTGCGCCCCCACCGCGAGCCGCTGTCGCTGGGGGTGGACGCCGCCGTGGTGGCCGCCTGCTGGAACGTCACCTACCTCTTCCGGCTGGGTTTCGAACGCTGGCTCAGCGCGCGGCCGGCCTACGACGGCTGGGTGCTGCTGGGCATCGTGGCCGCCTACCTGGCGGCCAACACGCTGTTCCGGGTGCCGCAGAGCATGTGGCGGTTTGCCGGCTTCGGCGAGATCAAGCGCCTGACGCTGGCCTGCCTGCTCGCCGGCACGGCCAGCGCCGCCGTGGTGATGGGCCTGGGGCTGGTGAAGATCCCGCGCGCGGTGCTGGCGCTGCACCCGGTGGTCACCCTCATGGGCCTGAGCCTGGTGCGCATCGCCTACCGCATGCTCTACGAACACGCGCGCTCGCGCATCGCCGGCCGCGACGGCGAGATCCGCCGCGCCCTGGTGATGGGTGCCGGCGAAGCGGCCAGGATGCTCATCGCCGGCCTGCACGGGCAGGGCTGGACGATGCTGGGCCTGTTCGACGACGACCCGGCCAGGCAGGGCGCGCGCATCGGCGGCGTGCCGGTGCTCGGGCCGCTGGCCGAGCTGCCCGCGCAGGCCCGCCGCGGCACCGCCACGCACGTCATCGTGGCCCTGCCTTCGGCCACCCGGGTGCAGCGCCGCCGCGCGCTGGACATCGCCGCCGCCACCGGGCTGCCCGTGCTCACCGTGCCCAGCGCCACCGAGCTGAGCGAAGGCAAGGCGCGCGTGGAGCGCCTGCGCGACATCGAACCCGACGACCTGCTCGGCCGCGAGCCCGTGCTGTTGGACGAAACCGACATCGCGCAGACCCTGCACGGCAAGACGGTGCTCGTCACCGGTGCCGGCGGCAGCATCGGCAGCGAGCTGTGCCGCCAGGTGGCGCGCTACAAGCCGGCGCGGCTGGTGCTGGTCGAGCTGAGCGAATTCAACCTCTACACCATCGAGCAGGAGCTGAGCGGGGATTTCCCGGCGCTCGAACTCGTGCGCCTGATCGGCGACGTCAAGGACCTCCCCCACCTGCGCGCCATCTTCGGCCGCTGGCGCCCGCAGGTGGTCTTCCACGCCGCGGCCTACAAGCACGTGCCGCTGATGGAGGAACACAACGCCGCCGCCGCGCTGCGCAACAACACCCTGGGCACCTACCACGCCGCGCTCGCCGCCGCCGAGGCGGGCGCCGAGCGCTTCGTGCTCATCAGCACCGACAAGGCGGTGAACCCCACCAACGTCATGGGGGCCACCAAGCGCGCCGCCGAGATGGTCGTCAGCAGCCTGGCTGCCACGCACCCCGGGACGCGTTTCATGGCCGTGCGCTTCGGCAACGTGCTGGGCAGCAGCGGCAGCGTGATCCCCAAGTTCAAGGAGCAGATCGCCAGGGGCGGCCCGGTGACGGTGACACACCCGGACATCATCCGCTACTTCATGACCATCCCCGAAGCCGCCCGCCTGGTGCTGCAGGCCGCGGCCATCGGCGAGAGCGGCCAGGTGCTGGTGCTGGACATGGGCGAGCCGGTGAAGATCGTCGACCTGGCGCGCGACCTCATCCGCATGGCGGGGCACACGCCGCAGGAGATCGCGATCGAGTTCACGGGGCTGCGACCGGGGGAAAAGCTGTTCGAAGAGCTGCTGGCGGGGGCCGACGACACGCTGCCCACCCCGGTGCCGCGGCTGCGCGTGGCGCGCCTGGCGGCGAGTGCCGGGCGCGTGGACGAACTGCTGGCGTGGCTGCTTGCGCAGCCCAGCGCGGGCCTGGAAGACGACGCTTCGGTGCGCGCCCGGCTGCGCGCCGTGGTGGCGGAATACGGGCCGAACCGCGACCGGGGGCCTGGCGGGTCGCTTGCCTGACTTCATTGCAAATGCTGATTAGCCCCCAAGCTCAGCTACCACTCGGCTCGCCGTCAAAAAGTAGTGCGAAGGTCCCGGAAGCCACTCTAATCAATACCAGTTCCGGGATTTTCCAATTAACATGATCAGCAGCAGATATTACTTCCATTATC
>JAUXVE010000109.1 GCA_030680415.1 Rubrivivax sp.
TCGCCGGTGTCGGCGAGCGCACGCGCGAGGGCAACGACTTCTATCACGAGATGGCCGATTCGGGCGTCGTCAACCTGGAGAACCTGGGCGAGTCCAAGGTGTCGATGGTCTACGGCCAGATGAACGAGCCGCCGGGCAACCGCCTGCGCGTGGCGCTGACCGGGCTGACCATTGCCGAGAGTTTCCGCGACGAAGGCCGCGACGTGCTGTTCTTCGTCGACAACATCTACCGCTTCACGCTCGCCGGCACCGAAGTCTCGGCGCTGCTGGGCCGCATGCCTTCGGCGGTGGGCTACCAGCCGACGCTGGCCGAGGAAATGGGCCGCCTGCAGGAGCGCATCACGTCGACCAAGGTCGGCTCGATCACCTCGATCCAGGCCGTCTACGTGCCGGCCGACGACCTGACCGACCCCTCGCCCGCCACCACCTTCGCGCACCTGGACGCCACCGTGGTGCTGAGCCGCGACATCGCTTCGCTCGGCATCTACCCGGCGGTGGACCCGCTGGACTCGACATCGCGCCAGGTCGACCCGAACGTGGTCGGCCAGGACCACTACGAGACGACGCGGGCCGTGCAGTCGACGCTGCAGCGCTACAAGGAACTGCGCGACATCATTGCCATCCTGGGCATGGACGAACTGAGCCCGGAAGACAAGCTGGCCGTCAGCCGCGCGCGCAAGATCCAGCGCTTCCTGAGCCAGCCCTTCCACGTTGCCGAAGTGTTCACCGGCAGCCCGGGCAAGTACGTGCCGCTGAAGGAGACCATCCGCGGCTTCAAGATGATCGTCGCCGGCGAGTGCGACCACCTGCCGGAGCAGGCCTTCTACATGGTCGGGGCCATCGACGAGGCCTTCGAAAAGGCGAAGAAGATGCAGTGAGCGGCGCATACGGGCGCCTGGCGTCGTTGCGCTCCTCGCCGTACGGGTGGTACGGCTGCGGGGCGCGCCTAGCCAGACACCCGTCTGCTTGCTCTCTGCAGCATCTTCTTCAAACGGGATAGGAAATCAGCATGGCCACGATTCACGTCGACGTCGTCTCCGCCGAAGAGAGCATCTTCTCCGGCGAAGCCAAGTTCGTTGCGCTGCCGGGCGAGAGCGGTGAACTCGGCATCCTGCCGCGGCACACGCCGCTGATCACGCGCATCCGGCCGGGGGCGGTGCGCATCCAGCGCGCCGACAACGGCGAAGAGGAGCTCGTGTTCGTCGCCGGTGGCATCCTCGAGGTGCAGCCGGGCGTGGTGACGGTGCTCGCCGACACCGCCATCCGCGGCCACGACCTCGACGAGGCCAAGGCGGCCGAGGCCAAGAAGGCGGCCGAAGAAGCCATGCGCAACGCCAAGAGCGACATCGACCTTGCCGCCGCGCAGAGCGAGTTCGCGACCATGGCGGCGCAACTGGCGGCGATCCAGAAGTTGCGCAAGAAGTAGTCACGGCGCGCACAAGGCCCGGCCCGGCAGCGCTATAACTCCGGCCACGGAGGAACACGCGCATGGGCAAGAAGAGCAAGAAGTCGGGCGACAAGGGCCAGTCCGCCACGCTGAGCAAGGCCGACTACGAGGAGCAGCTGGCGCCGCTGCAACTGGAATTGAACGACGTCGCGCGCTGGCTGGCCCACACCGGCAAGCGGCTGGTGGTGGTCGTCGAAGGCCGTGACACCGCCGGCAAGGGCGGCGTCATCGCCGCCATCGCCGAGGAGCTGAACCCGCGCCAGTGCCACGTCGTGGCGCTGGCCAAGCCGAGCGAGCGCGAAGCCACGCAGTGGTACTTCCAGCGCTACGTGCCGCACCTGCCGGCGGCCGGCGAGATCGCACTCTTCGACCGCAGCTGGTACAACCGCGCCGGCGTCGAGCGCGTGATGGGCTTTTGCAGCGAAGACCAGGTCCAGGCCTTCCTGGCGCAGGCGCCGGTGTTCGAGCGGCTGCTGGTCGACGACGGCATCCTGCTGCTGAAGTACTGGCTCACGGTGGATCAGGCGCAGCAGGAAGAGCGTTTCGCCGAGCGCGCCGAAGACCCGCTCAAGCGCTGGAAGCTGTCGCCCATCGACCTCAAGGCGCGCGAAAAGTACGACGCCTACACGAAGGCCCGCCAGGCCATGCTCGAGGCCACGCACACGCCGTACGCACCGTGGACCCTGGTCGACTTCAACGACCAGCGCCGTGGCCGCCTCAAGCTCATCCGGCACCTGCTGGATGCCATTCCCGAGCGCGCGGTGCCCGAGGCCACGTTCGTGTTTCCGCCGCTCGGGCACGCGCCGCTGGAGGAGCGTTTCAAGGGCGCCCTGAAGCCGATCTGAAGGGGGTCGCGAGACCCCTCCGGAGCAGGGCCTACCCGTCCCCGTTTCAGTCTGCCAGCGGCTGCGTGATGGCGTCGATGCGTGCCAGCACCTCGGGCGTGAGCTTGTCCAGCAGATCCAGCGCCCCCAGGTTGGCCTGCAGCTGCGACAGCTTGGACGCCCCGGTGATGACGGTGCTGACGCGCGGGTTGTTCGCCACCCAGGCCAGCGCCAGCTGCGCCAGCGTGCCGCCGAGCTCGAGCGCGATCGGCTCCAGCTGCGCCACCGCGGCGTTCTTGGCCGCGTGGGTGAGGCCGTCGCGCAGGAAGGCCATGTTCTCCAACGCGCCGCGGCTGCCGGCGGGCACGCCGTCGCGGTACTTGCCGGTGAGCAGCCCGGAAGCCAGCGGGCTCCAGGTCGTCAGGCCCAAGCCGATGTCGCCGTACAGGCGCGAATACTCCTCCTCGACACGCTGGCGGTGGAACAGGTGGTACTGCGGCTGTTCCATCACCGGCTTGTGCAGGTGGTGGCGCTCGGCGATCTCCCAGGCGGCGCGGATGTCGGCTGCCGACCATTCGCTGGTGCCCCAGTACAGCGCCTTGCCCTGCGTGATGATGTCGCTCATGGCGCGCACCGTCTCCTCCACCGGCGTGTGCGGGTCGGGGCGGTGGCAGTAGATGAGGTCGATGTGCTCCAGGCCGAAGCGCCCGAGCGAGCCGTCGATGGCCTGCATCAGGTACTTGCGGTTGAGCGTGTCCTTGCGGTTGACGGCGTCGCCGGCACGGTCCAGGCCCCAGAAGAACTTGGTCGAGACGACGTAGTTCAGCCGCGGCCAGGCCAGTTGCTTGAGCGCCGCACCCATGATCTCCTCGCTGCGGCCGCCGGCGTAGACCTCGGCGTTGTCGAAGAAGTTGATGCCGGCGTCGAAGGCCGCGGCCATCATCTCGACGGCGTCGCCGGTATCGACCTGGTTGTGGTAAGTGACCCAGGAGCCGAGGGACAGGGTGCTGACGCGCAGGCCGGCGCGGCCGAGTCGGCGGTATTGCATGGTGGGGTTTCTCTGTGCAGCTGATGAAGCCATGGAGCGTAGCGCAGCGGCGGCCGGGCTGCTGGCGGCTTCGGGCGCCATGCCGCGCCAGCTCAGCGGTCGCCCGCGCGACACGGCCGGCCAGGGCGCGCCGCCACAATCGCCGCCATGGGCATCCTCTACCTCGTGCGCCACGGCCAGGCGTCCTTCGGCGCCGCCGACTACGACCAGCTCAGCGAACTCGGCGCGCGCCAGTGCCGCGAGCTGGGGCACTGGTTTCGCCGCCGCGGCGTGGTCTTCGAAGGCGTGCTGCGCGGCACGCTGCAACGCCACGTGCAGTCACTCGACGCCTTGGCCGAAGGCTACGGCGATCTGCCCCCCGTGCTGCCCTGGCCGGGGCTGAACGAGTACGACGGCGAGGCTCTGGTGCGCGCTGCGTACCCCACGCTCCGGCAGCCGGTCCAAGCGACCTCGCCCGAGGCTTACCGCACCCATTTCCGGCTGCTGCGCGAGGGTCTGGCGCAGTGGATGGCCGGCCGCACGGCGCCCGTGGGCATGCCGAGCTGGCCCGACTTCGTGGCCGGCGTCACCGGGGCGCTGGACCATGTGCGCCAGCAGTACCAGGGCGATGTGCTCATCGTCTCCAGCGGCGGCCCCATCGCCACTGCCGTGTCGCTGGTGCTGGCCACCCCGCCGCAGACCATGGTCGAGCTCAACATGCGCATCCGCAACAGTTCGCTGACCGAGTTCGCCTACACGCCCAGGCGCCACATGCTGGTGAGCTACAACCACCTGCCGCACCTGGACCACCCCGAACGGCTGGGGTGGGTCACCTACGCCTGAGCGGCGGCTCAGACCAGTTTCTTCAACAGCTCGGCCTTCTTCGCCGCGAACTCGTCGTCGCTGAGGATGCCCTTGGCCTTCAGCTCGGCCAGTTTCTCGATCGTGGCCATCACCTCGTCGGGTTTCAGCGCTGCCGGCGGCGCCACGGCGGCGGCACCCGCACCGCCGCCCTGCAGGCCCTGGCTCAACTGTTGCGCCATCACCTGGCCCAGCGCCACGCCGGCGCCCAGGCCCATGGCGTCGCCGACCACGCCACCGCCGCCGCCCGCGGCCCCGGCCGCCCCCTCGGCGAACTTCGGGATCGCCTGCGCCGTCTGGTATTGCATGAACCTGCCCATGTCGCCGCCGACCATGCCCATGCCGATCTTCTGGTCCAGCACTTTCTGCAGCTCTTCGGGCAGGCTCACGTTTTGCACCGTCACCGCTTCCAGTGCCAGGCCGAGGCGTGCGAACTCCCCGGCCGTGGCGCTGCGCAGCTGGCTGGCGAACTCCACCTGATTTGCGGCCAGGTCCAGGAAGGGCACACCGCTTTGTGCCACCGCGTCGCTGATGTGCTGCAGCATCAGACCGCGCAGCTGGCCGTCGATGTCGTCCAAGGTGTAGCGCTCGCGCGTGCCTGCGACTTCGGTGTGGAACAGTTTCGCGTCGGCGATGCGAAAGGCGTAATTGCCGAACGCGCGCAGCCGCACGGCACCGAAATCCTTGTCGCGGATCGTCACCGGCTGCGTCGTGCCCCAGCGGCGGTCGAGCTGCTGGCGCGTGCTGAAGAAGTGGACGTCGCTCTTGAACGGGCTCTGGAACAGCTTGTCCCAGTTCTTCAGGTAGGTCAGCACCGGCAGCGTCTGCGTCGCCAGCCGGTACCTGCCGGGGCCGAAGACGTCGGCCACCTGACCCTCGTTGACGAACAGGGCAACCTGGCTCTCGCGCACGGTGAGCGCGGCGCCGTGCTGGATCTCGTTGCCGGCCATCGGGTAGCGCCAGGCCAGCGTGCCGTCGCCGCTTTCGGTCCACTCGAGGATGTCGATGAACTGTTTCTTGATGAAGTCCATCATCGCCATGGCTTGACCCTCCGCACGCCCCACCGGCGGGGCGCGGCAAATAATACGCGGCAGCCAAGGAATTCAGGTGACGAACACGGCATGGCAGATCGCGGTGGTGGGCGCTGGCCCGGTGGGGCTGGCGCTGGCGCTGCACGCGGCGCGGCTGCTGCCGCAGGCCGGCATCACGCTCTTCGACGCCCGCGCGGCCGACCATGACGTGAGCGCCGACCCGCGCACGCTGGCGTTGTCGCTGGGCAGCGTGCAGTTCCTGCAGCGCCTGGGCGCGTGGCCGGCGGCGGCGGCCGAGCCCATCCTGCAGGTGCACGTGTCGCAGGCGCCGCCGAGCTTGGGCACGCTGTTCGGCGAACCTGCGGTGCGCCTGCGTGCGGCCGACCTGGGCGTGCCCTGCCTCGGCGCCGTGCTGCCCTACGGCGCGCTGGTGGCGCCGCTGCAGCGTGCCTGGGAAGCCGAGGTCGCGGCGCAGCCCGAGCGGCTGCACTGCCGTTTCGGCACACCCGTGGCGGCGATCAAGGCGCTGCCGGCGGGGGTGGAGGTCGACGCCGGCATCGCCGAGCCTTTCGACCTCGCGGTGGTGGCCGAAGGCGGCGTCTTCGCCGACCAGGCGCGCAAGGCGCTGGTCAGCGACTACGGGCAGACGGCGTGGGTCGGCAGCGTCACGCTGCAGGGCGCTACGCGCGGCATGGCCTTCGAGCGCTTCACGCGGCACGGGCCGGCCGCGCTGCTGCCCTTGTCCGGCGACCCGGGTGGTGCCGCTCGCGCGGCCCTGGTGTGGTGCGTGCCCGGCGGCGACGACCCGGTGCGCGACCTCAGCGATGCCCAGCGCATGGCGGTGCTGAACACGATCTTCCCCGCCGAGGCCGGGCGCATCGTCGGCATCACGCCGCTCAAGTCCTTCCCGCTGGGTCTGAACGCCGAAGGCACGCTGGTCAGCGGCGCCACGGTGCGCATCGGCAACGCGGCACAGACCCTGCACCCGGTGGCGGGCCAGGGCTTGAACCTCGGCTTGCGCGACGCGCACGAACTGGTCGCCATGCTGCGCCATGCCGACACGTTGCCAACGGCGCTGCGGCGCGCCGAGTGGGCGCGCGCCGCCGACCGCTGGACGATGATCGCGGCCACCGATTTCCTGGCCCGCAGCTTCACCTGGAAGCTGCCCGGCGCCGCCACCGCGCGCGGCCTGGGACTGGCGGCGTTGCAAGGCCTGCCGCCGGTGCGCGACTGGCTGGCGCACCGGATGATGTTCGGCAGCCGCTGAGAGCAGCGGCGCCGGGCTCCTACAGCCGCCGATGCGCCAGCGCCGGCAACTGCATCCGCACCTTGGCAATGCGCGCCGCATCGACCTCGGCCAACACCACGCCTTCGCCTTCTTCACACAGCGCCACGACCTCGCCCCAGGGGTCGACGACCATGCTGTGCCCCCACGTGCGGCGGCCGTTGGGGTGGCTGCCGCCCTGCGCCGCGGCGAGCACATAACACTGGTTCTCCACTGCGCGAGCCCGCAGCAGCAGCTCCCAGTGCGCGCGGCCGGTGGTGTAGGTGAAGGCCGCCGGCACGCAGATCAGGTCGCACGGCGGCTGCATCAGCGCACGGTAGAGCTCGGGGAAGCGCAGGTCGTAGCAGATCGACAAGCCGACGCGCAAGGTGGCGGCGCCGGCCGACACGTCCAGCGCCACCGGCGCGCTGCCGGCCTGCAGCGTGCGGCCTTCGTCGTAGCTCTCGCGGCCGCTGTCGAAGGCGAAGAGGTGGATCTTGTCGTAGTGCGCCGCCTCGGCGCCGTCGGGCCCGTAAACGCAGCAGCGGTTGAGCGCCTGGCCGGGCACCTGGGTGCGCAGCGGCAGCGTGCCGCCGACGATCCAGACGCCACAGTCGCGCGCGGTGGTGGCCAGGAAGTCCTGGATCGGACCGCCGCCCGGCGCTTCAGCGAGCTCGAGCTTGTCGGTGTCGCGCCGGCCCATGACGCAGAAGTATTCGGGCAGCGCGACCAGCGCGGCACCGGCCGCCGCGGCCTGGCGGATCAGCCGCGCCGCGGCATCGCGGTTGTCGGGCCAGTCGGGGCTGGAAACCATCTGCACGGCGGCGATCTTCATGGCCGCATTGTGCTGTCGCTGGCCGGCGGCCGCTGCCGCGGCATATCCCCCCGGCCCGGTGGGCCATGGAAACGGGACTACGCTCGCACCCCATCAGCTGCCCCGAGGGCCCGGCTCCGCCGGAACGAGAGCAGCGTCGAACAGCGACGACACCGGAGGGCGCCACGATGCCGATGAATGCATGCCGCACTGCTGCGGCCGGCTTGCCGCCCTGCACCTAGCGGCAGCGCGTTCCGCCATGGCTGCCATCCCGACCATCGCATTGCCCACCCCCGCCGCCGACGCCGCGCACAGCCGCTTCGTGCAGCGCGTGCGCCGCCGCTGGCCGGCCGAACTGGCGCTGCTGCCACCCGGCGCGCCCGGCTTCGACGACATCACGGCCCTGGTGCAGCGGCTGCGCGAGTCGAACCGCGACCTGCCGGCGGCGCTGCGTGTCGCGCGCCACCTGGTGCTGGAACGGCTGGCCGTGCTCGACGTCGAGCAGAAGGCGCCGCTGGACACCGTCACCGGCGCCATGACGGACCTGGCCGAGGCCACGCTGGAGCTGGCGCTGGCGCAGGCCGAAGCCGAGACCGACGAGCGCCACGGTGCGCCGCTGGATGCGCAAGGGCAACGGGTGCAGATGTGGATCGTCGGCATGGGCAAGCTCGGCGCGCGCGAGCTCAATGTCTCGTCCGACATCGACCTCATCTACGTCTACGAGGAAGACGGCCAGACCGCGGGCGCGCGCCCGGTGTCGTTCCACGAATACTTCGCCTATGTCGCCAAGCGCCTGTACGCGCTGATCGGCGAGACCACCGACGACGGCATTGTCTTTCGCGTCGACCTGGCGCTGCGGCCCAACGGCAACTCCGGTCCGCCGGTGGTGAGCCTGGGCATGCTGGAGGAATACCTCCAGGTGCAGGGCCGGGAGTGGGAGCGTTTCGCCTGGCTGAAGAGCCGCGTCGTGGCGCCGCGCGGGGCCATGGCCAGCGGCCGCGCGCTGGCGCTGCGCTCGCTGGTCACGGCCTTCGTCTACCGGCGTTATCTCGACTACGGCGTCTTCGAGGGCCTGCGCCAACTGCACCGCAAGATCCGCGACGAAGCGCAGCGGCGCGCCGCTGGACGCCCCGAGCGCGCCAACGACGTGAAGCTGTCGCGCGGCGGCATCCGCGAGATCGAATTCATCGTCCAGCTGATGCTCGTGGTGCGCGGCGGCCAGTTCCCCGAGATCCGCACCCGCAGCACGCTGCGCGGGCTGGAGCGGCTGGTGGCGCGCGGCCTGATGAAGCCCGAGACGGCGCACAAGCTGGCCGCCGGCTATGTGCTGCTGCGGCGCATCGAACACCGCATCCAGTACCTCGACGACCAGCAGACACACCTGTTGCCCGCAGCCGACGGAGACCTGGCGTGGATCGCGCGCAGCCTGGGCTTCGTGTGCCAGCCCGAGGCCTGCGAGCTGCTCGGCCGCCTGGGCGAGGTGCGCGAGCTGGTGGCCGCCGAATTCGATGCCCTGTTGCGCGAGGGCCAGGGCGCCGCAGCCGACGAGGGCAAGGGCAACTGCCGCCGCTGCGGGCCGGCACCGCTGCCGATCGACAGCGAGGCCTTGCTCGACAAGCTGCCGCCTGAAATGGCCGAGCGCCTGCGCTCCTGGGCCCAGAACCCGCGTGTGCTGGCGCTGCGAGACGAGAGTCGCCTGCGCCTGGGCCGCTTGATGCAGAAGACGGCCCAGGCCGTGCACAACGGCACCTGCACGGCGGTCGCGGCAGTGCGTTTCATCGACTGGGTGGCGCCGCTGCTGCGGCGCGAGAGTTACCTCGCGCTGCTGCTCGAGCGCCCCGAGGTGCACCGCCGGCTGTTGCGCGTGCTCGGCATCGCGCGCTGGCCGATGCAGTACCTGATGCGCCACCCCGGCGTCATCGACGAGCTGGCCGACGAACGGCTGCTGCACCAGCGCTTCGACCGCGCGGCTTTCAGCGCCGAACTCGAGGGCCGCCTGGCCGCCTGGCAGCGCTCGGGAGAGGACGACGAGGAAAACCTGCTCGACACGCTGCGCCACGCGCACCATGCCGAGGTCTTCCGCACGCTGGTGCGCGACGTCGAGGGCGACCTCACCGTGGAGCAGGTCGCCGACGACCTGTCGGCGCTGGCCGACACCGTGCTCGACACCGCCGTGCGCTGGGCCTGGGCACGCCTGAAGCAGCGCCATCGCGCCACGCCCGGCCTGGCCGTCATCGCCTACGGCAAGCTTGGCGGCAAGGAGCTGGGCTACGGCGGCGACCTCGACGTCGTCTTCGTCTACGACGACGCCGACGCCAGCGAAGAAGACAAGCTGCGTGCACAGGAGGTCTACCCCGCGTTCGTGCGCAAGCTCATCACCTGGCTCACGCTGCGCACCTCGGCCGGCGAGCTGTTCGACATCGACACGGCGCTGCGGCCGAACGGCAATTCGGGGCTGCTGGTGACGTCGATCGACGCCTTCGAGACCTACCAGGCCGGCCGCGGCAGCAATACCGCCTGGACCTGGGAGCATCAGGCGCTGACGCGGGCGCGCTTCGCGGCCGGGGCGGCAGGCATCGCGCCGCGCTTCGAAGCCACGCGCCGCGCCGTGCTCACCGCGCCGCGGGATCCCGAGGCGCTGCGCGAGGAAGTGCGCACGATGCGGGAGAAGGTGCGCGCCGCGCGGCCGGTGCCGGCGGGCCGCTTCGACGTCAAGCACAGCGCCGGCGGCATGATGGACGTCGAATTCGCCGTGCAGTACCTGGTCTTGGCCCATGCCGCGGCGCACCCGGAGCTGCTAGACAACGCCGGCAACATCGCGCTGCTGCAGCGTGCCGAAGCGGCCGGCCTGCTGCCTGCCGACGTCGGCCGCGCCGCGGCCGATGCCTACCGCGAGCTGCGCCGCGCGCAGCACCGCGCGCGCCTGGACGAGCAGCCCACGCACTTCGACCCCGACAGCCTGGCCGCGCAGCGCGACGCCGTGCTGGCCTTGTGGCGCGCCGTCTTCGGCTGAGCGCGCCGGGCCGGGCCTGGGTGGCGCTGGCGGCGCTGCTGGCGCTGGGCTCGGTGTTCGCCTGGTGGGTGCCGGCCGTGCTGCTGGACTGGCAGCCGGCCTTGGCGGCCAGCGAGCCCTGGCGCGCCTGGACCGCTGCCTTCGTGCACTGGAGCGCACTGCACCTCGGTGGCAACCTGGGCGCCACCGCGGCGGTGGCGGCTTTCGGCTGGGCCGCGCGCGTGCCGCCAGGCGCGACGCTGGCCTGGTGCCTGGCCTGGCCGCTGACGCATGTCGGCCTGCTGCTGCGGCCAGAGCTGGCGCATTACGGCGGCCTGTCGGGCCTGCTGCATGCCGGCGTGGCGGTGGCCGTGTTGTGGCTGCTGGTCGCCGGCCAGGGCCGGCAACGCGCCATCGGCGCCCTGGTCGGCGCCGGACTCGTGGCCAAGCTGCTGCTCGAGCAACCCTGGGGCACGGTGCTGCGGCACCCGGCCGACTGGGACATTGCGGTCGCGCCGCTGGCGCACGCCACCGGGGCCGTTGCGGGCCTGCTCTGCGCTGCGCTGGCCTTGCTCGCCGGCGGTGCCGACAGCAGAGAGTTCCGATCGTGAGTGCGATCCGCCCGAACGCCACCCACCACGGCGACCGCAAGGACCACGTCGATGGCCTGGCGGTGGCGCTGCTGCTGGGCTGCTGCGTGGTCTGGGGCCTGGGCCAGGTCTCGACCAAGCTCACGCTGAGCGAGATCCCGCCGCTGATGCAAGCCGCGGTGCGTTCGCTGGGCGCTGCGCTGCTGCTGGTGCTGTGGTCCCGGGCGCGCGGCCTGAACCTCTGGCAGGCTGACGGCACCGGCCGCGCCGGCCTGCTGGCGGGTAGCCTGTTCGCGCTGGAGTTCGGCTGCATTTTCGTCGGCCTGCAGTACACCAGCGCATCGCGCATGTCGGTGTTCATCTACTTCGCGCCCTTCGTCGTTGCGCTGGGCATGCCGCTGATCGCGCGCAGCGAGCGGCTCGATCGCTGGCAGGCGCTGGGGCTGCTGCTCGCCTTCGGCGGCGTGGTGTGGGCCTACTTCGAAGGTTTCGTGCGCCCGACGGCGGGGCCGCTGCAGTGGCTGGGCGACGCGCTGGGCATCGCCGGTGCGGTGCTGTGGGGACTGACCACACTCGTCCTGCGCGGCAGCCGGCTGGGCAGCGCGTTGCCGGAAAAGGCGCTGCTGTACCAGCTGGCCGTTTCGGCGGCGGCGCTGGGCCTGGCCTCGCTGGTGGCCGGTGAACCCTGGCCGGCGCGGCTGACGGGCGCGTCGTTGTGGCCCTTGGCCTTCCAGACCGTGGTCATCACCTTTGCCAGCTACCTGGTCTGGTTCTGGCTCGTGCGCCACTACCCGGCCACGCGCATCTCGGTCTTCACGCTGCTCACGCCGGTGTTCGGGCTGCTCGCGGGCGTGCTGCTGCTCGGCGAACCGCTGACGCTGCGGCTGGTGGTGGCGCTGGCGGCGGTGTGCGCCGGCATCGCGCTCGTCAACCGCGCGCGGCTGCGACGCTAGACTTTTCGATCCCCCTCAACCCAGGAGACCCCGATGATCACGCTGTGCGGCATCACCCTTTCCAACTACTACAACAAGGTCAAGCTCGCCCTGCTGGAAAAAGGCATCTCGTTCACCGAGGAGCGGGTCGCGACCGGCTCGAAGGCCGAAGCGGTGCTGGCGGCCACGCCGCTGGGCAAGGTGCCCTTCATCCGCGTCGACGGCCAGACCTTGTGCGAAAGCCAGGTCATCGTCGACTACCTCGAAGCGCGCTACCCGCAGCCGCCGCTGCTGCCGGCCGACCCGCTGGCCGCGGCCAAGGTGCGCGAGCTGGCCACCTTCGTGGACCTGCACCTGGAACTGGTCGCGCGCGAGCTGTACGCGCAGGCCTTCTTCGGCGGCACGGTGAGCGACGGCACCAGGGAGCGCGTGCGCAAGCTGCTGACGAAGAACATCGCCGGCTTCAAGCGGCTGGCGAAGTTTTCGCCTTACCTCGCGGGCGACAGCTTCACGCTGGCCGACTGCTCGGGCTGGGTCAGCCTGCCGCTGGTGGCGATGGCGACGAAGTCGGTGCTCGGCGAAGACCTGCTGGCGGCCGCGGGCATCGACTGGAAGACGTACGCGAAACTGGTGGGCGAGCGGCCGTCGGCGCAGAAGGTGGCGGCCGACCGCAAGGCGGACCAGGCGAGCAAGGGTTGATCGTTCGAGTGATCGAAAGACCCTCACCCCGACCCTCTCCCGCGAGCGGGAGAGGGAGGGGAAGTCAACCCGGCTGCGGCCGCGCCTGCGCGGCGGCCAGCGCGGCGCCGATTTCCTTGCGGTAGCGGTTGAGTTCCTGCACGCTGGCAAAGCTGCGCTCCATGAGCAGGCTCATGTTGTGCAGGATGCGTTCGACGACCTTGTTTTCCCACACGCTGTCGAACTGGATCTGCTTGTCCAGCCACTGCTCCAGCCATTCGGGGTTGGGCAGCCGGCTCTGGATGGTGTCGCGCGGGAACAACTGCACGTTGACGTGCAGGTTGGTCGGGTGCAGCGCCTGCGCCGTGCGCCGGGCGCTGGCCATCAGTACGCCCACCTTGGCGAAGGCGGCGCGCGCCTCGTCGCCGAACTTGGTCAGTGCGCGCTTCATGTAGCGCAGGTAGGCGCCGCCGTGGCGGGCCTCGTCGCGCGCCAGGGTTTCATAGATCACCTTGATGACGGGTTCGCTGTGCCATTCGGCGGCGCGCCGGTACCAGTGGTTGAGGCGGATCTCGCCGCAGAAATGCAGCATCAGCGTTTCCAGCGCCGGCGCGGGGTCGAACTCGAAGCGCACGGCGTGCAGTTCGGCCTCGGTCGGCACCAGGTCGGGCCGGAAGCGGCGCAGGTACTCCATCAGCACCAGCGAGTGCTTCTGCTCCTCGAAGAACCACACGCTCATGAAGGCGCTGAAGTCGCTGTCGTCGCGGTTGTCGCGCAGGAACATCTCGGTGGCCGGCAATGCCGCCCACTCGGTGATGGCGTTCATCTTGATCGTCTGCGCCTGCTCTTCGGTGAGCCTGTCGGGCTGGAACTTGGCCCACGGGATGTCCGTGTCCATGTTCCAGCGCACGGCTTCGAGTTGCTTGAACAGTTCGGGGTAGAGCATGGCGGTGGCCCCAAGTGGACCTGCGATTCTAGGCAAGGCCGGCGCCACGTGTCGGCGCCGCCGCGCGGTCGCCACTTGTTCCAGTGTGTAAGCGCGCTCTCCTGCAGCGTTACGCTGATGGGCGGGGCGGAACATCCGCCCAAGACTATGCGTATTCGGCGTAATGCAATAGTTCTTTACGCAAGGCCGACGCGACGGCCGGAACTTCACCGGCGTGCGGCGGTCGCAGCATCACGTCTGGCAAAGAAGCTGGGCGGCATGGATCTCCTTTCCCTGTTGTGCAGCCTGTCGGGCCAACCGACTGCAATCCCAGAGCGCTTCTCCTCCTCCTCC
The DNA here is from genome assembly GCA_030680415.1 of Rubrivivax sp. Taxonomy (GTDB): domain Bacteria; phylum Pseudomonadota; class Gammaproteobacteria; order Burkholderiales; family Burkholderiaceae_C; genus Rubrivivax. Next base: position 13,740 of record JAUXVE010000109.1, read on the forward strand.
CTCCCTCCTCGTTCGCTCAGGGGCGCTGCACAGCAGTCTTTACAGCCAGGGGCGCCGCCGGCCGCGGTGCCCCTTCGTTTTCTTGCGCGCGCTGACGTGCATCGCGACGACGGGGACGCGGCCGAGGAGTTGTACGAGAAGCTGCCCGCCGTCGGCGCACTGGTGCGCTGGCTGAAGCGGCGCGTCAATGCGGGAAGGCGTTCAGCGCTGCCCTTCGGTCAGCGAAAACAACTGGAACAGCCCCGACTTGTCGACGAACCAGGTCTCGGTGAACCTGACCGTCGCGCCCGGCATCGCCGCCGGTGCGGGGTAGGGCGAAGCGCGGCGCACCATGGCCAGCACCCAGGGTGCAACCTCGTCGGCCGCGGGCTTGCGCACGACGTGGACGTTGAGCACCTGACCGCTGGCGTCGAGCTCGGTCTCGACCATCATGATGCCGTACAGCAGCGGCGGCAGCCTGCCGCGGTAGACGCGCATCGGGTAGGCGGTGTAGACGTGGCGCGCGGCGTCGATGCGGTATTCGGCTTCGACCTCGGCCGGCGAGGCCCGCGGCGAGCCCTGCACCAGCGGCGCCGGCACCATGCTGAACTGCGCCAGCGCCGCCTGCGCGGCCAGCAGCAATGCCGTGCCGGCGAGGTGACGCCACCAGCGAGCTGCACTGTGCATGTGATGGATCTTCATGTTCGCTGTGGCTGGCCCGTTGCCGGCCTGCGCCCTCCGCCGCAAGCGGTGAGGTTACACGATGGCCGGCGGCGGCCGGCGTGCGCCGGGCAGGGGTTTTCAGGTACGAACACACGCGCCCTGCGGCCGACCGGCGTTCAGCGCAGCCAGCCCTTGCGCCGGAAATAGATGAACGGCGCCGCCACCGATGCCAGCATCAGGACCAGCGCGAAGGGGTAGCCGGCAGCCCAGTCGAGTTCCGGCATGGCCTTGAAGTTCATGCCGTAGATGCTGGCGATCAGCGTCGGCGGCAGCATCGCCACCCCGACCACCGAAAAGATCTTGATGACCTTGTTCTGGTTGATGTTGATGAAGCCGACGATGGTGTCCATCAGGAAGTTGATCTTGTCGAACAGGAAGGCGGTGTGCGAGTCGAGCGAGTCGATGTCGCGCAGGATCTGGCGCGCCTCCTCGAACTGCTCGGCGCTGAGCATGCGGCTGCGCATCATGAAGCTCAGCGCGCGGCGTGTGTCCATCATGTTGCGGCGGATGCGGCCGTTGAGGTCTTCCTCGCGTGCGATGGCGGCCAGCGCCTCGGCGGCGATGGTGTCGTTGACCTCGTCCCCGAGCACACGCGCGCTGACCTTCTCGAGCTTGTCGTAGACGCCCTCCAGCGCATCGGCCGAGTACTCGGCGTCGGCGTCGTAGAGCTTGAGCAGCACGTCGCGGGCGTCCTCGATCAGTGCCGGCGTGCGGCGCGCGCGCAGCCGCAGCAGGCGGAACACCGGCAGGTCTTCGTCGTGGATCGTGAACAACACGTTCTGGAACAGGATGAAGGCCACGCGCACGGTGCGCGCAGGTTCGGCGCCGGGGCCCTTGCTCGGATCCCCGGCGTCGATGAGGAAGTCCGAGCGGATGTGCAGCTCGCCGTTGTCCTCTTCGTAGAAACGGGCCGATTCCTCCAGGTCGTCGTCGACCGCGTCACTCGGGATGCTGACGCCGAAGCGCTCGTTGATCCAGTTCTTCTCTTCGGCGGTGGGGCTCTCCAGGTCGACCCAGACCGGGCGCACGTGGGCCAGGCCGGCGAGGCTTTCGATCTCTTCCTGGAACAGCCGGCCGTTGGTCAGCGTGAAGACGTTGAGCATCTCTTACTCCGGGGGTGCGGGCCGGTGGCGGCCGGCACGGTGGCAAGCGCTTGGGCCTCAGCGGCGGCTGGCAGGCGAGGCGGCGCGGGATGGTGCGGCGATGTTCCGTCTCATCCCGGGCGGCCAGCGGGCGCGGACCCGGAACGGACGGTCACCGAGGGTGACTCGGGTCCAAGACCTGCCTCCGAAGTTTGAGTAACCCGAAATTATGCCCTCGCCAGGCCCCTCTGCGGCCTGGCGAGGGGCCGTGATGGCAGACTGCGGCCATGAGGACGACACTGCGCTGGGCTGCAGCCTTGCTGCTGCTGGCGCTGGCGGCGGCGGCGCTGGCGCTGGCCGCGGCGCTGCAGCGCAAGCCGGTCGTGGCCGTGCACGAGGAGGTCGGGGCCGAGGACGCGGCGCGCGTCATGGCCTTGCTGCGCGCGCACGATCCGCGCTACGCCACGCCCGGCCGCCTGCGCGTGGTGTCGATGAACGAGGGTGAGCTCGAGGTCCTGCTCAACCACGGCGCACGCCGCTGGCTTGCCGCCAGCAGCCAGGTCAGCCTGCGGCGCGGCGCGGCCACGGTGACGATGAGCGGGCGGGCGCCGGCCAACCCCTTTGGGCGCTGGGTCAACGTCGAGCTACGACTGGTCCAGACCGGCGCCCTGCCGGCCATCGAGTCGATGCGCATCGGGCGCCTGCCGATCCCGGTGTGGCTGGGCGAATGGCTCGGGCTGCGATGGATCGAGCGCGCCGGCCTGCTGAGCGAGCTGCAGCTGCCGGCCGATGTGATCCGCGACGTGCGCTTCATGCCGCAGCATCTGCAGGTGGTCTATGCCTGGCGCAGCGACAGCACGCAACGCGTGCTGGAAGCGCTGCTGCCGGCCGCCGAACAACAACGTCTGCGCGTCTACGCCGAGCGCCTGGCCGAACTCAGCCACGGTCTGAAGCCGGCCTGGGAGGTGCCGCTGGCGCAGTTGGTGGGGCCGCTGTTCACGCTGGCGCAGGCGCGCACCGCGGCCGGCGGCGATGCCGCGGCGGAGAACCGCGCCGCGATCGTCGTGCTGACGCTGTTTGCCAACGGGCGCGGCTTGCCATCGGTGCTGCCGGCCGCGCAGGCCTGGCCGCGGGCACGGCCGCTGCGCCTGCTGCTCGCCGGCCGCGACGACTTCCCGCGCCACTTCCTGGTTTCGGCGGCGCTGGTGGTGGAGACCACGGGTGCGCTGGCGCTGGCCATCGGGCTGGCCAAGGAGGTGGCCGATGCACGCAGCGGCAGCGGCTTCAGCTTCAACGACATGGCCGCCAACCGCGCCGGCACGCGTTTCGGTGAACTGGCGCTGCACGCGCCGGCGCGACTGCAGGCGCTGCTGGCGCCCGGGGTCACTGACGACGACCTGATGCCAGCCTGGGCCGACCTGCCGGAATTCCTGCCCGAGGCCGAATTCGTGCGCCGCTACGGTGGTGTCGGCGCCGCGCCGTACGAGGCCGTGATGGCCGAGATCGAGCGCCGCGTCGACGCGCTACGCCTGTTCCGCTGACGGCCTTGCGCGCGCGCCGGGCCCGGCACCGGCCACGATGTCGAAGCGGAAGAGCCGGCATTCGATGGGCCCGTTCCACATCGGCACGCGGCGGCTCTCCTTCATGTGCATGAGGCCGCCGAGCTTCATCTCCGGGCTCAGCAACCAGGCCGTCCAGCCGCTGTAGTGACGCTTCCAGTGCGCCGCCAGCGCATTGAAGAACTCGGCCGGGGAACCGCCGCCTTCGAAGGCCTCGCGCGCCATGCCGGCCGGCGCCGCCGTGGCGCCGCCCCGGCTGCCCTTGGGCGCGATGCGCTCGCCGTACGGCGGATTCAGCATCAGCGTGCCGGTGGCCGCCGGTGGCAGGCGCTGCAGCGCGTCGGCGGTCTTGAACTCGATCGCCCTGATGCCGGCGCCGAGCACGCCGGCACGCTCGGCGTTGCGGGTGGCGAAGTCGGTCATGCGAAAGCTCACGTCGCCGGCGTACACCGGCACCAAGGGGGCGTGGACGCGCTCGCGCGCCGTGCGCTGCAATTCGCGCCAGGCCGGCAGGTGGGGCCGGAACGGCAACATGCGTTCGAAGGCGAAGTGCCGCAGCGCCCCCGGCGCGATGCCGCAGGCGATCTGTGCCGCTTCGATGACGATGGTGCCGGCGCCGCAGCAGGGGTCGAGCAGCGGGCCGTCCTCGGCGCGGCCCTGCCAGCCGGCGGCGGCGAGCATGGCCGCGGCCAGTGTCTCCTTCAACGGCGCTTCGCCAGTGTCCTCGCGCCAGCCGCGCTTGAACAGCGCGTCGCCCGAGGTGTCGGCGTAAAGGGTGGCGTGGTCGGGGCCGACGAACAGGAACAGCGGCAGGTCGGGCCGGCGGGTGTCGACGCTGGGCCGGGCACCGGCGCTCTCGCGCAGGCTGTCGCAGACGGCGTCCTTGATGCGCAGCGCCGCGAAGTTCAGGCTCGTCAGCGGCGAGCGTTGTGCGCTGACCTCGACGCGCAGGGTCTGCTCGGGGTTGATCCAGTGCTGCCAGGGCACGCGCCGGGCCAGCGCGTAGAGCTCGTGCTCGTCGCGGTAGGGGCCGTCGATCAGTGGCCACAGCACGCGTTGCGCGAGCCGGCTCTCCAGATTCAGCTGCATCGCGGCGCGCTCGTCGCCCTCGACCCAGACGCCGCCGCGAGCGCTGTCCACCGCCGCACCCGTGATGCGCCGCGCTTCGTCGGCGAGCAGGCTCTCGACGCCGGAGGCGCAGGGGAGGAACAGGGCGGTCAAGACCAGTCCGGCGCCGGGCCGCTCGCCGCCGCAGGCGTCGAGCCTGCTTGCCGTCCACGCCCGCGCAGGCGGGCTTGGAGCCGCGGCGCGCAGCCCCAAGCCGGACTGAGCCCCAAGGGCCACGAAGGGGCCCGTGCCGGGCCTCGGGGGTGGCGAAGGCGCGCAGCGACAAGCCTGGGGGCTAACATCAAATCGCCTTGCGCTGGCTGGCCGGCGCGATGCGCAGCGCTTCGCGGTACTTGGCCACGGTGCGGCGTGCGACCTGGATGCCCTGCTCCTCGAGCATCTGGCTGAGCTGGCTGTCGGACAGCGGCTTGTCCGCACCCTCGGCAGCCACGAGCTGCTGGATCAGTGCCCGTACCGCCGTGCTCGACGCACTGCCGCCGGCCTCGGTGTTGAGCGAGCTGCCGAAGAAGTACTTCAGCTCGTAGGTGCCCTGCGGCGTGGCCATGTACTTGGCCGTCGTCACACGCGAGATCGTGCTCTCGTGCAGGCCGAGTTCGTCGGCGATCTCGCGCAGCACGAGCGGCTTCATGGCGATGGCACCGTGTGTGAAGAAGCCCTTCTGGCGCTCGACGATGGCCCTGCTCACGCGCAGGATGGTGTCGAAGCGCTGCTGGATGTTCTTGACGAACCAGCGCGCCTCCTGCAGCCGCGACGACATCGAAGGCTGGCCCGCCGCTGCCGCCGCGCCGTTGCCGCGCTGGCCGCGGATCGCCTGGGCATAGATGTCGTTGATGCGCAGCTTGGGCATGACGTCGGGGTTGAGCGTGACCGACAGCCCGCGCCCGGTCTTGCGCACGATCACGTCGGGTACCACGATGTTGGCTTCGGCCGCCGTGTAGGGGCGCCCGGGCTTGGGCTCGCAGGCGGTGATCAGGGCCTGCGCCTGCCGCACCAGATTCTCGTCGGCACCGGTGAGCGCGGTCAGCTTCTTCATGTCGCGGCGGGCCAGCAGCTCCAGGTGCTGCTCGCAGATGCGCAGCGCCAGTTCGCGGGCGGCGCCGGCCGGCAAGGTACGCAACTGCAGCTGCAGGCACTCGGCCAGTGTGCGGGCGCCGACACCGGTGGGCTCCAGACTCTGCAGCCAGTTCAGCGCGCAACGCAGCCGCTCGTGGATCTCCTCGCGCATCGCCTCGTGCGGGGCGCCCAGCATGTCGGCCAGCCGCTCGGCGATCTCCTCCAGCGGGTCGGCCAGGTAGCCGTCGCCGTCGAGCGACTCCAGCAGCACCTCCAGCGCCGCGCGGTCGTCATCGTCCAGCCGCATGCCCACGGTCTGCGCACGCAGGTGGTCCTGCAGCGAGCCACTGGCGGCACGTCGGTCCTGCGCCTCCATGTCGTCGCCATCGCTGTCGCCGCCGGCCGCGGCCGTGCCCGAGGGGGTCTCGCGGATGCCGTCGAAGTCGTCGCGTTCGGTGCCGTTCTCCCAGTCTTCGCGCTCGGGGGTGCCGAATTCCTCGGCACGGATCTCGGGCGCGGCTTCGCCGGCGTCGGGGGCATCGGCGCGGTAGCCGTCGTCGCTGTCGCCGGTACGGTCGGCGGCCTGGCGCTCGGGCGGCGTGTCGTAGGGACTGGGAGGCGACTCGTCTTCGGCCTCCAGAAATGGGTTCTGGTCCAGCATCTGCCCCACTTCCTGGTGCAGTTCCAGCGTCGACAGCTGCAACAGGCGGATCGACTGTTGCAGCTGCGGCGTCAGCGCCAGGTGCTGCGAAAGGCGGACCTGCAATGAAGGCTTCATTGCGAGCCTACATACGGAAGTGTTCGCCGAGATACACCTTGCGCACCTCGGCGTTGCCGACGATGTCGTGCGGCGTGCCTTCGGCCAGCACGCTGCCTTCGCTGATGATGTAGGCGCGGTCGCAGATGCCCAGCGTCTCGCGCACGTTGTGGTCGGTGATGAGCACGCCGATGCCGCGCGAGCGCAGAAAACCGATGATGCGCTGGATCTCGATCACGGCAATCGGGTCGATGCCGGCGAAGGGCTCGTCGAGCAGGATGAAACGCGGCTGCGTGGCCAGCGCACGCGCAATCTCCACGCGCCGCCGCTCACCGCCCGACAGCGCCGGCGCCGGCGAGTCGTGCAGCTTCTCGATCGACAGGTCGTGCAGCAGCTTCTGCAACAGCTCGTCCACCACCCTCGTCGGCAGCGCGCGGCCGTTGGGACCCAACTGCAGTTCGAGCACGGCGCGGATGTTCTCGGACACCGTCAGCTTGCGGAAGATCGACGCTTCCTGCGGCAGGTAGGACAGCCCCAGCCGCGAGCGGCGGTGTATGGGCAGGTTCTGCACCGCCTGGCCGTCGATGCGGATTTCTCCCGCGTCGGCGCGCACCAGGCCCACCACCATGTAGAAGGTGGTCGTCTTGCCGGCGCCGTTGGGGCCGAGCAGGCCCACCACTTCGCCGGCGCCCACCGCCAGGTGCACGTCCTTGACGACCGTGCGCGTGCCGTAGCTCTTCTGCAGGTGCTCGGCCTCCAGGCGGCTGGCAGCGGCCGCCGCACCCCCTGGGCCCGTCTCCCGCACGGCCCCTTGCGCGGCCGCCGGCATCAGCGGCGTTCCCCGAGCGCGCGGCTGGGCGTCAGCGGTGGCGCGGGCGCGGCCGGGGCAGCGGGCGCCG
>JAUXVE010000113.1 GCA_030680415.1 Rubrivivax sp.
GGGCGCCACACGCCGTTCTTCAACAACTACCGGCCGCAGTTCTACTTCCGCACCACCGACGTGACCGGCGCGGTGGAGCTGCCCCAGGACAAGGAGATGGTGATGCCTGGCGACAACGTCAGCATCACGGTCAAGCTGATCGCACCGATCGCGATGGAAGAAGGCCTGCGCTTCGCCATCCGCGAGGGCGGCCGCACCGTCGGTGCGGGCGTCGTGGCCAAGATCATCGAATAAGCAGCGAGTCGAGGTTGCCGCAGGGGCATAGCTCAATTGGCAGAGCGTCGGTCTCCAAAACCGAAGGTTGGGGGTTCGATTCCCTCTGCCCCTGCCATCCGTTGAACCGGGTGGTCATGAAAGACCAGCCCGCCGGGCGCTGCCACAGCCCGGCGGGCTTCGTTGCCAATGCAGCAGGCCTCCATCGCTGTCATCCGCCGCTGAAACGCGGCCACTGAAACCACTGCGTCATGTCCACCTCACCTCAAGTCGAAACGGTGTCCACGAGCGCCGACAAGGCCAAGTTGGCCGGGTCGGTGCTGTTGCTGCTGGCGTCGATCTTTGCCTTCTACTACTTCGGCAAGCAGGATTTGTGGCTGCGTGTGGCGGCCCTGCTGGGGCTGATCGCCGCCGCCGTGGCGTTGTTCTTCACGTCCGAGCCCGGCAAGCAGTTGATCGCCTTCGGGCGCGACGCGGTGCGCGAAGTCAAGAAGGTGGTCTGGCCGACGCGCAAGGAGGCCGGGCAGATGACGGGCTACGTGTTCGCCTTCGTGTTCGTGATGGCCTTGTTCATGTGGTTGACCGACAAGGCGCTGGAGTGGGCGCTGTACGACCTGGTCCTCGGCTGGCGCCGTTGAGGTAAAACGATGAGCGAGCAAGAAGTGCAAGCCACGGCGCCAGAAGCGTCGTCCACCCCCCCGTCCACCAAGCGCTGGTACATCGTGCACGCCTACTCCGGCATGGAGAAGGCGGTGGAACGTAACCTGCGCGAGCGCATCGACCGCGCCGGCATGCAGGACAAGTTCGGCCGCATCCTGGTGCCCACCGAAGAGGTGGTGGAGCTGAAGCACGGCAAGAAGACGGTCACCGAGCGCCGCATCTACCCTGGCTACGTGCTGGTGGAGATGGACATGGCCGACGACACCTGGCACCTCGTCAAGCACACCAGCAAGGTCACCGGCTTCATCGGCGGCGCGCGCAACCGCCCGGCGCCGATCTCCGAAGCCGAGGTCGACAAGATCGTCAACCAGATGAAGGAAGGCGTGGACAAGCCGCGGCCCAAGGTCCAGTGGACCGTGGGCGAGCTGGTGCGCGTCAAGGAAGGTCCGTTCACCGACTTCAACGGCGCGGTGGAAGACGTGAACTACGAAAAAAGCAAGGTCAAGGTCTCGGTGACGATCTTCGGTCGCGCCACGGGCGTGGAGCTGGATTTCGCGCAGGTCGAGAAGATCTGATTCAACGCAGCGCGCCGTCGCAACCCCGGCGCGCTGTCCGATCCCCCGGGTTGAACACGAGGAGCTGTCAGGGCCGCAGGGCCCGCAGCGCTGGAACTCGACAAGGAGCCAAACATGGCAAAGAAGATCGTCGGCTTCATCAAGCTGCAGGTACCGGCCGGCAAGGCCAACCCGTCGCCGCCCATCGGGCCGGCACTCGGCCAGCGCGGCCTCAACATCATGGAGTTCTGCAAGGCCTTCAACGCCCAGACGCAGAGCTACGAGCCGGGGCTGAAGCTGCCGGTGGTGATTACGGCCTACGCCGACAAGTCCTTCACCTTCATCCTCAAGTCGCCGCCGGCGACCGTGCTGTTGAAGAAGGCCGCCAAGATCGAGAAGGGTTCGGGCAAGGCGCACCTCGAGAAGGTGGGCACCGTGACGCGCGCCCAGCTCGAGGAGATCGCCAAGACCAAGATCAAGGACCTCACCGCCGCCGACATGGATGCCGCGGTGAAGACCATCGCCGGCTCCGCCCGCTCGATGGGCCTCATCGTCGAAGGAGTCTGAACATGGCACAGCTCACCAAGAAGGCCAAGGCCCTGAAAGGCAAGGTCGAAACCACCAGGCTGTACCCGCTCGCCGACGCGCTGTCCCTGGTCAAGACCTGCGCCACCGCCAAGTTCGATGAATCCATCGACGTTGCCGTGCAACTGGGCATCGACGCCAAGAAGTCCGACCAGGTCGTGCGCGGCGCCGTCGTCATGCCCAGCGGTACCGGCAAGACCAAGCGTGTGGCCGTCTTCGCTCAGGGTGCCAAGGCCGAGGAGGCCAAGGCCGCCGGCGCCGACATCGTCGGCATGGACGACCTCGCCGCCGAGATCAAGGCCGGCAACATGAACTTCGACGTCGTCATCGCCAGCCCCGACACCATGCGCATCGTCGGCACGCTGGGCCAGATCCTGGGTCCACGCGGTCTGATGCCCAACCCGAAGGTCGGCACCGTGACGCCCGACGTCGCCCAGGCCGTGCGCAACGCCAAGGCCGGCCAGGTGCAGTTCCGCGTCGACAAGGCCGGCATCATCCACGGCACCATCGGCCGCCGGTCCTTCGACGACGACAAGTTGGTGGCCAACCTGCGCGCCCTCATCGACGCGCTGAACAAGGCCAAACCCGCCACCAGCAAGGGTGTCTACCTGCGCAAGGTGGCGGTGTCCTCGACCATGGGGGTCGGTGTGCGCGTGGATACCGGCTCGATCGCTGCACAAGCCGCGGCGTAACTTCTTGAAGGCGCCGCGCACTGGTCTGGCGCGCGGCGCGATGAATTGGTGGGCTGGCCCCGGCGACGGGGGCAGGTCATCCAAGACCGCTGGCGAGGCGCCCGGGCAACCGGGTGCTTCTTAATGAAGGGCCCCGGCCCTGAGCCAGCGCAGATGGCGGTCCCGCTGCAAAGGTTCTCTCTCGGGGGTTCCGACAAACAGAAGGTCGCTGATGTCCCGGTGTGCCGAGCAGCAGTGCAAGGCACGTCATATGTGAGGAGCAGACCTTGAGTCTCAATCGCAACGAGAAGGCAGCCGTGGTCACGGATGTGTCCGCGCAAGTGGCGCGTTCGCAGACGCTCGCGCTGGCCGAATACCGTGGCCTCACCGTGGAACACCTCAACAAGCTGCGCCGCGAGGCGCGCGACAAGGGCGTTTATCTTCACGTGCTGAAGAATTCGCTTGCCCGTCGCGCCGTCTCCGGCACGCCTTTCGAGGTCGCCCAGGGTGCCATGGTCGGCCCGCTGATCTACGGCTTTTCCGAGGATGCCGTGGCTGCGGCGAAGGTCATCGCCGACTTCGCCAAGGGCAACGACAAGCTGAAGATCATGGGCGGCGCCTACGCCGGCAAGGTGCTCGACGCCAACGGGGTCAAGGCCCTGGCAGCGATCCCCAGCCGCGAAGTGCTGATCTCGCAGGTCGCTGGCCTGTTGAAGTCGCCGATCCAGCGTTTCGCTGCCGTGTTGGCCGCGTTGGTGCAAAAGCAAAGCCCGGCGGTTGCCGAATCTGCAGATGCGACGGCCGAGCCCGCTGCCGCCTGATCACGCCGCAGCATCCCTATTTCTGAACCCCAAGTTTCGAGGAACCCCAAATGGCATTCGATAAAGACGCATTCCTGTCCGCCATGGACAGCATGTCGGTGATGGAACTCAATGACCTGGTCAAGGCCATCGAGGAGAAGTTCGGCGTCTCCGCCGCCTCCATGGCGGCGCCGGCCGCCGGTGGCGCCGCCGCTGCTGCGGTGGTCGAAGAGCAGACCGAATTCAACGTCATGCTGCTGGAAGCCGGCGCCAACAAGGTGCAAGTCATCAAGGCCGTGCGCGAACTGACGGGCCTGGGCCTGAAGGAAGCCAAGGATCTGGTCGACGGCGCACCCAAGGCGGTCAAGGAAGCCATTCCCAAGGCCGACGCCGACGCCGCCCTGAAGAAGCTGCTCGACGCCGGCGCGAAGGCCGAAATCAAGTGACCTTCTCCCTCTCCCGCGGGGCGGGAGAGGGTTGGGGTGAGGGTGGGAGGCCGCAGTGCCGGCACAGCCCTCACCCCCGCCCTCTCCCGCAAGCGGGCGAGGGGGCCGAAGAGGCCACCTGCAAGTGCCGGCCACGGCCCTTGCAAGTGTTCTCTGATCCGACTGCAGAGAACAGGTTTGGTCGGGCCCCGGTGCAATGCCGGGGTTGTCCGCCAGCGACAGGTAGTGGCCTGTCACCAAGCCTCAGGCCGTCCTTGGCGATGTCCGCCTGAGATGCCAGTCGCCTCCTGATGCGCCCGCTCTTGCCCAGAGCGGGTGTCCCCGACCCGGAGAGTTCAATGGTGCAAGCAACCCCCTACACGTACACCGAGCGCAAGCGCATCCGCAAGAGCTTCGGCAAGCGTGAGAGCGTACTCAAGGTGCCCTATCTGCTGACCATGCAGAGGGAAAGTTATGTCGCGTTCCTGCAGAAGGACGTGCCACCGGGCAAGCGCAAGCCCGAGGGGCTGCAGGCTGCATTCCTGTCGGCCTTTCCGATCGTCTCGCACAACCAGTTTGTCGAGATGAAGTTCATCGAATACAACATCGCCAAGCCGCCGTTCGACGTGCGCGAGTGCCAGCAGCGCGGCCTGACCTTCGCCGCCGCCGTGCGCGCCAAGCTGCAGATGATCATCTACGACCGCGAATCGCACCCCGCAAAGGCCGTCAAGGAGATCAAGGAGCAGGAGGTCTACATGGGCGAAGTGCCGCTCATGACCGACTACGGCTCGTTCATCGTCAACGGCACCGAACGCGTGATCGTGAGCCAGCTGCACCGCAGCCCGGGCGTCTTTTTCGAACACGACAAGGGCAAGACGCACAGCTCGGGCAAGCTGCTGTTCAGCGCCCGCATCATTCCTTACCGCGGCTCCTGGCTCGACTTCGAGTTCGACCCCAAGGACATCCTGTACTTCCGCGTCGACCGCCGCCGCAAGATGCCGGTGACGATCCTGCTCAAGGCCATTGGTCTGAACCCTGAGAGCATCCTGTCGCACTTCTTCGTCTTCGACCACTTCCGCCTCATGGACGTGGGCGCGCAGATGGAGTTCGTGCCCGAGCGACTGAAGGGCGAAGTCGCGCGTTTCGACCTCACCGACAAGGCCGGCGCCGTCATCGTCGAGAAGGACAAGCGCATCACCGCGCGCCACGTCAAGCAACTCGAAGCCAGCGGCACCGGCTTCGTCAGCGTGCCCGAGGATTACATGGTGGGCCGCATGCTGGCGCGCAACATGGTCGACGCCGAAACCGGCGAGATCGTGGCCAAGGCCAACGACGAGCTCACCGAGGCGCTGCTCAAGAAGCTGCGCCTGGCCGGCATCAAGGACGTCCAGTGCCTGTACATCAATGAGCTGAACCAGGGCGCCTACATCAGCCAGACGCTGGCCTCCGACGAGACCGCCGACCAGCTGGCGGCACGCGTGGCCATCTACCGCATGATGCGCCCCGGCGAGCCGCCGACCGAAGACGCCGTGGAAGCGCTGTTCCACCGCCTCTTCTACAGCGCCGACACCTACGACCTGAGCCGCGTCGGCCGCATGAAGTTCAACGCCCGCGTCGGCCGCGACACGCCCGAGGGCGCGATGACGCTGTCCAACGAGGACATCCTCGAAGTCGTCAAGATCCTCGTCGATCTGCGCAACGGCAACGGCGACGTCGACGACATCGACCACCTGGGCAACCGGCGCGTGCGCTGTGTCGGCGAACTGGCCGAAAACCAGTACCGCAGCGGCCTGGCGCGCATCGAGAAGGCCGTCAAGGAGCGCCTGGGTCAGGCCGAGACCGAGGCTCTGATGCCGCACGACCTGATCAATTCCAAGCCGATCAGCGCGGCCTTGAAGGAGTTCTTCGGCGCCAGCCAGCTGAGCCAGTTCATGGACCAGACCAACCCGCTGTCCGAGATCACCCACAAGCGGCGCGTCTCGGCCCTCGGCCCGGGTGGCCTGACGCGGGAACGCGCCGGTTTCGAGGTGCGCGACGTGCACCCCACCCACTACGGCCGCGTGTGCCCGATCGAGACGCCGGAAGGCCCGAACATCGGCCTCATCAACTCGCTGGCCCTCTTTGCCCAGCTGAACGAGTATGGTTTCCTGGAAACGCCCTACCGCCGCGTCAGCGACGGCAAGGTGACGATGCAGATCGACTACCTGTCGGCGATCGAGGAAGGCAAGTACGTCATTGCCCAGGCCAACGCCTCTCTGAGTGAAGACGGCAGCCTGACCGACGAGCTCGTGTCGGCACGCGAAAACGGCGAATCGGTGCTGACCACGCCGGAGCGCATCCAGTACATGGACGTGGCGCCGACGCAGATCGTTTCGGTGGCCGCCTCGCTGGTGCCCTTCCTGGAGCACGACGACGCCAACCGGGCGCTGATGGGCGCCAACATGCAGCGCCAGGCGGTGCCGGTGCTGCGCCCCGAAAAGGCCTACGTGGGCACCGGCGTCGAGCGCGTCGCCGCGATCGACTCGGGCACCGTGGTCACGGCGCGCCGCGGTGGCGTGGTGGACTACGTCGACACCAACCGCATCGTCATCCGCGTCAACGACAACGAGACGGTGGCCGGCGAGGTGGGCGTCGACATCTACAACCTCATCAAGTACCAGCGCAGCAACCAGAACACCAACATCCACCAGCGCCCGATCGTCAGGCGTGGCGACCAGGTGGCGGCGCTGGACGTGATCGCCGACGGTGCCAGCACCGACCTCGGCGAACTGGCCCTGGGCCAGAACATGCTGATCGCCTTCATGCCCTGGAACGGCTACAACTTCGAGGACTCGATCCTCATCAGCGAACGCGTCGTCGCCGAGGACCGCTACACCTCGATCCACATCGAGGAACTGGTGGTCATGGCGCGCGACACCAAGCTGGGCAGCGAAGAGATCACGCGCGACATCCCGAACCTGAGCGAGCAGCAACTGGCCCGCCTGGACGAGAGCGGCATCGTCTACGTCGGCGCCGAGGTCAACCCCGGCGACGTGCTGGTGGGCAAGGTCACGCCCAAGGGCGAGACGACGCTGACGCCGGAAGAGAAACTGCTGCGCGCGATCTTTGGCGAGAAGGCGTCCGACGTGAAGGATACCTCGCTGCGCGTCGACCAGGGCACCAACGGCACCGTCATCGACGTCCAGGTCTTCACCCGTGAAGGCATCCAGCGCGACAAGCGCGCGCAGCAGATCATCGACGACGAGCTCAAGCGCTTCCGCCTCGACCTCAACGACCAGCTGCGCATCGTCGAAGCCGACGCCTTCGACCGCATCGAGAAGCTGCTGGTGGGCAGGCCCGCCAACGGCGGCCCGAACCGCATCGCCAAGGGCACCGTCATCGACAAGGCCTACCTCGACTCGGTCGAGAAGTACCACTGGTTCGACATCCGCCCGGCCGACGACGACGTGGCCAACCAGCTGGAGAGCATCAAGAACGCCAACGACCAGACGCGCCACAGCTTCGACCTCGCTTTCGAGGAAAAGCGCAAGAAGCTGACGCAGGGCGACGAACTGCCCGCCGGCGTGCTGAAGATGGTCAAGGTCTACCTGGCCGTCAAGCGCCGCCTGCAGCCGGGTGACAAGATGGCCGGCCGCCACGGCAACAAGGGTGTGGTGTCCAAGATCGTCGCCGTCGAGGACATGCCCTACATGACCGACGGCACGCCGGTGGACATCGTGCTCAACCCGTTGGGCGTGCCATCGCGCATGAACGTGGGCCAGGTGCTCGAAGTGCACCTGGGCTGGGCCGGCAAGGGCATCGGCCAGCGTCTGGGCCAGATGCTGCAGGGCGAGGCCAAGGCGGTCGAACTGCGCAAGTTCCTCGACGAGCTCTACAACAAGTCGGGCGGCAAGACCGAGCGGCTCGACCAGCTCAGCGACGACGAAGTGCGCGAGATGGCAGGCAACCTGAGCCAGGGCGTGCCGTTCGCGACGCCGGTGTTCGACGGTGCCGCGGAGGAGGAGATCCGCGCCATGCTGCACCTGGCCTACCCGGACGAGGTGGCGCAGAGGCGGGGACTGAACGCCACGCGCACCCAGGCCACGCTGCACGACGGCCGTACCGGCGAGGCCTTCGAGCGCCCCGTCACCGTGGGCTACATGCACGTGCTCAAGCTGCACCACCTGGTCGACGACAAGATGCACGCACGGTCCACCGGCCCGTACAGCCTGGTCACGCAGCAGCCGCTGGGCGGCAAGGCGCAGTTCGGCGGCCAGCGCTTCGGCGAGATGGAAGTCTGGGCCCTGGAAGCCTACGGCGCCGCGTACATCCTGCAGGAAATGCTCACCGTCAAGTCCGACGACGTCAACGGCCGCACCAAGGTCTACGAGAGCATCGTCAAGGGCGAGCACGCCATCGAAGCCGGCATGCCGGAATCGTTCAATGTCCTGGTCAAGGAGATCCGCTCCCTTGGCATCGACATCGAACTTGAGAAGAACTGAGGAGCAGACGCATGAAGGGACTACTCGACCTTTTCAAGCAATTCACCCCGGACGAGCATTTCGATGCCATCCGGATCGGTCTGGCGTCGCCGGAGAAGATCCGCAGCTGGTCGTTCGGCGAGGTGAAGAAGCCCGAGACCATCAACTATCGCACCTTCAAGCCCGAACGCGACGGCCTGTTCTGCGCCAAGATCTTCGGCCCCATCAAGGATTACGAGTGCCTGTGCGGCAAGTACAAGCGCCTCAAGCACCGCGGCGTGATCTGCGAGAAGTGCGGCGTCGAGGTCACGCAGACGAAGGTGCGCCGCGAGCGCATGGGGCACATCGACCTGGCTGCGCCTTGCGCGCACATCTGGTTCCTCAAGTCGCTGCCCAGCCGCCTGGGCCTGGTGCTCGACATGACGCTGCGCGACATCGCGCGCGTGCTGTACTTCGAAGCCTACGTGGTGGTCGACCCCGGCATGACGCCGCTGAAGAAGTTCAGCATCATGAGCGAGGACGACTACGAGGCCAAGCACGTCGAGTACGGTGACGAGTTCGTGGCCATGATGGGCGCCGAGGGCGTGCGCAAGCTGCTCGAGGAAATGGACCTGGATGTCGAGATCGACAAGATCCGCAACGACATGACCGGCTCCGAGCTCAAGATCAAGAAGAACTCCAAGCGCCTGAAGGTCATGGAGGCCTTCAAGAAGAGCGGCATCAAGCCGCAGTGGATGGTGCTCGAGGTGCTGCCGGTGCTGCCGCCGGACCTGCGCCCGCTCGTTCCCCTGGACGGCGGCCGCTTTGCGACAAGCGACCTCAACGACCTCTACCGCCGCGTCATCAACCGCAACAACCGCCTCGCGCGGCTGCTGGAGCTGAAGGCGCCGGAAATCATCGTGCGCAACGAGAAGCGCATGCTGCAGGAGGCGGTGGACTCGCTGCTGGACAACGGCCGCCGCGGCAAGGCGATGACGGGCGCCAACAAGCGCGCGCTGAAGTCGCTGGCCGACATGATCAAGGGCAAGAGCGGCCGCTTCCGCCAGAACCTGCTGGGCAAGCGCGTCGACTACTCGGGCCGTTCGGTCATCGTCGTCGGACCGACGCTCAAGCTGCACCAGTGCGGCCTGCCCAAGCTGATGGCCATCGAGCTGTTCAAGCCCTTCATCTTCAGCCGGCTGGAGGCGATGGGCATCGCCACCACCATCAAGGCCGCGAAGAAGGAAGTCGAAGCCGGCACGCCGGTGGTGTGGGACATCCTCGAGGAAGTCATCAAGGAACACCCGGTGCTGCTCAACCGCGCACCGACGCTGCACCGCCTGGGCATCCAGGCCTTCGAGCCGGTGTTGATCGAGGGCAAGGCGATCCAGCTGCACCCGCTGGTGTGCTCGGCCTTCAACGCCGACTTCGACGGCGACCAGATGGCCGTGCACATTCCGCTGAGCATCGAAGCGCAGATGGAAGCCCGCACGCTGATGCTGGCGTCCAACAACGTGCTGTTCCCGGCCAACGGCGAACCGTCGATCGTGCCTTCGCAAGACGTCGTGCTGGGCCTGTACTACGCCACCCGCGAGCGCATCAACGGCCGTGGTGAAGGCATGGTCTTCGCCGACATGCAGGAGCTGCAGCGCGCGCTGGACAACGGCGTCGTCGAGGTCACGGCCAAGATCAGCGTGCGCCTGACCGAGTGGGTCAAGGACAAGGACAGCGGCGAGTTCGAACCCGTGACCTCGCTCGTGGCCACCACGGTGGGCCGCGCGCTGCTGTCGGAGATCCTGCCCAGGGGCCTGCCGTTCAGCAACATCAACAAGGCGCTGAAGAAGAAGGAGATCTCGCGCCTGATCAACGTGTCGTTCCGCAAGTGCGGCCTCAAGGACACCGTGATCTTCGCCGACAAGCTGCTGCAAAGCGGTTTCAAGCTGGCCACGCGTGCCGGCATCTCGATCTCCATCGACGACATGCTGGTGCCCAAGGAGAAGCCGGGACTGATCGAGCGCGCCGAGAAGGAAGTCAAGGAAATCGAGCAGCAGTACGTCTCGGGCCTGGTGACCGCCGGCGAGCGCTACAACAAGGTCGTCGACATCTGGGGCAAGACCGGCGACGAGGTGGGCAAGGTCATGATGGCCCAGCTCTCCAAGGAAAAGGTCATCGACCGCCACGGCAAGAAGGTCGACCAGGAGTCGTTCAACTCCATCTACATGATGGCCGACTCCGGCGCCCGCGGTTCGGCGGCGCAGATCCGCCAGCTGGCCGGCATGCGCGGCCTGATGGCCAAGCCCGACGGCTCGATCATCGAGACGCCGATCACGGCCAACTTCCGCGAAGGCCTGAACGTCCTGCAGTACTTCATCTCCACCCACGGCGCGCGCAAGGGCCTGGCCGACACGGCGCTGAAGACCGCCAACTCGGGCTACCTGACGCGCCGCCTGGTCGACGTGACGCAGGACCTGGTCGTCATCGAGAACGACTGCGGCACCCAGAACGGCATGAACCGCCGGGCACTGGTCGAAGGCGGCGAAGTCATCGAGAGCCTGCGCGACCGCATCCTCGGCCGTGTCACGGCCGTCGAGGTGCTGCACCCGGAGTCGCAGGAAGTCATGCTGCCGGCCGGCGAGATGCTCGACGAAGACACCATCGACGTGCTCGAAGCGGCCGGTGTCGACGAAGTCAAGGTCCGCACCGCGCTGACCTGCGACACGCGTTTCGGCATCTGCGCCAAGTGCTACGGCCGCGACCTCGGCCGCGGCGGCCTGGTCAACGTCGGCGAAGCCATCGGCGTCATCGCCGCGCAGTCGATCGGCGAGCCCGGCACGCAGCTCACGATGCGCACCTTCCACATCGGCGGTGCGGCGTCGCGCGCCGCGGTGGCCAGCAGCATCGACGCCAAGAGCGACGGCGTCATCGGCTTCAACGCCACCATGCGCTACGTGACCAACGGCAAGGGCGTGCTGGTGGTGATCTCGCGTTCCGGCGAAATCATCATCAGCGACCAGCACGGCCGCGAGCGCGAGCGCCACAAGCTGCCCTACGGTGCCACGCTCAACATCAAGCCCGACCAGGTCGTCAAGGCCGGCACCGTGCTGGCCAACTGGGACCCGCTGACGCGCCCCATCATCACCGAATTCGCGGGTCGCGCGAAGTTCGAAAACGTCGAGGAAGGCAACACCGTCGCCAAGCAGGTGGACGAGGTCACCGGCCTGTCGACGCTGGTGGTGATCGACCCCAAGCGCCGCGGCGTCGTCAAGGTGGTGCGGCCGCAGGTCAAGCTGCTCGACGCTGCCGGCAACGAGGTCAAGATCCCCGGCACCGACCACTCGGTGACCATCGGCTTCCCGGTCGGCGCGCTGATCCAGGTGCGCGACGGCCAGGACCTGGCGCCCGGCGAAGTGCTGGCGCGCATCCCGATGGAAGGCCAGAAGACGCGCGACATCACCGGTGGCCTACCCAGAGTGGCCGAGCTCTTCGAGGCGCGCAGCCCGAAGGACGTCGGCACGCTGGCCGAGATCACCGGCACGGTGTCCTTCGGCAAGGAGACCAAGGGCAAGAACCGGCTCCAGATCACCGCCCCCGAAGGCACGGTCCACGAAGAGCTGGTGGCCAAGGAGAAGAACATCCTGGTGCACGAAGGCCAGGTGGTCAACCGCGGCGAACTGGTGGTCGACGGCTCGGCCGACCCGCAGGACATCCTGCGCCTGCTGGGCATCGAGGAACTGGCGCGCTACATCGTCGACGAGGTGCAGGACGTCTACCGCCTGCAGGGTGTGAAGATCAACGACAAGCACATCGAGGTCATCGTGCGCCAGATGCTGCGCCGCGTGCAGATCGTCAACGTGGGTGACAGCAGCTACATCGCCGGCGAACAGGTCGAGCGCTCGGAGTTTCTGAACACCAATGAGCGGCTGCGCAGGGAAGACAAGATCCCGGCCACCCATGCCGATATCCTGCTGGGCATCACCAAGGCCAGCTTGTCGACGGACTCGTTCATCAGCGCGGCGTCCTTCCAGGAAACCACGCGGGTGCTCACCGAAGCGGCGATCATGGGCAAGCGCGACGAGTTGCGCGGGCTGAAGGAGAACGTCATCGTCGGCCGCCTGATCCCCGCGGGCACCGGCATGGCCTTCCACGAGGCGCGCAAGGCCAAGGAGGCGATGGACGACACCGAGCGCCGCGCCATCGCGCTGCAGGAGGCCGAGGAACTGGCCGCCGTGCAGATGGCGCAGGTCGATGCCGCTACGGCGGCAGCGGCGGGCAGCGAGACAGCGGAATAGGCCGCATCGCGTTGCGCACCTCGAGGGGCGGCTTCGGCCGCCTCTTCCTTTTTCCTACGCGGGTGTGTCGGTGTCGCGCCACTCCGCGGGTCGCACGATGTGCAAGCCGTGGCCGAGTGCCTTGCGGCGCAGTTTGAGCAGGGCGCGGTCACGCGTCACCAGCCAGATCGCGCGATGGGTCAGCGCGGCGTCGACGAAGATCTGGTCGTCGGGGTCGCTGCAAGTCAGGCGCGGCGCAAACGGCATCACCGGGTCTGGCCACGAAACGGTTTGATGATCGAAAAAAGTGAGTGCACGCTCAGCGTCATGAGACCAGTGCGCAAGGGATGGATGCCACAGCATGTGTTGCAGCTCGGTGCGCATCTGCGGTGTGGTCAGCCAGCGCAGCCGCCCGGCAAGGACCGCCTGCAGCAGCGGCCTTGCCGCAGCATCGCGAAAGACGAGCCAGTCCAGCACCACCTGCGTGTCGGCCACGAGTAAGGGCGCCGTGTCTCGCGTGGCGCCGCGGTGCACGCTGTTCACAAGGGTCGCTTGCTGCCTGGCATCGTGCGGAATATAATGGAAAGCTTTTCGGCAACATTTGCCGCGCAGCCTGTGCTCCAGACGCGATCCAGCGCCGGGCCGAAGGCCGCGCCAGACCCGTCGTCGAGCATGTGATTTCAAGGCGCGGAGGCCACATTCATGGCCCCGGCAGCCACCAACGGAAACCTACGGTCCTATGCCTACCATCAACCAGCTCGTGCGCCACGGCCGCCAGGTCGAAGCCGTGAAATCCAAGTCGCCGGCGATGCAGAACTGCCCGCAGCGCCGCGGCGTCTGCACCCGTGTCTACACCACGACGCCCAAGAAGCCGAACTCGGCCTTGCGCAAGGTCGCCAAGGTGCGCCTGACGAACGGCTTCGAGATCATCTCCTACATCGGCGGTGAAGGCCACAACCTGCAGGAACACAGCGTCGTTCTGGTGCGCGGCGGCCGGGTCAAGGACCTGCCGGGCGTGCGCTACCACATCGTGCGCGGCTCGCTCGACCTCCAGGGCGTCAAGGACCGCAAGCAGTCCCGCTCCAAGTACGGCGCCAAGCGCCCGAAGAAGGCGTAACGCTACGCCAGCAGCAAAGCCGGCCTGAAGGCCGGCCACAAGTGCGGCAGGCGCCCCCGGTGCCAGCCGAGTAAGTGAAGGGCCGTCGATGGCCCTTCGCGGCGCGGGCCGCAAGGCCCGCGCCAACTGAAGCCATCAAAGGAAGAGTGTCATGCCACGTCGCCGCGAAGTCCCCAAACGCGAGATCCTGCCCGACCCCAAGTTCGGGTCCATCGATCTGTCCAAGTTCATGAACGTCATCATGGAGTCGGGCAAGAAAGCGGTGGCCGAGGCCATCATCTACGGCGCGCTCGAGCAGGTCGAGAAGAAGGCCGGCAAGGATCCGCTCGAGATCTTCATGGTCGCACTGAACAACATCAAGCCGATGGTCGAGGTCAAGTCGCGGCGCGTTGGCGGCGCCAACTACCAGGTGCCGGTGGAAGTGCGCCCGGTGCGCCGCCAGGCGCTGGCGATGCGCTGGCTCAAGGAATCGGCGCGCAAGCGCGGCGAAAAGTCGATGGCCGCGCGCCTGGCCAATGAACTGCTGGAAGCCAGCGAAGGCCGCGGTGGCGCGATGAAGAAGCGCGACGAAGTGCACCGCATGGCCGAGGCGAACAAGGCCTTCTCGCACTTCCGCTTCTGAGTCACGGCTCCCGGCCGCCTCTACGGGTTATCACCAGCCCGGAGGCGGCCCCTGCTTTTGGAGATAGATCATGGCCCGCAAGACCCCCATCGAGCGCTACCGCAACATCGGCATCAGCGCCCACATCGATGCCGGCAAGACCACCACCACCGAGCGCATCCTGTTCTACACGGGTGTCAACCACAAGATCGGTGAGGTGCACGACGGCGCCGCCACGATGGACTGGATGGAGCAGGAGCAGGAGCGGGGCATCACCATCACCTCGGCGGCCACCACCTGCTTCTGGAAGGGCATGGACTTTTCCCATCCCGAGCACCGCATCAACATCATCGACACCCCGGGTCACGTCGACTTCACCATCGAAGTCGAGCGCTCGATGCGCGTGCTCGACGGCGCCTGCATGGTGTACTGCGCCGTGGGCGGCGTGCAGCCGCAGTCCGAGACCGTCTGGCGCCAGGCCAACAAGTACAAGGTGCCGCGGCTGGCCTTCGTCAACAAGATGGACCGCACCGGCGCCAACTTCTACAAGGTCTACGACCAGATGAAGGCGCGGCTGAAGGCCAACCCGGTGCCGGTGGTGCTGCCGATCGGCGCCGAGGAGAACTTCACCGGCGTCATCGACCTCACCGTCATGAAGGCGATCATCTGGGACGAAGCCTCGCAGGGCATGAAGTTCGAGTACCAGGAGATCCCCGCCGAACTGTTGGCCGAAGCGCAGAAGTGGCGCGAGAACATGGTCGAGGCCGCCGCCGAGGCCAGCGAAGAACTGATGAACAAGTACCTCGAGACGGGCGAACTGACATACGCCGAGGTCATGCAGGGCCTGCGCATGCGCACCATCGCGGCCGAAATCCAGCCCATGCTGTGCGGCACCGCGTTCAAGAACAAGGGCGTGCAGCGCATGCTCGACGCCGTGATCGACTTCATGCCCTCGCCCATCGACGTGCCGCCGGTGCCGGGCACCGACGACGACGACAAGGAGACCTCGCGCCGCCCCGCCGACAGCGAGAAGTTCGCCGCGCTCGCCTTCAAGCTGATGACCGACCCCTATGTCGGCCAGCTGACCTTCGTGCGCGTGTACTCAGGCGTGTTGAAGTCCGGTGATTCGGTCTACAACCCGATCCGCGGCAAGAAGGAACGCATCGGCCGCATCCTGCAGATGCACGCCAACCAGCGCGAGGAGATCAAGGAGATCCTGGCCGGCGACATCGCCGCCTGCGTTGGCCTGAAGGATGTCACCACGGGCGAGACGCTGTGCGACCCGGAGGCGATCATCACGCTGGAAAAGATGGTCTTCCCCGAGCCCGTCATCAGCCAGGCCGTCGAACCGAAGACGAAGGTCGACCAGGAGAAGATGGGTATCGCCCTGGGCCGACTGGCGCAGGAGGATCCGTCTTTCCGCGTCCGCACCGACGAGGAAAGTGGCCAGACCATCATCTCGGGCATGGGCGAGCTGCACCTGGAGATCATCGTCGACCGCATGAAGCGCGAGTTCGGCGTCGAAGCCAACGTCGGCAAGCCGCAGGTGGCTTACCGCGAGACGATCCGCAAGCCGGTGTCCGACGTCGAAGGCAAGTTCGTGCGCCAGTCCGGCGGCAAGGGTCAGTACGGCCACGTCGTGCTGAAAATAGAGCCGCAGGAGCCGGGCAAGGGCTTCGAGTTCGTCGACGCCATCAAGGGCGGCGTGGTGCCGCGCGAGTTCATCCCGGCGGTGCGCAAGGGCGTCGAAGACACGCTGCCCAACGGCGTGCTCGCCGGCTACCCGGTGGTCGACGTCAAGGTCACGCTGACTTTCGGTTCGTACCACGAGGTGGACTCGAACGAGAACGCGTTCAAGATGGCCGCCAGCATGGGCTTCAAGGACGGCTGCCGCAAGGCCAGCCCAGTGATCCTGGAGCCGATGATGGCCGTGGAAGTGGAGACCCCGGAGGACTACGCCGGCAACGTGATGGGCGACCTCTCGTCACGCCGCGGCATGGTGCAGGGTATGGACGACATGCCCGGCGGCGGCAAGGTCATCAAGGCCGAGGTGCCGCTGTCCGAGATGTTCGGCTACTCGACGACGCTGCGCAGCATGAGCCAGGGCCGCGCGACGTACACGATGGAGTTCAAGCACTACGCTGAGGCGCCCAAGAACGTGGCCGACGCCATCATCACGGCCCGAGGAAAATAGACGGACACGAGGGCGGGCAGTTTTCACACACTGAATTGGCGGGCAGTCGCTTCGCGAGCCCTTTCCGTTGACGGTCTTCGGCAGTTTGCCGTGTGTTGCCAGTGACACACGAATCCACAACCCGCCGGAAACCTTAAACCCAGCACTGGCATCGCTCTTTATCTGGAGAATCTGAAATGGCAAAAAGCAAGTTCGAACGCACCAAGCCGCACGTCAACGTGGGCACCATCGGCCACGTCGACCACGGCAAGACGACGCTGACGGCGGCGATCACCTCGGTGCTGGCGGCCAAGTTCGGCGGCGAGGCCAAGGCCTACGACCAGATCGATGCGGCACCCGAAGAAAAGGCCCGCGGCATCACCATCAACACCGCGCACGTCGAGTACGAGACGGCCAACCGCCACTACGCGCACGTCGACTGCCCTGGGCACGCCGACTACATCAAGAACATGATCACGGGTGCGGCGCAGATGGACGGCGCGATC
>JAUXVE010000114.1 GCA_030680415.1 Rubrivivax sp.
TGCGCTTGTTGCTGCGGGTGCGATAACCCTTGGTCGGCGTACCCCACGGGCTGACCGGATGACGGCCCGCAGCAGTACGGCCTTCACCGCCGCCGTGCGGGTGGTCACACGGGTTCATCACGACACCACGCACCGTCGGGCGGATACCGCGCCAGCGATTGGCGCCGGCCTTGCCGATCGAACGCAGGCTGTGCTCTTCGTTGCCCGCCTCGCCCAGCGTAGCGCGGCAGTCGACGTGCACCTTGCGAATCTCACCCGAACGCAGACGCAACTGGGCGTAGCTGCCTTCACGCGCCAGCAGTTGCACCGAGGTGCCGGCCGAACGCGCGATCTGCGCCCCCTTGCCCGGCATCATCTCGACGCAGTGGATGATCGAACCGACCGGGATGTTGCGGATCGGCAGCGTGTTGCCGGCCTTGATCGGCGCCTCGGCGCCGCTCAACAGCGTGGCGCCGGCATCGACGCCACGCGGCGCGATGACATAGCGGCGCTCGCCGTCGGCATAACACAGCAGCGCGATGTGGGCCGTGCGGTTGGGGTCGTACTCGATACGCTCGACCTTGGCCGGGATGCCGTCCTTGTTGCGCACGAAGTCGACCACGCGGTAGTGGTGCTTGTGACCACCGCCCTTGTGGCGCATCGTGATGTGGCCGTTGTTGTTGCGGCCGGCATTCTGCTTCTGCGGCTCGAGCAGGGAAGCCTCGGGCGCGCCCTTGTGCAGGTGCTTGTGAACCACCTTGACGACGGCGCGGCGGCCGGGCGAGGTGGGTTTGACTTTGACGACGGCCATTTAGGAGGCCTCCCCGGAGAAATTGAGCTCCTGGCCGGCCTTCAGCGCCACGAACGCCTTCTTGACGTGATCGCGGCGGCCGATGGCGCGCCCGAAGCGCTTGACCTTGCCTTTTTGCACCGACGTGGTGACCGCAGCCACCTCGACCTTGAACATCAGCTCGACAGCCGCCTTGATCTCGGGCTTGGTGGCATCGCGCAGCACCTTGAACATGACCTGGTTGCGCTTCTCGCCGAGCATCGTCGCCTTCTCGGAGATGATCGGTGCGACGAGTACCTGGGCGAGGCGCCCTTCGTCGAACTTCTGGGGAGCGGGGTTGATGCGGCTCATGCGTACATCTCCTTGAGCTGCTCGATCGCGCCCTTGGTCACCAGCACCTTCTTGTAGAAGACGAGCGACAGCGGATCGGCGTAGCGCGGTTCGACCACCAGCACGTTGGCCAGGTTGCGCGAGGCCAGCGCGAGGTTGTCATCGATCTGGTCGGCGATGACCATCACCGAGTCCAGGCCCATGGCCTTGAACTTGGCAGCCAGCAACTTGGTCTTGGGGGCGTCGACGCTGAGCGAGTCCACCACCGCCAGGCGGCCGTCACGGGCCAGCTGCGACAGGATGGCGGCCATGCCGGCGCGGTACATCTTCTTGTTGACCTTGTGCGAGAAGTTCTCGTCGGGCCGGTTCGGGAAGATGCGGCCGCCCCCGCGCCACAGCGGCGAGCTGGTCATGCCGGCGCGTGCGCGGCCGGTGCCTTTCTGGCGGAACGGCTTCTTGGTCGAGTGCTTGACTTCGCCGCGGTCGAGCTGGGCACGGGTGCCCTGGCGCGCGTTGGCCTGGAAGGCGACCACGATCTGGTGCACCAGCGCTTCGTTGTAGTCGCGCGCGAAGACGGTGTCGGGCGCGTCCACCTTCGAGGTCGCCTGGCCTTGTTCGTTGAGGAGCTCGAGTTGCATTCTTAAGCTCCCTTGCCGAGGCGGGCCTTGATGGCCGGCCGCACGACCACGTGGCCGTTCTTGGAGCCCGGCACGGCGCCGCGCACCAGCAGCAGCGAACGCGTCTCGTCGACACGGACGATGTCGAGGTTCTGCGTGGTGACGGTTTCGTCGCCCATGTGGCCGGTCATCTTCTTGCCCGGGAACACGCGGCCCGGATCCTGCGCCATCGAGATCGAGCCCGGCACGTTGTGCGAACGGCTGTTGCCGTGCGAGGCGCGCTGCGACTTGAAGTTGTGGCGCTTGATGGTGCCCGCGAAACCCTTGCCGATAGAGGTGCCCTGCACGTCGACCTTCTGGCCGGTGGCGAACACGCTCACCGGCAGCACGGCGCCCGGCGCGTACTGGCCGGCGATCTCTGCGCTGACGCGGAATTCCTTGAGGACTTCACCGGCCTCGACACCGGCCTTGGCCAGGTGCCCGGCAGCGGGCTTGTTGACGCGGCTCGCCTTGCGCGACCCGAACGCGACTTGCAGCGCATCGTAGCCGTCGGTGGCGGTGGTCTTGACTTGCGTGACGCGGTTGTTGGACACGTCGAGCACGGTCACGGGAATGGCATCGCCATCGTCCGTGAAGATGCGCATCATGCCCACCTTGCGGCCCAGCAAGCCGAGCTGTTCGCTCAAACTCATGGTTCTTCTCCAGCTCCCGACGTGTGACGAAGGGGGCCTTTGTTCACGATCCCGACATCGATTGGTCGGGGTGGTTTTCACCGCCTCGACCCCTCTCATGGAGACGGGTCGGGGGGGTTGTTCCTCGGCGCAGTACAAGCCTGCACCTGGAAAAGCCTGCCAGTATAGCAGTTGCGAGTCGCCCCGCAACGCTGCGCCTGGCCTTTACTGCAGCTTGATCTCGACGTCCACGCCGGCCGGCAGGTCGAGCTTCATCAGCGCGTCCACGGTCTTGTCGGTCGGGTCGACGATGTCCATCAGGCGCTGGTGGGTGCGGATCTCGAACTGGTCGCGGCTCGTCTTGTTGACGTGCGGCGAACGCAGGATGTCGAAACGCTGCATGCGTGTCGGCAGGGGCACGGGACCCTTGACGATGGCGCCGGTGCGCTTGGCGGTATCGACGATTTCCAGCGCCGACTGGTCGATCAGCTTGTAGTCGAAGGCCTTGAGGCGGATGCGGATCTTCTGTTTGGTCGACATGTGATGTCCTTTGATTCGGTTAAGCGAGCCAACCCCTCGGGGGTGACCGCAGCGTGCTGCGGCCGGCGCGCACATGTCATTCGATGATCTTGGCCACGACGCCCGCACCGACGGTGCGGCCGCCCTCGCGGATGGCGAAGCGCAGGCCTTCTTCCATCGCGATCGGGTTGATCAGCTTGACCGTGATGCTGACGTTGTCGCCAGGCATCACCATCTCCTTGTCCTGGGGCAGCTCCACCGCGCCGGTCACGTCGGTGGTGCGGAAGTAGAACTGCGGCCGGTAGTTGTTGAAGAACGGCGTGTGGCGCCC
>JAUXVE010000118.1 GCA_030680415.1 Rubrivivax sp.
GCCCCGGCGCCGCCGGCCAGCGCGGGCGTGGCCGCGACGACACCCCCCACGCCTCGTGCTGCCCCCGTCGCGCCGCCCGCGGCGGCGCGTGCCACCGCGCCGGACGACGGAGCGCGTGCCCGCGCGCTCCTCGAAGGTGCCGGCGCACCGGCAAAGGCGGACGGCGCCGCTGCGCCAGACAAGGCCGAGGCGCGTTTCGTGGTGCAGGTCGGCGCCTACAGCGACGCGGCTACGCTGCGCGAAGCGCGACAGCGCGTCGAACAGCTCGGCCTCAAGACCTACACCCAGGTCGTCGACACCGAAGCCGGCAAGCGCACGCGCGTGCGCATCGGCCCCTACGCCAGCCGCGACGAGGCTGACGCCGCGGCGGCCAAGGTCAAGCGCGCCGGCCTGCCGGCCAACATCCTGGCCCTTTGATGACCGTGCCGGAGTTGCCGTGGGTCGACTGGCTGCTGCTGGCGGTGCTGGCCGCGTCGGTGGTGGTGGGCTTCGTGCGCGGCCTGATCTTCGAGTGCCTGGCGCTGGCCGGCTGGGTGGTGGCCTGGTTCGCGGCGCAGTGGGCGGCGCCGCAGCTGGCGCCGCACCTGCCGGTGGCAACGCCCGGGTCGGCGCTGCAGCTGGGCGCCGCCTTTGCGCTGGCCTTCCTGCTGGCGATCGTCGTCTGGGGCCTGCTGGCACGGCTGGTGCGCATGCTGGTCCACGCCACGCCGCTGTCGCTGCTGGACCGTGTGCTCGGCAGCGGCTTCGGCGTCTTCCGCGGCCTGGTGCTGCTGCTGGCGGTGGCCACCGTCGTGACGTATACGCCGGCCGCACAATCGGCCACCTGGCGCGGCTCGCACGGCGCGCTGCTGCTGGGGCAGGCCTTGCAGACGCTCAAACCCCTGTTGCCCGCGCCGGCGGCGCGCCTGTTGTCGGCCTGACTCAGCAAACAAGCGGAAATCACCCACCATGTGCGGCATCGTCGGCGTCATCTCCAAGGCGCCTGTCAACCAACTGATCTACGACGCGCTGCTGCTGCTGCAGCACCGCGGGCAGGACGCCGCCGGTATCGTCACGATGCAGGGCACGCGCTGCTTCATGCACAAGGCACGCGGCATGGTGCGCGACGTCTTCCGCACCCGCAACATGCGTTCGCTGCCCGGCAGCGTCGGCCTGGGCCAGGTGCGCTACCCGACCGCCGGCAACGCCTACAGCGAAGAGGAGGCGCAGCCCTTCTACGTCAACGCGCCCTTCGGCATCGTGCTCGTGCACAACGGCAACCTCACCAACGCGCCGGTGCTGAAGGCCGAGCTGGTGCAGATCGACCGCCGCCACATCAACACCGACAGCGACACCGAGGTGCTGATCAACGTGCTGGCGCACGAACTGCAGTTCGCCGCGCGCGACCTGCCGCTGACGCCGGTGGAGATCTTCAAGGCCGTGGCCGCCGTGCACCGGCGCGTGAAGGGTTCGTATGCCGTCGTTGCGCTGATCGCCGGCTACGGGCTGCTGGCCTTTCGCGACCCCTTCGGCATCCGTCCGCTGTGTTTCGGCGAAGGGCCGGCGCCGGACCAGCCCGACGGCCGCTCGGTGATGGTGGCCAGCGAATCGGTGGCGCTGGAAGGCACCGGCCACCGCCTGACGCGCGACGTGGCACCCGGCGAGGCGGTCTTCATCGACCTCCAGGGCCAGCTCCACACCCACCAGTGCGCGCTGGACCCCAAGCTCTACCCTTGCATGTTCGAATACGTCTACCTGGCACGGCCCGACTCGGTGCTCGACGGCATCTCGGTCTACCACGCGCGGCTGAACCTGGGCGAGACGCTGGCGCAGCGCGTGATCTCGACGATGCCGCCGAGCGACATCGACGTCGTGATCCCGATACCCGAAAGCAGCCGGCCCAGCGCGATGCAACTTGCGCACCGCATCGGCAAGCCCTACCGCGAAGGGTTCGTGAAGAACCGCTACGTCGGCCGCACCTTCATCATGCCCGGGCAGGGCGTGCGCAAGAAGAGCGTGCGCCAGAAGCTCAATGCCATCGGCATGGAATTCAAGGGCCGCAACGTGCTGCTGGTCGACGACTCGATCGTGCGCGGCACCACCAGCAAGGAGATCGTGCAGATGGCGCGCGAGGCCGGCGCACGCAGGGTCTACATGGCCTCGGCCGCGCCGCCGGTGCGTTACCCCAACGTCTACGGCATCGACATGCCGACCAAGGAAGAGCTGATCGCGCACGGCCGCAGCATCGAGGAGATCCGCGAATTCATCGGCGCAGACGCGCTGATCTACCAGGACGTCGACGCCATGAAGCGCGTCGTCGGCGCGCTCAACCCCAAGCTCGACGGCTTCGAGGCCAGCTGCTTCGACGGCCACTACATCACCGGCGACGTCAGCGCCGAGGACTTCGCGTCGATGGAAAGACAGCGCCGCCTGCAGTTCGACGAGGACGAGGACGACCCGCACTCGCGCCTGGCGCTGCAGGACGAGGATGCCGGGTCATGACGATCCCACGCGTCGATTTGCCGCCCGACGTGCGGCTGGAAACCCTGGCCGTGCGCGAGGGCCTGCCGCGCACGCCGTGGGGCGAGAACTCCGAGGCGCTGTTCCTCACCAGCTCCTTCGTGCACCCCGACGCCGCCACCGCGGCGGCGCGCTTCGCCAACGAGGAAGAGGCCTTCGTCTACAGCCGCTTCGGCAACCCCACGGTGACGATGATGGAGCGCCGGCTGGCGGCCATGGAAGGTACCGGCGGCTGCATCGGCACGGCCAGCGGCATGGCGGCGATCCTGCTGCTCATCCTGGGTCTGCTCAAGAGCGGCGACCACGTCGTCTGTTCGCGCAGTGTGTTCGGCTCGACCATCAAGCTGTTCCAGGACTTCGCGAAATTCGGCATCGAGACCAGCTTCGTCTCGCAGACCGACCCGGCGCAGTGGCGCGCAGCCATGCGGCCGGGCACGAAGCTGCTGTTCGCCGAGTCACCCACCAACCCGCTGACCGAGGTCTGCGACATCGCGGCGCTGGCCGGGATCGCGCACGCAGGCGGCGCCTTGCTGGCCGTGGACAACTGCTTGTGCAGCCCGGCGCTGCAGCGGCCGGCAGCGCTGGGCGCCGACCTGATCATCCATTCGGGCACCAAGTACCTCGACGGCCAGGGCCGTGTCATCGCCGGTGCGGTGTGCGGGCCGGAAGAACTGGTGGCCAGCAAGTTCGTCCCGGTGATGCGCAGCGCCGGCATGAGCCTGTCGCCGTTCAACGCCTGGGTCGTGCTCAAGGGACTGGAGACGCTGTCGGTGCGTATGCAGGCGCAAAGCGAGCGGGCGCTGCAATTGGCGCACTGGCTCGAGGCGCAGCCCGGTATCGAGCGCGTCTACTATCCCGGGCTGCCTTCGCACCCGCAGCATGCCCTGGCCATGGCGCAGCAGTCGGGCCGTGGCGGGGCGGTGGTGTCGTTCATCGTCGAGGGCGAGCGTGCCGCTGCCTTTGCCGCCATCGACGCCACTCGCATCTGCTCGATCACCGCCAACCTGGGCGACACCAAGACCACCATCACGCACCCGGCGAGCACCTCGCACGGGCGGCTCAGCGAAGCGCAGCGGCAGGCCGCGGGCATCACGCAGGGGATGATCCGCGTCGCCGTGGGGCTGGAAGACATCGAAGACATCAAGGCCGATCTCGGCCGCGGGCTGGCCGGCCCGGCCATCAAGACATGAGCAAGGTCCGCACCCGCATCGCCCCCTCTCCCACCGGCTACCTGCACCTGGGCACGGCGCGCACGGCGCTGTACTCCTGGGCCTACGCGCGCCACTTCGGCGGCGAGTTCGTGCTGCGTATCGAGGACACCGACGTCGCGCGTTCGACGCAGGATTCGGTGGCGCAGATCCTGGCATCGATGCAGTGGCTGGGCCTGGACCACGACGAAGGCCCCTACTACCAGATGCAGCGCCTGGTGCGGTACCACGAGGTGGCCGAACAGATGATCGCCGCCGGCACCGCCTACCGCTGCTGGTGCACGCCCGCGGAACTGGACGCCATGCGCGAGGCGCAGCGCGCGCGCGGCGAAAAGACGCGCTACGACGGCCGCTGGCGCCCACGGCCCGGCAAGCTGCTGCCGCCGGCGCCCGCCGGCGTGCAACCGGTGGTGCGATTCGCCAACCCGCCGCACGGCATGGTGATCTGGGACGATCTGGTCAAAGGCCCGATCAGCATCAGCAACGAGGAAATCGACGACCTCATCATCCTGCGCCCGGCCCCCGAGGGCGCCACCGCCGACGCAGCGGCCCTGGGCGTGCCGACCTACAACTTCGCGGTCGTCGTCGACGACTGGGACATGGCCATCACGCATGTCTTCCGCGGCGACGAGCACATCAACAACACGCCCTGGCAGATCAACATCTTCCGCGCCCTGGGCGCGCCGCTGCCGCGTTTCGGCCACTGCCCGATCATCCTGGGCGAAGGCGGGCAGAAGCTGTCCAAGCGGCGCGGCGCGGTCAGCGTCACCGCCTACCGCGACGCCGGCTACCTGCCCGAGGCCATGCTCAACTACCTGGCGCGGCTGGGCTGGAGCCATGGCGACGAAGAGCTCTTCACGCTGCAGCAGATGGTGCAGTGGTTCGACGGCAGCCACCTTGCCAGGAGCCCCGCGCAATGGGACCCGGCCAAGCTGGCGTGGGTCAACGCGCACTACATCAAGATCGCCGACGACACCCGGCTGGCGGGACTGGTGCAGGAGCAACTGACCAGCCGCGGTGTGGCGGCTGCCGGACTCGAGCTGCTGGAGCGTGCCAGCGCGCTGTTCAAGGACCGCTGCAGCACGGTGGTGGAACTGACCGACTGGGTCGAGATGATCTTCGTGCCCGTGGCGCCGCGCGCCGAAGATCTGGCGGCGCACGTCGGCGACGCCGTGCGTCCGGCCTTGCGCAGCCTGCGCGAGCGCTTCACCGACATCGCCTGGGACAAGGCGACGATCGCCGCGGCCATGAGGGAAGCGTTGGCCGCGCACCAGTTGAAGATGCCGCAGCTGGCGCCGGCGCTGCGCGTGCTGGTCTGCGGCCGCACGCAGACGCCGTCCATCGACGCCGTGCTGGCACTTTTCCCACGCACCACCGTGCTGGCCCGTTTGCAGCATGTCTGAAGACTCGTTTATACTCACAGGCTCGCTTGAACAGCGCCGCGTTTGAATGGAAACACGGGGGTATAGCTCAGCTGGGAGAGCGCTTGCATGGCATGCAAGAGGTCAGCGGTTCGATCCCGCTTACCTCCACCAAACAAGCGCTGTTCAGGAGAGAATGAGATCGTGAGTCCCCTTCGTCTAGAGGCCCAGGACACCACCCTTTCACGGTGATTACAGGGGTTCGAATCCCCTAGGGGACGCCAACTTCGGTTGGGCAAGTCTGGCAGTGCTTGGAGCCGAAGGCTCGATGACTGCGCTCTGGAGTGGTAGTTCAGTTGGTTAGAATACCGGCCTGTCACGCCGGGGGTCGCGGGTTCGAGTCCCGTCCACTCCGCCAATAATTTTCTGTAAGTTGTTGATCTGAAAAGAGAAAGCCGCCACCAAGCGGCTTTTTTCTTGGCCGACCCCCGGCTCGACCCCCGGTTGTGAGTTGGATTCTGTGAGACTTCTTGAAGTCGAATGTGTCGGCGCCGATCCAAATCTGAGCCACCGTGCCGACCCAATATTGAGCCAGGGCGCAGGCCAGCTTTTTGATCGCTGGCTGTGGATAAGTGTAGGTCTTGGTCTGGTTCGTTGGCCTCCTCGATGGTGCTTTGATCGCGCGGGGGAAGACGCGAAGGGCGTAGCCCGTAGCGGCTTGCCCCGCGCGCGGCGCGGCTCAGAAGGGCTCCGGCTCAGCCTCCTGCTTCGCGCCCTTGCGCACCTGCTCCCGCGCCTTGATCCGCTTCTTCGCCTGGGCTTCGCTGTGGCGGTAGCGCTGCGAGTCGTTGCCCGTCTCCACGATGTGGCAGTGGTGCGTCAGCCGGTCCAGCAGCGCCGTAGTCATCTTGGCATCGCCGAAGACGCTGGACCACTCCGCGAAGTCCAGGTTGGTCGTGATCATCACGCTGGTGTGCTCGTACAGCCGGCTGAGCAGGTGGAACAACAGCGCCCCGCCGGCCTGGCTGAACGGCAGGTAGCCCAGCTCGTCCAGGATCACCAGATCCATGCGCAGCAGGCTGCTGGCGATGCGCCCGGCCTTGCCCTGCGCCTTCTCCTGCTCCAGTGCGTTGACCAGGTCCACCGTCGAGTAGAACCGCACCCGCTTGCCGTGCTGCGTGACGCCGGCCACGCCGATGGCCGTGGCCAGGTGCGTCTTACCGGTGCCCGGGCCGCCCACCAGCACGGCGTTGTGCGCCTGCTCGGTGAACGCGGTGGTCGCCAGCGTCGTGACCAGCTTGCGGTCCACCGGCGAGACCTCGAAGTCGAAGCCCGCCAGATCGCGGTGCATCGGGAACTTGGCCGCGTGCATCTGGTGGCTGACCGAACGCATGGCCCGGTCGGTGCCCTCGGCCTGCAGCAGGTGCTCGACCAGCCAGCGCGCGCTGTCCAGTCCCGCGCTGGAGCCTTGCTCGACCAGTTCACCCCAGGCGCCGGCCATGCCGTGCAGGCGCAGTTGCTTGAGTTCGACCATCACGTCACGCATGGTCGGCCTCCTGGTTGGCAGTGTCCGTGGCGGTATCCGCGGCATCGGCGCGCAAGCTGTCGTAGCGCGCCGTATCGGCCAGGGGCGGCGTGCTCACCTTCAGATGCGTGGCCGCCGTCTGCGGCAGCGGCGTGGCGTTCAGCCGCCCCAGCACGTTGACCACATGCTCCACGCTGACGCGCCCTGACGGTGGCCCGCTCTCCAAGGCCAGCTCCACCGCCACCAACACCGCATCGAGCCCCGCCGTCGGCACGATGGCCAGCACCTGCGCCATGACGCGGTCGCCGCCCGGGTACCTCAGCAGCGCCCGCCGCAACTGCTGCAGTGGCGCCGGTAGGTCCGTGAACGGCGCGCCATTGCGCAGCGCGCCGGGCTTCCTCTGCACAAGCGGGATGTAGTGCTGCCAGTCGTACCGCGTCTCGCCCCGGTTGCTCAGCCGCTCGTGGCTGGCCACCACCTTGTCGCCAGCCACCACCGCCACCGTGCCCGGGTACAGCCGGGTGCTGACCATCTGCCCGGCCAGCTCACACGGCACCGAGTAGCGGTTGCGCGCCACCGTCACCAGGCAGGTGCTGGTCACCCGCGCCGGCTGCTCGACGTAGCCGTCGAACGCGGCCGGCATGGGCATCAGGTGGGGCCGCTCGTGCTCCAGCATCTCGGCCACGCTGAACTGGTCGTGCTCGGGGTGGCGGACCTCTTCCCACAGCTCCCGGCTGCGTTGGCCCAGCCACGCGTTGAGTTCGGCGAAGCTGCCGAAGCGCTCCTTGGCCGCGCCGATCCAGATGCGCCGGCGGCTGTCCTGCACGTTCTTCTCCACCACCCCCTTCTCCCAGCCCGAGGCCACGTTGCAGAAGTCCGGGTCGTACAGGTAGTGCGCGCACATGACAGCGAAGCGGGCGTTGACCAGCCGGCCCTTGCCCTTCTTCACCTTGTCCACCGCCGTCTTCATGTTGTCGTAGATGCCGCGCCGGGCCACGCCACCCAGCGCCGCGAAGCAGCGCGTGTGCGCGTCGAACAGCATCTCGTGGCCCTGGCTCGGGTAGGCCACCAGCCAGAACGCCCGACTGGCACACAGCTTCATGTGCGCCACCTGCAACCGGTAGTAGATGCCGCCGACGACCAGCCCCTCCTCGCTCCAGTCGAACTGGAAGGCCTCGCCGAGCTCGAAGCTCAACGGCACGAACGCCCGGGCCACCACGCCAGCATCTTCGCCCTGGCGCCACGCGCGTACGAAGTCGGTGACGCGGCTGTAGCCGCCGTCGTAGCCCGCAGCCTTGATCTCGGCGTACAGCGCTCGTGCCGTGCGGCGCTCGTGCTTGGGCCGCCGGGCGTCGGCCTTCAGGGCCTGCTTGATCGCCTCCTCGAAGGCCTTCAGCTTGCCCGGCATCTCGCTGCGCCGGTACATCGGCGGGCCGTCGACCTCGCCGTGCAGCCACTTGGCCACCGTGTTCCGCGACAGCCCCGTCATGCGCGCAATCTCGCGCTCGCTCTTCTTGCCCCGGCTGTGCAACCGCCGGATCCCGCCAATCATGTCCATGGTGATCACTCCATTTCCCTACTGCTGAAAAAAGCAGCAGGGTAGGTTCTTCACCTGGCTCAGTTTTGGGTCGGCACAACCCTCAAAAGTGGCTCAGTTTTCGGTCGGCGCCAACACCTTATGAGCGATGCGGGCTCGATGGCGCACGCGCAGGAGCAGTTCGTTGGAATCCTTGCAAAGCAAGTCTGTCGCGACGAGGGAGCGTTGCGAGGGGCGACACGCTGGAACTTTCGTGTCACAGGCGCTTGACCGGATGCCCCGCCCGATGCTGGGATCGATCTGGAGGGCGTCGGCAGCTACACACAGCGTCAAGGCAGAGTTTCGCCTACTGAACTCGCGTGGCCCGTCCGCTCGGGTACAAGCACGGCAGCGCATCGGCACGCGGCCAGTTTTAATCGATTTCTTGACTTCTAGCCATATTGTAATCAAAATCCGCGGACGTTAATCGAATTTGAGAACAACTACGGGGGTCTAAGTGGCCGAGTGGATCGGATACCAATGGCTGGCCGAGCGCTACGACATCTCGCCGCTCCAGGCGTTCCGGACGGACAGCACTATCGCCAAGTCCCGCACCACAGTGCGTGAGGACGGGTACGTGCACGAATATTACCCGCCCGCAGCAAGGCCTGCGGACACGTTGGCGGGCCACCTGACCTTCGCTCTCAAGCACGAGGGCATCCACCTGGAGTTCCTGACCCGCTTGTTCAGCGTGGCGCCGGCAGCGGATCTGGAGGCTTGGGTTGCCGCTGAACCGACGGGCCAATATGCTCGCCGTGCCGGATTCTTCTATGAATACCTGACCGGACGGCAGTTGGCGTTCCCCGGCGTGGTCGCGGGCAACTACGTCGCGGCGCTCGACGAAGAGGACTACCTCACCGCCAGCCGGCCTGCCAACAATCCGCGCTGGCGCGTGCGCGACAACCTGCCTGGCACGCGAGACTACTGCCCCCTGGTGCTGCGCACCGCACGCGTGCGGCAGGCCGAACAGTACGACTGCGCGCAGCACCTGTCCGACCTGGAGGTCGAGTTCGGTGCCGATGTGCTTCTGCGCAGCGCGGTCTGGCTGACGATCAAGGAAAGCCGGGCAAGCTTCGCCATCGAGCATGAAGAGCAGCACGTCGATCGCGTGCGTCGTTTCGCGTCCGCAATGGAGCAACGCTGCGGGCAGGGTGAGGATCCTCTGTCGGAAGGCGCACTTGGCGAGCTGCAGGCGCAGATCCTCGGGCCACGTGCGACGCGCTACGGCGTGCGCCGCTCACCCGTGTTCGTCGGCGAAATGGACGGGTTCACCGAGGTGGTTCACTACATTGCACCGCACTGGGACGAGACGCCGGCGCTGCTGTCGGGCCTACGCAGTTTTGCGACCCGCACGGTGGGAGCTTGCGCGCTGGTGCGGGCCGCCGTGCTGTCGTTCGGCTTCGTGTACATCCATCCCATGTCCGATGGCAATGGCCGGATCTCGCGCTTCCTGATCAATGACGTGCTGCGACGCGATCACGCGATCCCTGCCCCCTTCATCCTTCCTGTGTCAGCCACGATCACGAGCACCGTCATCAATCGGCTCGGCTATGACCAGGTGCTTGAATTGTTCTCGCGGCCGCTCATGCGAAAGTACGCACAGGCCTGGCGCTTCGGCGCGGAACAGGTGGCTGAAGACGGCGTGCACTACAACCTTCAGTTCGATGCCTATCAGGACGCGCTGCCGGCTTGGCGCTACCCCGACATGACCGGCCACGTCGAGTACCTTGCCCAGGTGGTTCAATCGACCATCGAGCAGGAAATGCGCAAGGAGGCAGGCTACCTGCGCAGCCTGCGCACGGCTCGCGAGCGCGTCAAACAGGTCATCGAAGGGCCTGACGGTGACATCGATCGAATCATC
>JAUXVE010000127.1 GCA_030680415.1 Rubrivivax sp.
GAAGATGAGCCAGGTGTCGCGCACCGCCAGCGCCGTCTGCATGACCTTGGTGGCGATGCGGCCGGCGAATTCGTCCTGGTAGAAGGTCATGCTCTGCTCGAGCATCAGGCGGTGGAAGTTCCAGCGCAGCCGCATCGGGAAGTTGCTGAACACGCCCTGGTACTTGAACAGCGCCTGCATGGCGGCCAGCCCGATGCTGCCGACCAGCACCACCGACAGCAGCGCCAGCGTGCGGCCGTGTTCCTGCCACAGCGCCGCCGGCTGCACGGTGGCCAGCGCGTCGACCACGTGCGCCATCATGCTGAACAGCAGCGCCTCGAAGGCACCGATACCGGCCGTGAACAGCGTCACCAGCAGCAGCCAGGGCCGCACGCCGCGCGAGCACTCCCACAGGAAGGCGGCGAAGGTGCGTGGCGGCGGCGGTGGCAGGGCATCCGGGTAGGGATGCACCAGGGTTTCGAACTTGCTGAACACACGGAACTCCTGCGGGCGCTTCGTGGGCGCCGTGGCGGGACGCCGGCTAACCCCTGCGGGTGCCTAGCGCTGCCCTTTACCTCAAAATGCCGCTGAACTTTTCCAATCGCGTGTCCTATCGTCGTGGATGGATGCACAGAACGAGATCAAGCGGACCTTAAAGCAGAATGCCTCGATAGAAGCGGTGCGACAGCTGTTGGCAGACAAGGAGTACGAGACTCGGGCAACGTTCGCGGCTTCGGTCTGTCGGCATTTCGGTTTCCTTGATGCCCGCCAGCGCGCGCAAAAAGGGGGGGCTGCGTCAAGGCGTTGAGGCAACTGGAGCAGGCAGGGCACATTGTGCTGCCGGCGGCACCCGCAGGGCGCTGGGCCGCTGGTGGGTGCGCAGATGCGCTACCTGATCGGCTCCGAACACAGCTGGCTGGGCGGTTTTGGCTTCGGCGCTGCGGCACTGCAAATGGCCGATCGTGATCGTTGGATCGGGTGGGCGCCCGAAGTGCGTCGCCAGCAGATGCATCGCGTGGTGGGCATGAGCCGGTGCTTGATCCGCACTGCAGTGGATTGCCAGAATCTGGCCTCCATGGTGCAGGGCATGGTGTTGCGCCGCCTGGGCGCCGACTACGAAGCTCGGTACGGTTACCGTCCCTGGTTGGTGGAGAGCTTCGTCGACACGGCGCACTTCACAGGCACCAGCTACAGGGCTGCGAACTGGCTGGACATCGGCAAGACGCAAGGTGTTGGCGGGAAGTCGAGTTCCTCCCTGCGTCCAACCGCCCGGACAAGAAGGCCCTCACGCTGCGCGTGGTGCACGTCCGCGAGCCGACGCCGCCGCCCGATGCCGAGCCCGTCGAGTGGTTTTTGTTGACGACCTGCGAGATCACCACCACGGAGCAAGCCCAGGAGTGTCTGC
This sequence comes from Rubrivivax sp., assembly GCA_030680415.1. GTDB lineage: Bacteria > Pseudomonadota > Gammaproteobacteria > Burkholderiales > Burkholderiaceae_C > Rubrivivax. Next base: position 1,385 of record JAUXVE010000127.1, read on the forward strand.
GTTGGTACTGCCTGCGTTGGCGCATTGAAGACTGGCACCGCGTACTGAAAAGCGGTTGTCGCATCGAGGCTCTGCAACACAAGACCGCCGAGCTATTGTTCTCGGACTCCGAGATCGAAGTTCTGCACGCATACGCAAAAAAAACGAATCGACAAACCAACCCGGCTGGGCGATGCCGTACGCCTCGTAGCCCGACTCGGCGGCTACATCGGGCGCGCAAAGGATGCGCCGCCCGGGCACCAGATCATGTGGCAGGGCTATTCAGAACTGCAGTCCCTTTGCAGAGGTCTGTCTCTGCGCGATTGGACCTCGGATTAGCAAGAAGATCTGGGTAAAGGGCAGCGCCAGCCCCAACCCCGGCCGCCTGTCTACGGACGGGCGGCGGAGGTCGTGTCGTGCCGCCCCTCATCGAATGCACAAGCGGCAGCGGCAAGGCTGTGCCCACTTGCCGCGCCCGGAAGGTCTCCAGAAAACAGCCCTTGTGTCTCCCCGGCCCGCCACATGCGCCTGCTTGACGACGCGGCTCTCGACCGCGTCTATGTCGACCTGGTGCGGCCGCTGTTGAACGTCTGGGCCCCACAACTCGACATCGCCATCTGCTATTGCTACAATGCAATAATGCGTGCCACCTCAATCGCCGCCCTGAAGGAAGTCCGAGACGACGGGTCGGTCGTTGAAGTAGTTGTCTGGCTGGTACCCGAAGAGGTTCCCCCCAGCACGCATTCGTACAAATATCGGCTCTACTTCGGCAAAGACGGCGTATGCAGAGTTCGATACGACAATGAGCGCTGGAAAGGTGATCACAAGCACGTCGGCGAAGTCGAAGAAGAGTACATATTCGAGTCGCTCGAGAAACTACTTGCCGACTTCAAGTACGACGTAGAAAACTGGAGCTGAATCATGAAAGCGATTATTGAAGTTGCAAAACGAGGGTCAATTTTCGCGGCTGCAGCCGAGCAGATCGCCGCGTCGCGACGCGGCAAAACGCCCGACTTCCGCCTCAGCTTTGAGTCCGCTCGCTCGCTTTTCTCCGAACTGACTCCAGCGCGGCTAGATCTCATGGATACCCTGCGCCGGATGGGCCCGTGCAGCGTGAATGCGCTAGCAAAGGCAGCGGATCGAAACTATTCCAACGTGCATACCGACGTAGGGCGCCTTGAAGAACTCGGATTGATCGCGCGATCAGACGATGGAGGAGTGTCCGTTCCGTTCGAGTCTGTGGAAATACTGTTTCCACTCGCTCAAGTCGCATAGCTGCCGAGTGGGGCCTAACCGGGCAGGCGCTGGCGCAACGGTATGCGGCGCAGCTGATTGCGTTGAGGCCCTCGGCTGCGGCTGTCACCGCTGCTGAAGCGGCCAAGACGGGCCCGCACGAGCCCGGCCGATACCAGGAGGTCGATCTCGACTCGCTGGATCTGGTGCGCCCGCGCAGCGTGGGCGTGGAGCACGCGGCGCTGTCGGCGATGTGCCAATACGGCTTGGAGGACAAGCTGGCCGAGCTCGGCCTGGGAAGAACGGGGTCAGGTCTTAAGCTTTAAGCCCCCCAATTTCCAGACACCCAAGCGGCCTTCGGGCCGCTTTTTCACGTCCGTGAGCGCAAATCCGATGGGCGTGCAGGCGCTCGGTGGTGATGGCTGGCCTTCGCTGGATCACCTCGGCATCGAGGCGGGCATGCGATGGGTAGGCCGCCTTGGGGGGTGAAGTCGGCATCGCCCGGGACACCCAGATCGTCCCGGCCGCTGCACCCAGCGCACTTCGGAACCGCTCGATGCCCCAGTTGTGTCCGAGCCGGAAGCCAAGAAGCGCGGCCCGTACAAGGCAAGGTCTTGACGAATTCCTTCATGAGCTGTAAGGGCAACCAGGGGCAAGAAGCTGTCGAATCAGGCACAATGCAGGCGCGCATAAATGGCGCTCCTACATCAACATGCCTGAGATTGTCAACATGTCGGACACCAAGAAGGCCGCCTTCGCTCGCGGCTTCTGGAAAGGAATGGCCGCTCCCTTGATGCTGTTCTCGGCGTTTGACCTGTCGGCGCAGCAGGCGCAGCAGACGTTTCGCGAACTCCCAAAGAGAGCCAGCGGCGGCCAAACATCTGACTGGGTAAGGGTCGGAGAGGCACTCCGCACGGCGGCGAAGAAAGTCCGCGAGTCTGGTGGCAAGTAACAAGCCGCCTGCGCGCCAGGCCCCTCCTGGGCCGCCGATCACTCGGCAGCAATCAGTCACCGTCACCAGGCAAGGCCCGCTTCCGACCCCAGAAGAACTATTCCAGTACAACCACCCGTGCTTATCCGGTTGTCACAGACAAACACTACCGGTAGTATGTTGAGTCGCCGTGCCAACCTGAAGAAATCATGGTCATCGACGTGCTTGGGCGAGACGATCTGCCGTTTCCAGGTTCCCTTCCTGAGTTCCAGCGCTTGTTTCCGGACGAGCCAGCGTGCGCGACATACCTTGAACGTGCGCGATGGGGTAGTGGATTTGTCTGCCCCCACTGCCAAACGAGTGGCGAACCCTATCGC
>JAUXVE010000130.1 GCA_030680415.1 Rubrivivax sp.
TGCGGCCCGGCGGCGCTGCCGGCGGCGGCGCGGGTGGCGCGGGCACGTTCGACACGCGCCGCGGCCGTGGCCAGGCCGGGGCTGGCGGACTGCGCGGCGTCGACAAGTTCGGTCAGCAGCGGATCCTTGAAGCGGCCCCACCAGGCCAGCAGATCGGCGTCGCTGGCGAGCGCACCGCCCACCGGCGGCGCCACGCCTGGGGCCGGTGCCTGCCAGGCGGCCGGCGCGGTCGACGACAGCTGCGGTGCCGGCGGCAGCACGGCGGTCGTGCAGGCGCCCAGCACGATGGCCAGGGCCGCGGACAGGCCGGCCGTGCCCGTCGCACTCCGGCGCCGCCTCATGGCTGCGCCTGCCCCGCCGGCACGCCGCCTCGGCGCCGGACCTCGGCCTGCACCATGGCGTGGCCGAACATCGCCAGCCGCTCGGCCCAGATGTCGACCGCCGCGGCACCGTCCATCAGCCCCGGCGCCACGCGGTCGGTGACGTCGCGGCCGACGTGCATGTGCACGCCCAGGCCGGCCAGCGCGACGGCCAGTCTTTGCAGGTCGGCGTCGGGCGCGGCAAGGCCGAAGTGGCGGCACAGCACCACCAGCAGCGCGTCGTGCATGGGCTGGATGCCGCGGGCCAGTTCCTCGTCCCACAGACCCGTGGGTTCGAGCAGTTCGCGAAAACGCAGCTTCATGCACAGCCGCGACACGTCGCCCTGCTTCAGCGGCTCCAGGAAGCCGGCGTAGAAACCGCGGATGGCGTCGTCCAGGCTCGCCGCCGGGTCGCTGCAGCGCGTCAGGTTCTCGCCCGGCGTGCAGCCCAGGGGCTCGAAGAACGCAGCGCGGTACAAACCCGCCTTGTCGCCGAAGTAGTAGCTGATGGCGGCCACGTTGACATGCGCTGCCTCGGCCAGCTCGCGCGTGGAGGTCTGCGCGTAGCCCCGCAGCGCGAACAGGCGCAGCCCGGCCAGCAGCAGGCGCTGGCGTGCGTCGTGGGTCTCGGGCGCGCCGCCGGTGGCCGCGTCGCGGTCGCCGGCATGCTCGGGCACGGCGCGGTGTGCAGGGGGTTCCATGCCGCGCAGTGTAGGCAACAAATCAAACGATTGTTTAAGCCATGACGAGAGACCCGCGATCGCCACGACCCAGGCGGCGCCGGAGCGGCCCGTCCGCGGCCGGCGCAGTGCTCAGGTCAGGATGTCGGGCGCCGCTGCGGCGGCGTACTGGGCCACCAGCGACAGCAGTTCTTCTTCGGCATACGGCTTGCCGAGGTAGTGTTGCACGCCGAGTTCGGCTGCGTAGTCGCGGTGCTTCTGCGCGATGCGAGAGGTGATCATGACCACCGGCAGGTCGGCCAGGCGCGGGTCGGCGCGCACGTTGCGCACGAGGTCGAAGCCGTCCATGCGCGGCATCTCGATGTCGGTCAGCAAGACCACCGGCCGCTCCTCGGCCAGCCGCTCCAGCGCCTCCAGGCCGTCCTTGGCGAGCACGACGCGCCAGCCCTCGCGCACCAGCAGGCGCTGGGTGACGCGGCGCACGGTGAGCGAGTCGTCGACCACCATCACCATCGGTGTACGGGCCGGCGCCGCGGCGGGCGTCTGCGCGCCGGGCACGGCCGCGCCGCTGCGCATGAGGGAGCGCGCCGACTCGGCGTAGATACTGGCCAGCGCCACCGGGTTGTAGATCAGGGCCACCGCGCCCGAGGGCAGCAGCGTCACGCCGACCAGGCCGGGCAGCCGCGCCAGTTGCGGGCCGATGTTCTTGACCACCACTTCCTGGTTGCCCACCACTTCGTCGACGTGCACCGCGACACGTTGCGCCGCGCTGCGGATGACCACCACCGCCTGCGCACGGCCGTCGGCGGCGCCGCGGCTGCCGGTGTGCAGCAGCGCGGCCAGCCAGAAGAAGGGCAGGGCCAGACCTTCATGGTCGATCGAACCCTCGGCATAGGCCCGTTCGACCTCGGCCACCGGCACCCGCCGCACGACCTCGATCAGCGTCGACGGCACCGCCACCCGCAGTTCGCCGCAGCGCAGCATCACCACCTGCGTGACCGCCGTGGTCAGTGGCAGCAGCAGCTTGAAGCGGGTGCCCTGCCCGCGGCTGCTGACGGTTTCGATGCGGCCACCCATGGCGATGACCTCGGCGCGCACGACGTCCAGCCCGACACCGCGGCCGGCGAGCTCGGTCACGCTGTCGACGGTGCTGAAACCGGGGCTGTAGATCAGCTGCGCCAGCTCGGCGTCGGAGGCCGTGTGCTCGGGCGCGATGAGGCCGCGCTCGACCGCACGCTGGCGGATGCGCTGCAGGTCGAGGCCGGCGCCGTCGTCGGCAATCTCCACCGCCACTTCGTTGCCGGCCTGCGCCACAGCGATGGTGATGCGGCCAGCGGCCTCCTTGCCGGCCTGTTCGCGCTCGGCCGGCGCTTCGATGCCGTGCGCCACGGCATTGCGCAGCAGATGCTCGAAAGGCCCCGTCATGCGTTCGAGCACGCCGCGGTCGATTTCGATGGCGCCGCCTTCGATGTCCAGCCGCACCTGCCTGCCCGCGTCCTTGGCCGCCTGGCGCACGGTGCGGTACAGGCGGTCGGCCATGCTCTCGAATTCGACCATGCGCGTGCGCAGCAGGTCGTCCTGCAGCTCCCGCGTCAGGCGCGCCTGCGCCGCCAGTTCGTCCTCGGTCGACTGCACCGTGCGCTGCAGGCTGCGTTGCAGCGTGGCGACGTCGTTCACCGATTCGGCCATGAAGCGCGTCAGCTCCTGGAAGCGCGTGAAGCGGTCCATCTCCAGCGGGTCGAAAGTCAGGGACGCCACCTTGGCGGCCTCGATGCGCGAGCCGATCTGCGTTTCGGCCTGCAGTTCGATGTCGCGCAGCTGACGGCGCATGCGGTCCAGGCTGTCGCTGAGCTCGGACAACCAGGTCTGCAGCTGGCGCACATCGGTGTCCATGCGGGCGCGCGTGATGCTTACTTCGCCGGCGGAGTTGACGAGGCGGTCGAGCAGCGCGGCGCGCACGCGCACCACGACGGCACCGCCCGCGGGCCGCTCGGCAGCCATTTCCACCAGGCCTTCGGCAGCCGCCTCGGCCGCCACAAGACGCTGCCAATCGACGGCCACCGGGGGCACGGCGGCCGCCACCTCGGCCGCCGCCGCGGCGGGTTCGGCAACAGGGCCGGGCTCGAGCGCAGCTGCGGTCGCCGCCGCCGCAGCCGGCTCGGCGCTCGGCTCGGCGCTCGGCTCGGCGGCGGCTTCGGCGCGCGCGTGCGCGGCCGGCACGCGCAGGGCATCGAAGGCCGACGCCATGGCGTCGGCGCGGCCCAGCAGCGGCTCGACGTCTGCAGCCGACGCCGAACCGCGCGCCGCCAGCCCTTCGATCGCGGTTTCGAGCCGGTGCGCCATTTCACCCAGGCGCATTGCGCCGGCCAGGCGCGCGCCGCCCTTGAAGGTGTGCAGCGTGCGCAGGCAGGCCGACGCCGCATCCAGCGCCTGCGGCTGCTCCAGCCAATCGCGCAGCCGCGTCTGCAGCTGCGGCAGCAGTTCGTCGGCCTCCTCCTCGAAGATCGGGAACAGCTCGTCGTCCACGGCATCGACGGCGTCGATGTCCTCGTCGCCCTGTGTCACCGGTGTCGCGGCAGCGGGCTCGGCGAGCAGATCGAACGCCGACTCGGCGCCGGCGGCGGGTACCGGCTCCGGCTCCGGCGCCAGCCGCTCGTGCAGCGCCAGCCGCTCCATCAGCTCGGGCGCCACCGGGCGCAGGAAACCGGCGGCAAACTGGTGCAGCAGGCGCCGGATTTCGTCGGCCGCTTCGTTGAACAACTCCGGCTCGCCGGCGCGGCCGTGGCCGGCGGCGTGCGAACGCATCAACGCGTGCTCGAGCGCACGGGCCAGCGCCGAGAGCTCGCCGTAGCCCACCGTGGCCGAACTGCCGGCCATCGAATGCGCCAGCGCGACGCTGGTCTCGGGCACCGGGTGGCGATCGTGTTCGAGCGCCCACTCGGCCAGCTGGATGCCGAGCCGGCGCGACAGTTCGTCGGCCTCGTTGAGGTAGATGTTGAACAGCGGGATGCCGATACGCAGCGGCCCGATGACCTTGACCTGCTCGTCCTCCGAAGCCGCGCCCTCGGCGGCCGCCTCGGGCAGTTCCACGGGCGCTGGTTCGGCCGGGCGCAAGTCGCTCGCCGACGGCACTTCGGTCGGCGCGTCTTGCGGCTCGTTCACCACTTCCGGCGCCGCCATGTCGGGATCCGGCAGCGGCGCTGGCTCGGGTGCGGACGGCGTGGACGCCGTCGGCGGCGGGAACATCAGATCGACGAACCCGGCGTCCATTTCCAGGGTCTGGACCTCGGGCGCAGGCAGGTCCCCGGCACCGGTCTCGGGCTGCAGCGCCTCCAGCGGCAGGTCGAGCAGACCCGGCGGCGGCGCATCGATGTCCGCCGCGGCCGGCACCGGTGCAGCGGGCGCGGGCGACACCGTGAGCAGGTCCCGGTCGAGATCGAAGTCCAGGGCATAGGCCGGCGCCGGCTCGGCAGGCGCCGCCACCGGCTCGGTCGCTGCCGGCTGACCCAGCTCGAGCAGGCCGAAGTCCAGGTCGGCAGCACTCGGCAGGTCGGGTACGCGCAGCGTCAGGGACTCCAAGGCGGCCGGGACCGGCTCGGCCGGAGCCTCGTCGCCGAGATCGAATTCGAAGTCGAGCCCCAGCGGCGCCGGGGCCGGCGCCGGCGCCGGCGGCGTGACCGGCGGCAGGGTGATCGTGGTGTCCCAGGTGTGCGCAGGCTCGGGCGGCATGGGCGCCAACTCGAAATCTGCCACCGCTGCAGGTTCGGCAAGCACCGACACGGGCTCCGGCTCGGCTGCCACTGCCGGCGGCGGCGACTCGAGCGTCAGCCGCACGCCATCCAGGCGCAGCGAGTCGGCCGCCTTGGCCACGGCCGCGGCACGGTGGCCCTCGTCGCGGCCGGCGGCGATGGCCTCGACCCAGGCACCCAGGCAGTCGAGCACTTCGCCGCTGAAGAGTCGCAGCGGCTGGTCCATCAGCGGCGCATGCGCCAGTCGGGCGTTGAACAGCTGCTCGCAGGCCCAGGCGGCGTCGCCGAATTCGGGCAGCCCGACCATGCGTGCGCTGCCCTTGAGCGTATGGAAGACACGCCGCACGGTCGCCATGTCGCCGTTGCTTTCGGGTGTGTCGGCCAGCCGCTCCAGGGCGTTGCGCGCGTCGGCAATCACTTCGCGCGCCTCTTCGATGAAGATCTCGCGCACCTCGGCGTTGTCTTCCATGCCGGTGCCGCCGGGCACCGGCGGCGGCGGCGCTGGTGGCGACAGTGCCTCGGCGGTGGCCGGTGCATGCGTGGCCATGGCCTCGGACAGCTCGAGATCGGCGAAGGCCGAGATGCGTTCGGGCTGACCCATCACCGCGCTCAGGCTGCCGGTCTCGGCGTCGAAGCGGAACAGCGACTTGGCCAGCGCCGGCTGCACGCTGATCATGTCGATGAGGAAGCTCAGGGCGCCGAGGTTGTCGGCCAGACGGTCGAAGGTACCGGTCTGGATCGCGCGCTGAGGATCGACTTCCGTCTGCGCCAGCTGGTCCACCGCGTCGCGCATGTGCAGCACGGCCTGCGAGGCCTGGCTCAGGCCCATCACCGAGAACACGCCACGCATGGCCGACAGCTGCGCCGGCACCGGGATCAGCACCTCGCGCCGGGCCGGATCGCGGAAATACTGGTCGATCTGCTTTTCCACCTCGGACAGCGAAGCGCGCAACTCCTGCACCACGCTGCCCATGGTCTGGCGGTCGCTGACGCGACGGTACAGCTCCTCCATCCAGACCTCGAGCGGCTGCGCTTCGGCACCGCTGCGAACGCTGTCGATGCGCCGCGCGAGATGCTGCACCCGGGCGGCCAGATCGGGGTGGTCGAGTTCGCCGTCATCGAGCGTGGCGTCGACGTAGAGCATGCCTGTGGCGACCTCCATCGCCAGCGCCGCGGGCGGCGCCGTCGCCGCAGCCACCGTCTGCGCGACCGCGGCTTGCAGCGCCTGCGCCAGCACCTCGCCTGCGGGCAGCAAGCGCTGCAGCGAGTCACCGACGAGCGCAAACTGTTCGGCGAGGCCGCTCAGGCGGTGCAGTTCCTCGCCCGCCACCGCAGACCAGGCGTCCTTGGCAGCGGCGACGCGCTTCCTGGCCTGCGACACCGTCGCCGGGTCGAAGCGGCCCAGGTTGGCGGCCTCGTAGTCGGCGGTGGGCCGCTCGTCCAGGCGCCAGGCCAGCCTCACCGCGGCCAGCCGTGGCGCCGGGTAGCCGGCCTGCGGCGGCCTGGCGTGGCTGCAGAAGAACAGCAGGTCCTGCGCCAGCCGGTCGGAGATCTCGTGCTGGCCGCGCATGCTCATACGCAGCTGCGCCAGCAGCCGCGACGCGATGCGCTTGGTGTGGACGTCGCTGGCCAGCAGTCCAACAGCCTGGGCCTCGAACATCGCCGCCGCCAGCTGCCAGAAGGTCGCCAGGTGCGTGCTGCCGCCGCCCAGGCCGGCGCCGGCGCGGCTGCCATCGCGCGCGCCCGCGCCGAGGTCGGCACAGAGGTCGCTCATGTGCGCCAGGGCGCTGCGGCTGGGCTCGCGCATCAGCGTGAGCACCAAGGCTTCCATGGCGCTGCGCGCCTCGTCGCCGGCATGGCGCGGCTGCGCGGAGGCATCCGCAGGCAGCTCGAGCCACTGCCAGTCGATGCGCCACAGGTCGGCCGGGTGGATACGGTCGGCGCGGGCGAGTTGCTGCGCGTCGCGGTACTGCGGGAACAGCATCACCGGCGACACCGGCTTGCCGGCGAGCTGGCGGCCGAGGAAGTCGAGCAGCGCGAAGGACAGGTGCTCCACCGTCTCCACCGCCGCCAGGTTGACCAGGGCCGGCCGCGCCACCAGGCGCTGCACCACCGCTTCGCTGGCGCGCAGCACGTCGGCCGCCGCCGGCAGGCCGACCAGTTCCAGCGCACCCACCCCCTGGTGCAGGTGCGAGCGCGCGGTGCGCAGCACGGCCGGGTCCACGGCATCGACATCCGACCCCGCCGCCGCTTCGGATTCCCTGAGGTAACGCCGCAGCGCCTTGTGCGCCGTCTCCAGCGAACGGCGCAGCTCGACGTGGACCCAGGCCAGGGCGCTGAGGTCGTCGTCGCGGCCGACGTTGACGGTGTCGATGGTGTCCTGCATCGGGCGCCGAAGATCAGCCGATCCTGAATCGTGCCACCGAGGTCTTCAGTTCCTCGGCCGTGCGCGACAGCTCGCGCACCATCTGGGCCGTGGAGCGGGTGCCCTCGGAGGTCTGCTCGGTGACGGCGAAGATGTGCTGGATGTTGACCGCCACGACGTTGGCCGATTCCGCCTCGCGCAGCGCCTCGGCCGAGATGCGGGCGATCAGCTCCGACAGCTCGTGCGTGACGCGGTCGATGTCGGCCAGCGCGGTGCCGGCGGCATCGGACAGCCGTGCACCTTCGACCACGCCCTGCGTGCTGCGCTCCATGGCCGCCACCGCGTCCTGGGTGTCGGTCTGGATGGTGCGCACGATGGCCGCGATCTGCCGCGTGGCATCGCCCGAGCGCTCGGCCAGGCGCTGCACTTCCTCGGCCACGACGCTGAAGCCACGGCCGGCCTCGCCGGCACTGGCGGCCTGGATGGCGGCATTGAGCGCCAGCACGTTGGTCTGCTCGGTGATGTCGGAGATGAGTTCGGTGATCTCGCCGATCTCCTGCGAGCTTTCGCCCAGGCGCTTGATGCGCTTGGAGGTTTCCTGGATCTGGTCGCGGATCGAGTTCATGCCGCCGATGGTGTCGTTCACCGCAGTCCGACCCGTCTCGGCCGCGCGCAGCGACTGCCGCGCCACCGCGGCGGTTTGCTGCGCCTGCGCCGACACGTCGTTGATGCGGCCGGCCATCTTCAGCACCGACTCGCCGGTGTCGCGGATCTCGCGCAGCTGCTCGGTGGAGGCGGCCAGCAGCTCGGTCGAGGTCTGCTCGACCCGCGAGGTGGTTTCGGTCACGCGGGCCACCGTGCTCTGCACCTGCGACACCAGCGTGCGCAGCTCTTCCACGGTGTAGTTCACCGAGTCGGCGATGGCGCCGGTGATGTCCTCGGTGACGGTGGCCTGCTGCGTGAGGTCGCCTTCGGCCACCAGCTGCAGCTCGTTCATCAGGCGCAGGATGGCCGCCTGGTTGGCGTCGTTCACACGCTTGGCTTCCTGCTCCTGGCGCTCGGCCTCGAAACGCTGGGCATCGGCGACGCGCGAGCGGTGGGTCTGGTCGCGCACGAACAGGCGCAGCAGCCCGAGGGCGCCGGCCGCCAGCAGCAGCGCCGACAGCAGGCCGGCCAACAGATGCACGCCGCTGAAGCCGGTCGCGGCGCCCAGGCCCTGCTGCAGGCCCTCCAGGCCCAGGCGCAAGGGTTCGCTGTCGGCCACGATCGCGGACTGCGCCGCACGTGCCGCGCGCAGACCGGCGCGCTGGTCCAGGATCGCACCCGCGGTGGCGCGCAGCTGCTCGTATCGCACCAGCAGGTCCTGCAGCGGCTCGCGCGCCTGCAGCTCGCGGGTGCCGGGCAGGCGCAGGTCGGCGTTGCCGTCGAGCAGACCTTGCGTGATGACGCGGAACAGATTCAGGTCGTCGCCGAGCGCGAGCACGGCCTTCTCGTCCGTGCTCTCGGCGCTGAGCGACTCGTTGGCGCTGCGGCCGATGCGCTGGGACAGCATCGCCAGCCTGCCCACGGCCGACAGCTCGGCGGCCGAAGCGCCGCCCTGCAACTTGAGCGCAGCGACGGTCTCGGTCGCCTTCAGCAGCTCGTCAGACTGGCCGTTGATCGCCTGCAAGGCCTGCCCCGCCTCGACCAGCGCCTGCTGCTGCCCCAGCACCACGGCGGTGTTCTTCGCGCTGCGGTCGACCAGCGGCGCCAGCGCCTCCAGCGGCTCCTGCAACGCAGCCGGCACCGCCGCGTCACCGGCTTTCAGGTTGCCGACATGTCGCGCCAGCGCGTCGCTGCTGTCCTTGACCGCGGGGAATGCCTTCTCGTCGCCCACCAGCGCCTGCGACACCGACCTGGCCAGGCGTTGCGACTGCGTCGTGGCCTGGCTGGCGGCCGTCAGTTGCGCCGCGCTGCGGCTGCCGACACCGAGCACGAGCACCGCCGTCACCAGCAGGCCCAGCAGGCCGAGCGCAAACAGCGCCGTCAGCCAGCGCTGCTGGCGCGCCAGCGGCCAGGCGCCGATCAGCGGCAAGCCGCTGGAAGAGACTTCGGGACGCGCCAGCGCGCCGGGCTGGCCGCTGTCGCCGGCCAGCTCCGAGGGCATGGCCTCGGAGATGATCGACGAATCGCTGTCGCCGCGGGCGGCGCCGGGCGCGAACGCGCTGTGGCCCAGGCGCACCGTGGCCTCCATCGCGTTGGCGGGATCGGACGAGTCGTCGAACGGCGGCGCCGCGCGGTCGGCATCGGCAGCGCCGTCGGCCTCGTGCCGGGCACGGCCGGGGGCCTTGATCCTGTCCAGGAAGCTCATGTCGTCCTCTTCATCTCTGCAACGACGCCGCGCCGCGGAAGCGCGCGCATCGCAACGGCGCCCCGCCTCATGCGGCGATGGCGAGAAAGGGCCCGCTGCGCGACAGCAGGCTCAGGTCGATCTCCTGCCAGTGCCGCCCCTCGGCGTCGCACCACTGCTTCAGGGCGAAGGCCGGCCGCGGCTGGCCGTCCGGCGGCTCGGCCTGCAACTGGTCGGCGCTGCGCAGCCCGGCCAGGCGGTCGACGAGCACCGCGCATTGCGAGCCCAGTGCGGCGTTGAAGGCCAGCAGCCGCGACTGTTCGCGCAGCGCGTCGGCGGCACGCGGAATGCGCAGGCCGAGAAACGCGGCCAGGTCGACCACGCCATGCAACCCGCCGCGCAGATTGGCCACACCCAGGAACCAGGGCTGCGTGTGAGGCACCGGCTCGAGCGTGCCGACGGCAAAGATCTCGCCGGCCGTGGCCAGGGGCACCAGCAGGCCCTGGCCGGCGCATTCGAGCGCCAGCCACGACGCCTGACGGGCCTCGGTGCGCGCCAGCTGCAGCCGCGCTGCCAGTCGGCTTTGCAGTTCACGCAGCGCTTCTCGGTTGGCCATCGGGCGGCAGCTCTCAGCGTCTGAGAGGCTTTTGCATTCGCTCCCTCTGGGAGAGGGCGGGGGTGAGGGCTCGCGAAGCACCACTGTGCCCGGCGCAGCCCCTCACCCCAACCCTCTCCCCACAGGGGAGAGGGAGCAAGAACGGTTGCGGTCGAAAAAGTGTCACGCTCAGTCCAAGACCTTGATCTTGGCGATCAACTCGTCGGCGTCGACGGGCTTGACGATGTAGTCGCGCGCGCCCTGGCGCAGGCCCCACACCTTGTCGGTTTCCTGGCTCTTGCTCGTGCACATGATCACCGGCACGTCGGCGTAACGCGGGTCGCGTGTGATGGCCCGCGTGAGCTGGAAGCCGTTCTGGCCCGGCATCACGACGTCCATCAGGATCAGGTCGGGCTTGTCCTCGGCCAGGCGGCGCAAGGCCTCGTCGCCATTCTCGGCCGTGCGCACCGTGTAGCCGCGCTTGCCGAGCAGGCCCGAGAGGTGATGCAGTTCGGTCTTGGAGTCGTCGACAACGAGGATCTTGTGGATCGGCATCGGTTGGTCCTGAGGCAGTGGCGGGAAGGCGGGCGCGACGCGGGCGCCGTCAGCCGGCAGCCGGGCGGAACGACTCGACCGCGCGCAGCAACTGCTCCTTGGTGAAGGGCTTGGTGAGATAGTCCTGCGAGCCGACCATGCGTCCGCGCGCCTTGTCGAACAGGCCATCCTTGCTGGACAGCATGATCACCGGCACATGGGCATAACGCGGGTTGCGCTTGATGATGGCGCAGGTCTGGTAGCCGTCCAGCCGCGGCATCAGGATGTCGCAGAAGATCAGCTCGGGGTCGTGGTCGTTGACCTTGGCCAGCGCATCGAAGCCGTCTTCGGCCAGCAGCACCTCGTGCCCGCCCTGGCGCAGGAAGATTTCGGCACTGCGACGGATGGTGTTGCTGTCGTCGATGACCAGCACCTTGGCGCCGTGCGCCGTGCCCGCCACAGCCCCTGCACCGCCTTCAGGAAGCTGGATTTCCACGCGCTGTCCTCCTTGCGCAACGTCGAACGGCTGCAAGCCGCCGCCCGAGGTTCAGATCTGCACCATTTCGAAGTCTTCCTTGCGTGCGCCGCATTCGGGGCAGGTCCAGTTCATCGACACCTCAGCCCACGCCGTACCCGCTGGGACACCGTGTTCGGGATCGCCGGCAGCCTCGTCGTAGATCCAGCCGCAAATCAAACACATCCAGGTACGCGGTTCACTCACGATGCCACTGTCACGTCACTACAATGGAGCGAGATTGTAGCCACGCCGATCCGCGGAAAGCCGAGGATTAGTCGGTACATACATATCGTTTCTAAGATTTCGCTAGAGGTTCGGCGGCGGCATCGCGCCGGGCCTTGCGCGCCGATCCCACACGCCGACGCCGCCCGCCCATGACCCCCGACCCCACCCCGGACACGGAGCTCGAAGACCCCACCGCCGAGCCGCCGGCCCCGGCCTGCGTGATGTGCTTCAACGCCAGCGACCCCAGCGGTGCCGCCGGCCTGGCGGGCGACATCGCCACCGTGGCCGCGATGGGTGCGCATGCGCTGCCGGTGGTGACGTCGATCGTCATGCGCGACACCGCCGACATCTTCGACCAGCACGAGATCGACGCCGACGCCGTGGCCGAGCAGGCACGCACGGTGCTCGAAGACGTCACGCTGGCCGGCTGGAAGGTCGGCTTCCTCGGCTCGGCCGATGTCGTGAGCGCGGTGGCCGAGATCCTCAGCGACTACAGCGACATCCCGCTGGTGTCCTACCTGCCCAACCTGTCGTGGCTGGACGAGGACCTGCAGCAGCCCTACCACGACGCCTTCCGCGAGCTCATCCTGCCGGCCACCGAGGTGCTGGTGGGCAACCACAAGACGCTGCAGGACTTCCTGCTGCCCGACTGGGAGAACGAGCGCCCGCCGTCGGCGCGCGAACTCGCGGTGGCCGCCGGCGAGCACGGCACGCGTTATGTGCTGGTGACCGGCGTCATGCTCACCGGAAAACTGTCGACACAGGGGCCCGAGCAGTACATCGACAACGTGCTGGCCTCGCCGCAGGGCGCCATCACCGGCGAGAAGTTCGAGCGTTTCGACGCTGCCTTCATCGGCGCCGGCGACACGCTGTCGGCGGCACTGGCGGCGCTGCTGGCCGCCGGCACCGAGCTGCAGGCCGCCGTGGCCGAGGCGCTGTCGTTCCTGGACCAGAGCCTGGACGCGGGCTTCCGCCCGGGCATGGGCGGCATCGTGCCGGATCGCTTCTTCTGGGCCCTGCCGCCGGCAGAAGAAGGCGAGCCGGAGGACGGGCGCCCGTCCGAACCCGATGCAGACGATCACAAGAGCCACGGCGTGCCGCGCCGGGTCCACTGAGCCCCTGCAAGATGGCGACGAACGAAGAACTCTTCGCGCGCGCGCAGCGTGTCATTCCCGGCGGTGTCAACTCGCCGGTGCGCGCCTTTCGCGCCGTCGGCGGCACGCCGCGTTTCATCAGCCGTGCCCAGGGGCCCTACATGTGGGACGCCGAAGGCCGGCGCTACATCGACTACATCGGCTCCTGGGGCCCGATGATCCTGGGCCACGGCCACCCGGCGGTGCTGCAGGCCGTGCAAGAGGCAGCGGCCGAAGGCTTCAGCTTCGGCGCGCCCACCGAGCGCGAGATCGAGCTTGCCGAAGCCATCATCGGCCTCGTGCCGAGCGTCGAACAGGTGCGGCTGGTGAGCAGCGGCACCGAGGCCGGCATGAGCACCATCCGGCTGGCGCGCGGCGCCACCGGGCGCAGCAAGATCGTCAAGTTCGAAGGCTGCTACCACGGCCATGCCGACGCCCTGCTGGTGAAGGCCGGATCGGGGCTGGCGACCTTCGGCTTCCCCACCAGCGCCGGCGTGCCGCCCGAGGTGGTGCAGCACACGCTGGTGCTCGAATACAACAACGTCGCGCAGCTCGAGCAAGCCTTCGCCACGCACGGGCCGCAGATCGCCTGCGTGATGATCGAGCCGATCGCCGGCAACATGAACTTCGTGCGTGCCGGCGTGCCGTTCATGAAGCGGCTGCGCGAACTGTGCACGCAGCACGGCGCGCTGCTCGCCTTCGACGAGGTGATGACGGGATTCCGTGTCGCTCTCGGCGGCGCACAGAGCGTCTATGCGCGGCTGATCCCCGGTTTCAAGCCCGACATGAGCGTGTTCGGCAAGGTCATCGGCGGCGGCATGCCGCTGGCGGCTTTCGGCAGCACGAAGGACATCATGAGCCAGCTCGCGCCGCTGGGCCCGGTGTACCAGGCCGGCACGCTGAGCGGCAACCCGGTGGCCACCGCGTGCGGCCTGGCGACGCTGAAGGAGATCTCGAAACCCGGCTTCTTCGAAGCGCTGTCGGCACGCACCCGCTCGCTGGTCGAAGGCCTCGCCGGCGCCGCGCGGCACGCGGGCATCCCGCTGGTCGGCGACAGCGAAGGCGGCATGTTCGGCTTCTTCTTCAGCGCTGAACTACCGCCGAACTACGGCGTCGTGATGGGCACCGACAAGGAGCGCTTCAACCGCTTCTTCCACGGCATGCTCGAGCGCGGCGTGTACCTGGCGCCGGCGCTGTACGAGGCCGGTTTCGTGAGCGCCGCCCACACGGCCGACGACATCGCGGCCACCGTGGCCGCCGCTGCCGCGACACTGGCCGCCGAGGCCGCTCGCGCGCCCGGCGGCGGTTGAAGGCGCGCAGCCGGACCGGGCGACTGCGCCATGGCGCCCGCCGCCCAGCCCCTGGCCTGCAGCAACTGCGGCGCGCCGATGCGCGCGCTGCAGCTGCCGGGGCATTACGGCAGCGCGGTCGAGATCGACCTCTGTGCGCCCTGCCATCTGGTGTGGTTCGACGTCGTCGAATCGGCTCGGCTGTCGGGCCCGGGCCTGTTGACACTGATCGGCGCGATGGCGGCAGCGCAGTCGCTGGCCCACCAGCCCTTGCGCCGCGACCTCGGCTGCCCGCACTGCCGCAGCGCCGTGCGCACGGTGCACAACCGCACGCGCTGGGGGCGCTCGCTGCAGCTCGAGTGTCCGCAGCGCCACGGCGCCTGGCAGACCTTCGGCGAGTTCCTCAACGAGAAGGGTCTGTTGCGGCCGATGTCGTCGGCCGACCGCGCGCGGGCGCTGCGACGGCCTGCCGGACTGCTCTGCGTGAATTGTGGCGGTGCGGTCGGCGCCACCGACACCGTATGCCCCTGGTGCCGCTCGGTGCCGGCGGTGGTCGACGTGGCGCGGCTGGCGCGCGCGCTCGACCCCGAAGGCGCCACCGCCGGAGCCGCCGTGCACCGCACCGGCGAACGGGCCTCGGCGCTGGGCTGCCAGGCCTGTGGCGCGCCGGTGCCGGCCGACGCTGGCTGGCTCTGCCAGCACTGTGGCGCCACGCTCACCGCTCCCGATCTGGCCGAGGCGCACCGCCAGGTCGACACGCTGGGGCCGGCGCTGCAGGCGCATGCGGCCAAACCGGCTCCGCACATCGTGCAGCAGCGGCTGGCCGCACAGTCGGCAGGACTGCAGCGGCAACGCGAGCGCGCCGCCGCCATGCAAGCCGAGGCCGACCAGCGCAGTGGCGCTGGCGCGGGCCCCTGGGTCACGACCGGGGACGACGGGCGCTCGCTGCGCCTGCCGGCCTGGGCCTGGGCGCTGGCGGCCGTGCTGGCCTTGCTCTGGTGGTGGTGAGTGCCTGCCTGTCCTTGTCTGGGTGAACCTGGCTGACCTTCACGATCCCGGGTTCGGCCCCGGCGGGCCGCGCGCTCAATGCGACATCAGAACCGGCAGCGTCATCGTCTGCAGGATCGTGCGCGTGACGCCGCCCAGCGTCAGCTCCCAGGCTCGCGGATGGCCGTAGCCGCCCATCACCAGCAGGTCGGCGTCGGTGTCGGCGGCGTGCGACAGCAGAGCTTCGGCAATCGGCACATCCACCGTCCAGGTGGACAGCAGACGCTCGCCCAGTGACGGCGCCGGCGTATGCCGCACCACGTGCGAGGCGCTGATGCCGTGCAGCTGCAGGTAGGCCACCACGGCGTCCAGCGGCTGGTGCGCCGCTTCGCCGGCGGGCGCAAAGCGGATCAGTTCCACGCTTTCGGCACCGGCCAGCAGCGGCAGCGCGTCGCGCAGCGCACGCGCGCTCTCGCGCGCAGGTGACCAGGCCACCAGCACGCGCTGGCCGCAGCGCGGGGCACCGTCGGCCTGCAAGGGCAGCGTGTCGGCGTGCGGCACGAAAAGCAGCGGCGTGCCCGAGCCGACGAGCAGGCGTTCGATGAAATGGCGTGGCGTGCCGTCGGCCTCTTGCGGGTGGCGCTGCGACAACACCACGAGGTCGGCCGTCCCGGCATGGCGCAGCATGTCGGCCACGGGTTCACCGTGCAGGCCGTGCATTGGAATCCCGACACCCGAGGCGGCCGCCACGGCCGCCACGCGCGCGGCGGCCGCGGTGCGGCGCTGCGCCTCGGCCTCCAGGGCCCAGGACGCGGCCACGCTGGCGGCCTCGGCAGAGATGAAGGCGCCGCTGCGCAAAGGCTCCACCGCGTGCAGCGCCGCCAGCGCCGCGCCGTGGCTGCGGGCCAGGCGCGCCGCCAGCGCCAGCACCCGGTCGGCGCGCGGGCTGTCGCTCACGAGGGCCAGGATCTGACGGATTTCGCTCATCGTTGCCTCCCCGAGCCGTTGCCACAGGCGCAAGCCTACCCCTTTCCAGGCCCTGGTTCAGCGGTCTGGGTACGCCTTGATCTGCGTCAGCCCCGGGCTATCTGACTTTCGTGCCGGCATCGCTAAGCTCCACCATGCCATGTCCTTGAACCTCGAGTCGACACCGCGGCCGTGGCACGCCTGCGAAGCCGCCGAAGCCGTGCAGCGCATCGCCAGCGATGCCCAGCACGGCCTGAGCGCGGCCGCCGTGCAGCGGCGCAGGGCCGAAATCGGCGCCAACACCCTGCCCGCAGTGCCGCCGCGGCCGCTGTGGCGCACGCTGGTGCACCAGTTCAAGAGCCCGCTGATCTACATCCTGTTCGTGGCCGCGGTGCTGGCGGTGGCGCTGGGCCACCGCGGCGACGCCGCGGTGATCCTGGCGGTGGTGGTCGTCAACGCGCTCATCGGCACCTTCCAGGAAGGGCGCGCCGAGCGCTCGATGGCCGCCCTGCGCCACCTGGCCGGCCTGCGCGTACGCGTCGTGCGCGACGGCCATGAGACGCAGCTGGAAGCGCGCGAGCTGGTGCCGGGCGACGTGCTGCTGCTGGCCGCAGGCGACGCCGTGGGCGCCGACGCGCGGCTGATCGAGCTGGCGCAGTTGCAGGTGGCCGAAGCGGCGCTGACCGGCGAGTCGGTGCCGGTGAGCAAGGCGCTGGCGGCGCTGCCCGAAGCCACCGGCCTGGCCGACCGTCACAACATGGTGTATTCGGGCACCTTTGTGGCCGCCGGCCGCGGCCGCGCGGTCGTCGTGGCCACCGGCACCCACACCGAAGTCGGCCGCATCGCCGACCTCACGGCAGGCGCGCAGGAACCGAAGACACCGCTGGAGCAGCGCATCGAACAGTTCGGCCGCTGGCTGGTGGGCGCGGCGCTGGCGCTGTTCGTCTTGGTGCTGCTGCTGGGCCTGTGGCGCCAACTGCCGCTGGCCGAGGTGCTGATGGTGGCGATCAGCCAGATGGTGTCGATGGTGCCCGAAGGGCTGCCGGTGGCGATGACCATCGCGCTGGCCGTGGGCATGCAGCGTATGGCCTCGCGCGGCGCCATCATCCGGCGGCTGTCGGCGGTGGAGACGCTGGGCTCCACCACCGTGATCTGCAGCGACAAGACCGGCACGCTGACGCGCAACGAGATGACGGTGGTTGCGTTGTGGCTGCCCGGCGCCGCCAGCGGCGCGTCTGAAGTCGACGGTGTCGGCAGCGCCCGCGAGATCGCCGTCGGCGGCATCGGCTATGCGCCGCACGGCGAGCTGACCGCAGCCGGGCCGGCCGTGGACGCCAGCGAGCCCGCGCTGGCCACGCTGCTGCAGGCCGCAGCGCTGTGCAACGACGCCGAACTGCTGCCGCCGGCAGACGAGCGCGCCGGCTGGACCGTGCTCGGCGACCCGACCGAGGGCGCGTTGCTGGTGCTGGCAGCCAAGACCGGCATCGACCTCGCAGCGCTGCGGCGCGACGCCCCGCGCGAGGCCGAATGGCCGTTCGACTCCGACCGCCAGCTGATGGCCACCCGCCACGCGCTGCCCGGCGCGCCGCAGCGTGTCTACCTGAAGGGCGCGCCCGAGGCGGTGCTGAAGCTGTGCATCGAAGAAGGCGAAGCCGCGACAGCAGCCGCGCAGGCCGCTGCCGAAGCGATGGCCGTGCGCGCGCTGCGCGTGCTGGCCTTCGCCGTCGTCGACGACGACCCGCTCGACGCCGCGTCGGGCTTCGACACGCTCGTCGGGCGCGCCCGCCTGCTCGGCCTGGTCGGGCAGATCGACCCGCCTCGCGAAGAGGTCAAGGTGGCAGTGGCCGAATGCCGCGGCGCCGGCATCCGCCCGCTGATGGTGACCGGCGACCACAAGCTCACCGGCCTGGCGATCGCGCGCCAGCTCGGCATCGCGCGCGAAGGCGACCGCGCCGTCGACGGCGCCGAGCTCGAACGCATGGGCGAAGCCGACCTGCGCGACGAACTGCCGCGCATCGCCGTCTTCGCGCGTGTGCAGCCGGCGCAGAAGCTGCGCATCGTCGAAGCCCTGCAGGCGCGCGGCGAGGTGGTGGCGATGACGGGCGACGGCGTCAACGACGCGCCGGCGCTGGCGCGTGCCGATGTCGGCGTGGCGATGGGCATCACCGGCACCGAGGTTGCCAAGAGCGCAGCCAAGATCGTCGTCACCGACGACAACTTCGCCACCATCGTCGGCGCCGTCGAGCAGGGGCGCGTCGTCTACGGCAACCTGAAGAAGGTCATCCTGTACTTGTTCGCCACCTCGCTGGCCGAGGTGCTGGTGCTGATGCTGGCGCTGGTGGGCGGCTATCCGCTGCCGCTGGCCGCGGTGCAGATCCTGTGGATCAATATCGTCACCGAAGGCACGGTGACGGTGAACCTGGTGATGGACCCGCCGGACGGCGACGAGATGAAGCGCGCACCGGTGCCGCGCGACGACCGCCTGCTCAGCCGCGAGATGCTGCTGCGCGTGGCGCTGATGACGCCGATGATCGCTGCCGTGAGCTTTGGCTGGTTCGCCTGGCGCATGGGCCAGGGCCTGCCCGTGGACATCGTGCGCACCGAGACCTTCACCGTGCTGGCGATGTGCCAGTGGTTCAACGTGCTCAACTGCCAGTCGGCGACGCGCTCGGCGCTGCGGCTGGGCCTGCTGGGAAACCCCTGGCTGCTCGGCGGGCTGACCCTGAGCGTGGCCTTGCAGGGACTCGTGTTGTACTCGCCGCCGATGAACGCGCTGTTCCACACCGTGCCACTGGCGGCGACGGCGCTGCTGCCGCT
The DNA here is from genome assembly GCA_030680415.1 of Rubrivivax sp. GTDB lineage: Bacteria > Pseudomonadota > Gammaproteobacteria > Burkholderiales > Burkholderiaceae_C > Rubrivivax. The sequence continues at coordinate 18,546 of JAUXVE010000130.1, forward strand.
GGTGGTGCTGGCCAGTGCCGTGCTGTGGGCCGAGGAGCTGCGCAAGGCGATCGTGCGTGCGCGGCAGCGGGGCGCGGCTTGACGCTGGCGCTGCTGGCGCTGCAGTTCGCGCTGTGCGCGGCACTGATCGGCCGCGCCGGCTATCTGCTGTCTGTCAGCGCCGACCGTATCGCCCAGGCCACCGGCCTGACCGGCGGCTGGATCGGCCTGGCGCTGCTGGCCACCGTGACCTCGCTGCCCGAACTGGCTTCGGGCATCAGCGCGGTGGCGGTGATCGATGCCCCCGACCTGGCGGTGGGCAATGCGCTCGGCGCCTGCGTCGTCAACCTGCTGTTCCTGGCCGTCGTCGACGCCTTGCAGCGCAGGCAGCCGATCTACCACCGCGCCAGTCCGGCGCACCTGCTGTCGGCGGCCTTCGGCGTCGTGATGCTCGGCTTCGTGGCGATGAGCCTGCTGCTGGCCGGGCGCGCGCCGGCCCTGCTGAATCTCGGCCTGTACAGCCCGGTGCTGCTGGCGCTGTACCTGCTGGCGCTGCGCAGCGTGTACGCGCACGAGCGGGCGCTGAAGCTGCCTGCGGCGGTCACGCCCGACGGGGCGCCGGCCGCGGACGCGCGCCGCGAATGGCGTCGCTTCGGCCTGGCCGCAGCGGTGGTGCTGGCTGCCGGCAGCTGGCTGCCGTCGATCGCCGCCCAGCTGGCCCAGGCGATGGGCTGGAACCAGAGCTTCGTCGGCACACTGTTCATGGCGCTGGTGACGACGCTGCCCGAGATCGCCGTCACGCTGTCGGCGCTGCGCCTGGGCGCGCTCGACATGGCTTTCGGCAACCTGCTCGGCAGCAACCTGTTCAACGTCATGATCCTGGCCGTGGACGACCTCTTTTACCGCCGCGGGCCGCTGCTGGCCGACGCCGCACCGGCGCATGCGGGCACGGCCGTGGCGGCCGTCGTGATGACCGGCCTGGTGATGATCGGCCTGGTGATGCGGCCGCAGGGGCGCGTGCTGCGCGTCCTGAGCTGGGTCAGCGTGGGGCTGGTGGCGGCCTACCTCGTCAACATCACGCTGCTGGCGTTGGCCTGATGCCCGCATCTGCCCTGGCCCAGATCCTGCTGCTGCTGGGCAGCGCCGTGGCCATCGTGCTGGTGTTCCAACGGCTGCGCATCCCGTCCGTCCTGGCTTACCTGCTGATCGGCGTGCTGCTGGGGCCGTACACCGCGGGGCCGGTGGTCGCGCCGCCGCTGCGGGCGCTGGCCGTGCGCCGGGCCGGCGTCGACTGGCTCACGGCCTGGCGCACCGGGATGCTGCTCGCGGTCGGCGGCGAGTTCGGTTTCGCGCTGCTCGCGCTCGGGCTGCAGGCCCAGGTGCTCGGCGAGACGCTGGCGCAGATCGCCCACCGCGGGCAGCCGCTGTCGGCCCTGCCTACGGATGGCGTGGTGATCACCGCGCTGGTACGGGCGGGGCAGCGGCGGCTGCAGCCCGCCCCGGAGACGCTGCTCGAGGGGGGCGACACGCTGGTGCTGTTCGGGCCACCCGAGGCCCTGGCGCGAGCCGAGGCACGCCTGCTGGCGTGAAGAGGACACGATGCACGGCCCCTTTGCCGAAATAGCGGTATTGCTGCTGGTCTGCGCACTGGCCGGAGCGCTGTTCGTGCGGCTGCGCCAACCGGTGCTCATCGCCTACATCGTCGTCGGCATCGCCGTCGGCCCGGCCGGTTTCGGGCTCGTCGCCGCGCACGACCAGGTGGCGCTGCTGGCGCAGATCGGCGTCACGGTGCTGCTGTTCGTGGTCGGGCTCAAGCTCGACCTGCACCACATCCGCCACATCGGGCCGGTGGCGCTGGCCACCGGCCTGGGGCAGCTGGCCTTCACCATCGCTTTTGGCTTCGGCATCGTGCTGCTGCTGGGCAAGGGTGCGATGGAAGCGCTGTACGTGGCGGTGGCGCTGACGTTTTCAAGCACCATCATCATCGTCAAGCTGCTGTCCGACAAGCGCGAGCTCGACAGCCTGCACGGCCGCATCGCGGTCGGTTTCCTGATCGTGCAGGACGTGGCGGTGGTGATCGCGATGATGGCCATGAGCGCGCTGCGCGGCAGCGGCGCCGCATCCGGCGACGCCGCGCTGCTGCAGGTGCTGCTGTCGCTGGCCTGGCGACTGGCCGCCGTGGCGGCGCTGATGGTCGTGCTCATGCGCTGGGTGCTGCCCACCGTGGTCGCGGCGATGGCGCGTTCGCAGGAACTGCTGCTGGTGTTCGCCATCGCCTGGGGCGTGGCGCTGGCGGCCTTGGGCGAGTGGGCCGGCTTCAGCAAGGAGGCGGGGGCTTTCCTGGCCGGTTTCTCGCTGGCCTCCACCCCCTACCGCGAGGCCATGAACGCGCGCCTGACCGGCATCCGCGACTTCCTGCTGCTGTTCTTCTTCATCGACCTCGGCGCCCGGCTCGACTTCTCGACGCTGGGCGCCGAAGTCATGCCCGCGGTGGTGCTGTCGCTGTTCGTGCTGATCGGCAACCCGCTGATCGTGATGGCCATCATGGGCGCCATGGGCTACCGCAAGCGCACCGGCTTCCTGGCCGGCCTCACGGTGGCGCAGATCAGCGAGTTCTCGATCGTCTTCGTCGCCATGGGCATCACACTGGGGCACGTCGGCGTGCAGGCTCTCGGGCTGACGACGCTGGTGGGGCTGGTGACGATCACCGTGTCGACCTACATGATCCTGTACTCGCAGCCGCTGTACGAGCGGCTGGCGCCCTGGCTCGGCGTGTTCGAGCGCCGGCGGCCGTTGCGCGAACTGGCCGTCGAGCGCGAGAGGCGCAGCGGCGGCGAGGCCGAGGCCGTGGTCTTCGGCCTCGGCCGCTATGGCAGCCGGCTGCTGGAGCAGTTGCGCGCGGCGGGGGTCGATGCGATCGGCGTCGACTTCGACCCCGAAGCGGTGCGCGAACTGCGGCGCCGGCGGCTGCCGGTGCGCTTCGGCGATGGTGAAGACCCGGACTTCGTCGAAACGCTGCCGCTGGCGCAGGCGCGCTGGGTGATCACGACCTTTCCGCAATGGGAGTCCAACCGCGCGCTGCTGAACGCGCTGCAGGCCGCGCATTTCAAAGGCCAGATCGCCGGTGCGGTGCGCGACGCCGCGCACGGCCGCGCGCTGGCGGCAGCCGGCGTGCAGCGCATCCTGAATCCCTTCGACGACGCCGCCGACCATGCCGCGCAGGGCCTGGCGGCGATCATCCATGCCCAGGAGACCGAGCCATGACCGCTTTGACATCGATCCTCGCCGCCACCGACTTCTCGGCCCCGGCGCGCCATGCCGTCGACCGCGCCGCGCGGCTGGCGGGTGAAACCGGCGCGCGGCTGACGCTGATGCACGCGGTGTCGGGCAGCGCGCTGGCCGAGTTGCGGCAGTGGCTGGGCGCCGGCCACGCCAGCGAACAGCAACTGCTGGACGAGGCCCGGCGCAGCCTGGAACAGGCGGCGGCCGACCTCGCCGCAGCGCGGCACGTGGCGGTGCAGACCCATCTGGGCAACGGCCCGGCCGTGGAGCAGATCAACCAGCAGGCCGACACGGTCGACGCCGACTTGCTGGTGCTGGGCGCGCGCGGCAGCGGCTTCCTGCGCCGGCTCGTGCTGGGCACCACCGCCGAGCGGCTGCTGCGGCGCGCGACGCGGCCGCTGCTGGTGGTGCGCCAGTCGGCGCACGAGCCCTACCGCAGGGCGCTGGTGGCGCTGGATTTCTCGCCCTGGTCGGCATCGGCGCTGCAGATGGCACGGCGCGCCGCGCCGCACGCGCGGCTGGTGCTGCTGAGCGCCTTCCAGGTGCCGTTCGAGGAGAAGCTGCACTTTGCCGGCGTCGACACCGCCACCATCAGCCACTACCGCACGCAGTCGCGCGCCATGGCCACGCAGCGCCTGTACGCGGCGGCGCACGACGCCGGCCTCCAGCCCGGGCACTGGGAGGCCTGCGTCGTCGAGGGTGACGCCTCGCAGCGCATCGTCGAGCAGGAGCAGGAACTTGACTGTGACCTCGTCGTCGTCGGCAAGCACGGCCAGAGCGCGGCCGAAGAGTTGCTGCTGGGCAGCGTCACCAGGCACGTGCTGGCCGAATGCAGCGCCGATGTGCTGGTGTCCACGGCGCGCACGGCAGCCACCACCACCTGAACCATCCGCAGCGTCGCGGCTCCGACCTACACTCAGTGCAAAAGGGGAAAGAAATGCAAATCCAACTCAACACCGATGCCCGCATCCAGGGTGACGAATCGCTGGCCACCTGGGTCGAGGGCGAACTCAAGGGCAGGCTGGCGCGCTTTCGCGACCAGATCACACGCATCGAGGTGCACTTGAGCGACGTCAACGGCGATCGTGTCGGCGGCGACGAGAAGCGCTGCCTGCTCGAGGCACGTCTGACGGGCCGCCAGCCGGTGGCCGTGAGCCACAGCGCGCCCAAGGTCGCCGATGCCGTCTACGGTGCGGCCGACAAGATGCTGCGGGCGCTGGACAGCGCGCTGGGCAAGTCGCGCAATGTCAAAGGCAGCGAGTCGATCCGCGACGCCGGCAGCGCTTGAGGCGCCATAGCAGCGCTGCGGCGCGACGCTCGATCGCGTCGCATGCCCAAGCATGCAGGCCCTGCTGCCGATGGCCGTCGACGCGCTGTCATTGATCGGTCCCCTGGTCGGCGGGCTGGGGCTGTTCCTGCTCGGCATGGGCATGATGACCGACGGGCTCAAGCTCGCCGCCGGCCCGGCGCTGCACCGCATCCTGGCCGGCGCCACGCGCACGCGCTGGCACGCGCTGGGCTCCGGGGTGCTGGTGACGGCCGTGGTGCAGTCCTCCAGCGCCGTCACGGTGGCCGCCATCGGTTTCGTCAACGCCGGGCTGCTGGGGCTGGCACCGGCGCTGTGGGTGCTGTTCGGCGCCAACGTCGGCTCCACGATGACGGGCTGGATCGTCGCGCTGGTCGGGCTCAAGTTCAAGATCGACGCGCTGGCGCTGCCCCTGGTGGGCGCGGGTGTCGTGTTGCGGCTGACCGGTGACGGCCAGCGCCGCGGCGCCATCGGCACGGCGCTGGCCGGCTTCGGGCTGCTGTTCCTGGGCATCGCGCTGCTGCAGCAGTCCTTCGGCGGCCTGGCCGGGCAGGTGACGCTGCCGCAGGGCGAGGGCCCGCTGGCGGTGCTGGCGCAGGTGTTCATCGGGGCGCTGATGACGGTGCTGATGCAGTCGTCCGCCGCGTCGATGACGATCACTCTCACCGCCGCGCAGGGGGGCCTCATCACCGCGCAGGGCGCGGCGGCGGTGATCATCGGCGCCAACCTCGGCACCACGGCGACGGCGCTGCTGGCGGCCATCGGCGCCACCTCCAACGCCCGCCGCGTGGCGGCGGCGCACGTGATCTTCAACGCGCTGACCGGCTGCGTGGCGCTGGCGCTGCTGCCCTGGCTCATAGGCGCACTTGGCGGCGCGCGCGAAGCACTCGGGCTGCCGCCGGACCCGGCGGCCAAGCTGGCGCTGTTCCACACCACCTTCAACGTGCTGGGCGTGCTGCTGATGTGGCCGCTGGCCGACTGGCTGACGCGCTGGCTGCTGCAGCGCTTTCGCGCCCGCGAGGAAGACGAGGCGCAGCCGAAGTTCCTGGACGACAACGTGCTGGCGGTGCCGACGCTGGCGCTGGACGCGCTGGAACGCGAGGTGGCCCGCAGCGGGCAACTGGCGGTGCGGCTGGCGCGCACCGCGCTGACCGGCGCCGACGCCGCCATGCTGGCGCGCGAGCAGGCCGTGGTGTCGCGGCTGGACGCCGCGGTGGAGGCCTTCGTCGAGCGCATGAACCGCGGCGCCATGCCGCAGGGCACCAGCGAACGCCTGGCCCGCGTGCTGCGCGTCCAGCGTTACCACGAGACGACTGCCGAGCAGGCCCACGCCGCGGCACCGCTGGGTCTGCCGCCCAATGCCGCCGCCGACGCCGCGGCCCGCCACGCGGCCTTCGTGCGACACACCGACGCCCTGCTGGCCCTGTGCGACCCCACCGCCAACGAGTTCGACGACGCCGCCATGGTCGCCGCACTGTCGGCCATGGAGGCCGCTTACCAGGACCTCAAGGCGGCGCTGCTGGCGGCCGGTGCCACCGGTGGCGTGCGCCTGGCGGGCATGGAAGAAGCCTTGCGCCGCTACAGCGCGATGCGCCGTGCCGCACAGCAGGCGGCCAAGGCGCGGCAGCGGCTGCCGGTGGTGGCCGCACACGCGCAGGCATGATCGGCAGTTCCAGGCACGAGGCCCTTTTCGATGGCTGACCTCTTCGGCTCCGACGCCTACTCGCCCAGCCAGATCGCCGCGCGCGTGAGCGAGGTCGGTGTCGCCAAGGCACGGCTGCCGCTGCTGTCGCTGCTGCTGCTGGGCGTGCTGGCCGGCGCCTTCATCGGCCTCGGTGCGCTGATGTACACGCTGGTGGCCAGCGATGCCGGCCTGGGCTTTGCGGCGCAACGCCTGCTGGGCGGGCTGGCCTTTTCGCTCGGGCTGATCCTCGTCAGCGTTGCCGGCGCCGAACTCTTCACCGGCAACAACCTGCTGGCCATGGCCTGGGCCAGCGGCCGCGTCAGCACGCCCGAGGTGCTGCGCAACTGGGCGCTGGTGTGTGCGGCGAACTTCGCCGGTGCCGCCGGCCTGGCGCTGCTGGTCTGGCTGGCCGGCCATGGCTCGATGAACGACGGCGCGGTGGCTCGGACGGCGATCCGCATCGCCACCGCCAAGGCCGAGCTGCCGCTGGCCGAGGCCTTCTGGCGCGGCGTGCTGTGCAACGTGCTGGTGTGCATGGCGGTGTGGATGACACTGGCCGGCCGCAGCGTCACCGATAAGGTGCTGGCCATCGTGTTCCCGATCACCGCCTTCGTCGCCGCCGGCTTCGAACACTCGATCGCCAACATGTACTTCTTTGCGCTGGCCATGGCGCTGGGCGCGCCGCTGGGCGTGGGCGACATGCTGCTCAACCTGTTGCCCGTGATCGCCGGCAACATCGTCGGCGGCAGCGCGCTGGTGGCGCTGGTCTACTGGGTCATCTACCTGCGGCCGGGTGCAGCGCCGCCCGAGCGCTGATGCCAAGGTCTCTGACGATGCCCGTCGCGCAAGCCCCGTTGATGCAGATCGACTGCATCGGCCGGCGACTGCGCGCGCTCGGCGCCCGTCCCGGCCACGAGGCGCGTGTACTGCGGCTGTGGGCGCAGGCACTGCCGCAGGACGGCGGACGGCGCCGGATCGAGGACTTCCTGCCACTGGCGTTGCGCGCCGCCCTGCCCGCGCTCAGCGACGAACTGGCCGGCCTGGCGCGGCTGCAGTCGGAACACCCGGGCGCGGACGGCTCGGCGCGCCTGCTGGTGGCGCTGGCCGACGGACTGACGGTGGAAAGCGTGCTGCTGCCGCGCGACGGCCTGTGCGTGTCGACGCAGGTCGGCTGCGCGGTCGGCTGCGTGTTCTGCATGACCGGCCAGGGCGGGCTGCTGCGCCAGCTCGGCAGTGCCGAGATGGTGGCCCAGGTGGCGCTGGCGCGCACGCTGCGGCCGGTCAGGCGTGTCGTCTTCATGGGCATGGGCGAGCCGGCGCACAACCTGGACAACGTGCTGGCGGCGATCGAACTGCTGGGCACGGCCGGTGCCGTGGGCCACAAGAACCTGGTCTTCTCGACGGTGGGCGATGCGCGCGTCTTCGAGCGGCTGCCGCAAGGGCGCGTGAAACCGGCGCTGGCGCTGTCGCTGCACACCACGAAGGCCGCGCTGCGCGCCGAGTTGCTGCCGCGCGCACCGCGCATGGACCCCGCCGAACTGGTGGCCGCCGGCGAGGCCTACGCGCGCGCCACCGGCTACCCGATCCAGTACCAGTGGACGCTGATCGAGGGTGTCAACGACGGCGCCGACGAGGTCGAAGGCATCGTGGCGCTGCTGTCGAGCCGCTACGCGATGATGAACCTGATCCCCTACAACGCGGTGGCCGGGCTGGCCTATCGGCGCCCGTCCTGGGAGCGGGCCGCCGAGATGGCGCGCGCGCTCAACCGGCGCGGCATCCTGACCAGGCTGCGGCGCTCGGCCGGGCAGGACGTCGACGGCGGCTGCGGGCAGTTGCGTGCACGAGCGGCCACGGGCAGCGCGCGCTGCATCCCAATCCAGCCCGCGGCGTGAGGACCTGTGCGTCGATGCGTATTGCTCCCTCTCCCGCCTGGGCGGGAGAGGGTGGGGGTGAGGGTGGGGAGGACAGGCAAGACCCTCACCCCAGCCCTCTCCCGCAGGCGGGAGAGGGAGAAGTTCGAACCGCACGCCCGCGTCTGTCTGATCAGCATCAACTGCCGCTGAAGAAACGCTCCACCAGACCGAACTGCTCGGCCGTGTTCAAGGCCGGCGCATGGCCGCAGCCGGGGATCGTGACAACCACTGCGCGCGGCCCGCGCGCGCGCATCGCGTCGGCTGTTTCCGGCAGCAGCAGGTCGGAAGACTCGCCGCGCAGGCACAGCACCGGCAGGTCCAGGCGGTCCCAGGCGTCCCACTGCAGGTAGTCGTCGGGGTGGTGCTCGAACTGCTGCACCATGGCCGGGTCGTAGTGCGGCGTGACACGGCCGTCGGGCAGGCGGCGCATCGAGGTCTCGGTGAGGTGCCGCCACATCTCGTCGCTGAGCCGGCCGTAGGGGGCGTAGACGGTACGGAAGAAGCGTTCCAGCTCGGTCATGGTCGCAAACGCCGGGGGGCTGCCGGCGTAGCTGCGGATGCGCTGCACGGCGGCTTCGGCCAGTTGCGGCCCGATGTCGTTGAGCACCAGGCGCCGGATGCGGCCGCGCAGGGACCCCGCGGCGGCCTTCAGGCCGATGGCGCCGCCCATCGACGTGCCCAGCCACAGGCAGTGCTCGATGCGCAACTGCTCCAGCAGCGACAGCGCGAGCCGCTCGTAGAAGGCCAGGCAGTACTCGGCCTGCGGCTGCGGGCTCCACTGGCTGAGGCCGCGGCCGATGGTGTCGGGGCAGATCACGCGCCAGCGCTGCGCCAGCGCCGCCGCGATGGGGTCCATGTCGCGCCCGGTACGTGCCAGGCCGTGCCAGGCGATGATGACCTCGTCATGCGCCGCACCCCACTCCATGTAGTGGATCTCGCGGCCTTCGCAGACCAGGTAGTTCGACGTGCACTCGCTCATGCCTTCACCTTCAGCGCCCACGCGCGCAGGCGGCCGACGACACCGGTCGGGAAGTGGTACACGGAGAGCACGAACAGCACCCCCAGCCACAACAGCCAGCGGTCGGGCGCGATGACGGCCTGCAGCACGGGCACGCCCTGCACGGCGGTGGCGCCGAGCGCCAGCAGGTCCTGCAGATAGGCCTGCGCCAGCACGAAGAGCACCGAGCCGATCACCGCACCGTACAGCGTGCCCATGCCGCCGATGACGACGATGAGCAGGATGTCGAGCATGATCTCGAAACTCAGCGTGGTGTCCGGCCCGACGTAGCGCAGCCACAGCGCCAGCAGCGCGCCGGCGATGGTCGCGAACAGCGCCGACAGCACGTTGCTCAGGGTGCGGTAGACCACCGTGCGGTAGCCGATGGCCTCGGCGCGGAAGTCGTTCTCGCGGATCGCCTGCAGCACGCGGCCGAAGGGCGAGTTGACGATGCGCAGCAGCAGCAGGAACAGCGCCAGCACGACCACGAACAGCAGCCAGTAGGTGAAGGCCTTGCCGTCGAGCAGCAGGCCGAGGACCTCGGTCTCGAAGGGCTCGAAGCTGGGGCTCAGCCACTCGGGGCTGCGGAAGGTCAGCCCGTCCTCGCCGCCGGTGAAGTCGCTCAGCTGCGAGGCCAGGGTCTGGAAGGCGGTGGCCACCGCGAGCGTGATCATGGCGAAGAAGATCGCCTTCACGCGCAGGCTGAACAGGCCGATCAGCAGCGACAGCAGCACCGAGACGACGATGGCCGCCCCCAGCCCCAGCGCCACCGCAGCCCAGCCGGCGCCGAGCTTGTCGCTCGCGATCGCGATGCCGTAGGCGCCGATGCCGAAGAACATCGTGTGCGCGAAGCTGACGATGCCGGTGTAGCCCAGCAGCAGGTCGTAGCTGGCCACGAGCAGGATGAAGACCAGGATCTTGGCCACCACCGACATCGACTTGGCGCCCGGGAACAGGAAGGGCGCCAGCGCCAGCACGACCAGGATGATCACGAGCGCCGCCCCCAGCCATTTGCTGCGCGGCCGATCGTGCGAGAGGATGCGGTCCAGGACGGTCATCGGTTGGTGATGGGGTACAGGCCCTGCGGGCGCCACAGCAGGATGCCCACCATCAGCGCGATGTTCGAGAACAGCGCCACCTTGGGCGCCAGGAAGCCGGTGTAGTTGGCCATCAGCCCCACCAGCAGCGCGCCGACGAAGCAGCCGAAGGTCGAGCCCAGCCCGCCGATGATGATGACGATGAAGATCAGCACGTTGACCTGGGCGCCGATCTGCGGCGTCACGCTCTGCTGGTACAGGCCCCAGAGCACGCCGCCCAGCCCGGCCAGCGCCGAGCCGGCAACGAAGACGCCGACGAACAGGCGCCGGATGCGGTAGCCCAGCGCCTCGACCATCGAGCGATCCTGCACGCCGGCGCGGATCAGCAGGCCGATCTTGGTGCGGTTGAGCGTGAAGACGAGCGTAGCCAGCACCACGAGGCCGATCGCCGCCGCGAGCACGCGGTATTTCTCGATCGCGGCATCGCCGAAGAGCCAGGCGCCGCGCAGTTCGTCGGGCAGCGGCAGCGCGATCTGCAGCGGGCCCCAGACGACCTTGATGATCTCCTCGCCGACGATCATGCCGCCCATCGTGATCAGGATCTGCTTCAGGTGCAGGCCGTAGACCGGGCGCACGATGACGCGCTCGAAGGCCCAGCCGACCGCGCCGGCAACCATCATCGCCACCAGCATGGCCGCGAAAACGCTGACGAAGCCGCTCCAGCCGGCGCCAGCACCGTAACCCATGACGCTGGTGGCGACGAAGGCGCCCAGGGCGATGAAGACGCCGTGGCCGAAGTTCAACACGTCCATGAGGCCGAAGATCAGCGTCAGGCCGGAGGCGATGACGAAGATGATCAGCCCCATCGCCAGGCCGGCCACCGTGAGCGTGAGCCAGGTGCTGCCGCTGCCGACGGCCGGCACCGCCAGCAGCAGCACAGCGAACAGCAGCGCGATCGGGCGCCAGTCGAAGCGGGATTGCGGGATCACGGACCCCTCACCCCTGCCCTCTCCCCGCGTGCGGGGAGAGGGAGAAACAACAGCGCCGCCCGCCCCCTCTCCCGCCTGGGCGGGAGAGGGCTGGGGTGAGGATGGGACAGCCTGAACAGTCATGCCTGCGCTCCCAGAGACAGACCGAGCAGCCGCTGCTGCAGCCCCTCGTCGGCGGCCAGTGCGGCCATGGCGCCGCGGTGCACGACGCGGCCGTCGTCCATCACCGCCACGGTGTCGCCCAGGGCCTTGGCCATCTGGAAGTTCTGCTCGACGAGCAGGATCGTCGTGCGCTGCGCCTTCAGCTCGCGCAGCGCGCTGATCAGGTTGTGCACGATCGACGGCGCCAGGCCCTTGCTCGGCTCGTCGATGAGGATCAGCGCGCGCGGCTCGACGATGGCGCGCGCCACCGCCAGCATCTGCTTCTGCCCGCCCGAGAGCTTGCCCGCCGGGTAGAGCCAGAACTTCTTCAGCGCCGGAAAGAGGCCGAAGATCCAGTCCAGGCGTTGTCTGTCCAGCTCGCCGGCGTGGCGTGCGGCGCGCGCCGCCAGCACCATGTTCTCCTGCACCGTGAGGTCGGTGAAGATGCCCATGGTCTCGGGCACGTAGGCGATGCCCCGCTGCGCGATGTCCGGCGTCTCGTGGCCGTGGATGGCCTCGCCGCGGAAGCTGATGGCCCCCTGGCTCGCCTTCCACAGGCCCATGATCGTGCGCAGCGTCGTCGTCTTGCCAGCGCCGTTGCGGCCCAGCAGCATCGTGATCTGGCCCTCGGGCACTTCGAGGTCCACGCCGTGCAGGATGTGATAAGCGCCGATGTGCGTGTGCACGCCGGCCAGGGTCAACACGGCAGTCATGCGGGCTCCTCCGCCGCCATGCCGAGATAGGCTTGTTGCACCACCGGCGACGCGATGACTGCCGCCGGTTCGCCGTCGGCCACCAGCTGCCCGTTGTGCAGCACGACGATGCGATCGGACAACTCGCGCACGACGTCCATCTTGTGTTCGACGAGCAGGATGGTTCGATCCTTCTTCGACTTGAGGGCGCGGATGAGGTCCAGCACCACGGGCACGTCGTCGACGCTCATGCCGGCGGTGGGTTCGTCGAACATGTAGACCTTGGGGTCCAGCGCCATCAGCAGCGCCACCTCGAGCTTGCGCTGGTCGCCGTGCGGCAGCGCCGCGGCATGCTGCTGCAGCTTGTCACCGAGCTGCACCTGGCGCAGCAGCTCGGCGGCCTCGTCGATCCAGGCCTTGCCGTCCAGCCACACCGACAGCAGTTGCAGGCCGCCGCCGCAGCGCGCCTGCACCGCCAGGCGCACGTTCTCGAGCACCGTCAGGTTGGGGAACAGCTGCGTGAGCTGGAAGGCGCGGCCCAGCCCCTTGCGCGTGCGCGTCGGCGCCGGCAGCGTGGTGATGTCCTCGCCGTCGAGCAGCACGCGGCCCTCGCTGGCCGGCAGCTGGCCGCTGATGAGGTTGAAGTAGGTCGTCTTGCCGGCACCGTTGGGGCCGACGATGGAGGTCAGCGTGCCGGGTTCGAAACGGCACGAGACATGGTCGACGGCGACATGGCCGCCGAAGCGGATCGTGAGATCGATGGTTTCGAGCATGCAGATTCCCGCCCGGCCTCGAGGCCGGGCTCGTCAACCTGACTGGAGCCCCCTCCCGGAGGGGGCTCGGGGGAGCGGTGCGAAAAACCCGTCCGCAACGAGCGCCTTCAGCGCTTGTTTCGGATCGGGATCGCCATCTCGCTGGCCTTGATCTCGCGCACCAGCTCGGGCACGCCCCAGGCGAAGGCCGGGTCGTTCCTGATGCGGAAGTGGTACATGTCCTGCATCGCCTGGTGGTCTTCCTTGCGGAAGGTCATGGTGCCCTTGGGCGTCTCGAAGGACATGCCCTCCATCGTCGCGATCAGCTTGTTGGTGTTGGTGTCGCCCTTGGTCTTCTTCAGCGCTTCGACGACGGCGATGGCCGCGCTCATGCCGCCGGCGGTGAAGAAGTCCGGCGGGCTCTTGAACTGGCTGTAGTGGTTGGCCACCAGCCACTCGTTGACCTTGTTCTGCGGGATCGCGAAGTAGTAGTACAGCGCACCCTCCATGCCCGGGTACTGCTTGTAGGCCACCATCGCCGGCAGGATGTTGCCGCCGGTGGCCATCTCGATGCCATAGCGCTTCTTCAGCTCGAGCTCGGCGAACTTGTTGAAGGGCGACGGCGCGCCGGCCCAGACCACCCAGACGTACTTCTTGCCCGGCTGGTCCTTGAGCTTGTCGACGATGCGCTGCAGGCCGGCGGTGAAGTCGGTCGTGCCGGGTGCCAGGTACTCCTCGTGCACGAACTTGGCCTTCTTGATGTACTCCTTGAAGGCCTTGCTGCCGTCGCGGCCGAAGGCGTTGTCCTGCGCCAGCGTGACGACGTTGTTGCCCGGCAGGTCCAGCGCGGCGGCGTTGGCGGCGGCGTCCTGGCTGCTGTTGCGGCCGGTGCGGAAGATGTACTTGTTCCACTTGTCGCCGGTGATCGAGTCGGCCACGGCCGGCTCGACGAGCAGGATCTTCTTGTATTCCTCGGCCACCGGCAGCATGGCCAGCGCCACCGGCGATGCGGTGGGGCCGACGGCGATGTCGACCTTGTCGTCGGCATAGGCCGCGGCGAGTTGCGCCTTGCCCACGTCGGGCTTGCCCTGGTCGTCCTTCTCGATCACCACGAGCTTCTTGCCGGCCACCGTCATGGTGCCGCCGGTGGCGTATTGCAGGCCCATGTGGAAGCCGACGATGGTCTGCTTCGCATAGGCCTCCAGCGGGCCGGTCTTGCTGGCGATGATGGCGATCTTGACGTCGCCCTTGGTCTGCCCGAAGGCGGCCATCGCGGTCAGGCCCAGGACAGAGGCGATCAGGGTGGTCTGGAACAGTCGGCGTTGCATGCGGCGGTCTCCTCGATGAGCGGGGCGGCCCCAAGACGGGGGCGCGACCGACCCAATAACGCAAGGCCCGTGCCGGCATGCACTATTTAAGTGCAAACCCTGATGAAAGCGCTGATTTTGAGTCGAAAAAGGCGACCGAAAGAGTGAGATTGCCTTAGGTATGTCTGAATTAAAGGCGATCTCCCGCTCGCAGATTGGATATTATTCAGACACTTTTCATCAGTGTCCAAATAACAGACATGGAAGCTCTTCCGGGTTCCACGCTGCGCTGGGCGATCGCTCGTCAGTTGCCGGGCCGGGCAATGTCATTGCCCAGGCTTCTGATGTCGGTGCCGGCACGAAAGGTCGCGTTATCGGTCGCCTTCACCAGACGGTCGGAACTGGTGCGTGACAGACGGCTGCCGGTGATGGGGGTCTGCGCAGGCGCCTTGACGCCACTGGCGGCCTGGGTGGCGGCGGGGCCCTGAGGTGCGGCAGCAGGCGCGGCGCAGCCGGCCAACACCGAAACGATCGATCTTTGATGCCCGACGGCGCACCCAGACTGGAGGCTGCGTCAAGGCGCTGCGGGAGTTGGAGCGCGCCGGTCATTTCGTGCTGCCTGCAGCGCTGGACCGAGGGGGCGCCGGTGCCAGGAGTGCGCGGCGTCTGGGCGAACCGGTGGCGGCCGCGCGCAACGTTCCGGACCAGGCACAGGATGTTCGTGGACTGACGCTGATCAAGGTCGAGAACCTTGATCAGATGCGGGTGTGGAACGAGTTGATGATCCGCGAACACCCGCAGGGCGCCGGACCTCTGGTGGGCGCGCAGATGCGCTATCTGATCGGTTCGGAGCATGGCTGGCTTGGCGGGTTCGGGTTTGGCGCCGCGGCGCTGCAGCTGCGTGATCGCGACCAATGGATCGGCTGGGACGCACACACGCGTCGGCAACACCTGCACCGCGTGGTCGGCATGAGTCGGTTCCTCATCCGCACCGAAGTGCGCTGTCAGAACCTGGCCTCGTGCGTACAAGGCATGGCGTTGCGGCGTGTGGCAGGCGACTACGAGGCGCAGTACGGGTATCGCCCCTGGCTGGTGGAGAGCTTTGTCGACACGGATCACTTCATCGGCACCAGTTACAGGGCGGCGAACTGGGTGGCCATCGGGCAGACCCAGGGGCGGGGTCGCCAGGACCGCGAGCACCACAGCGCCAAATCGATCAAGGCGATCTACGTGTACGAGCTGGAGTCGGATTTGCGCGCACGCCTGGGCGTTGTTGCACCCGCCGCACCCGCTGCACCCGCCGCATTGGTTGCGCTGGACATCGCCGAGGGCTTGGACGGCGAAGAATGGGCGAGCAATGAATTTGGCGGCGTCAACCTGGGCGACAGGCGTCTGAATGAGCGGCTGGGCGAGTTTGCCCGCACGCTGGGTGCGATGCCAGGGCGCGCGTTCTGCGGTGCGGCTCAAGGAGACAAGGCGGCGATCAAGGCGCACTACCGCCTGATCGAACAACCCGACGACTCGCAGGTCAGCATGGAGGCGATCCTGACCCCTCACCGCCTGCGCACGGTACAACGGATGAAGGCGCAGTCGACGGTGCTTTGCATTCAAGACGGCACCGATGTGAACTATTCGGGACTGGTTCAATGCGCCGGGCTGGGCGTCATTGGGAGCAACCAGACGGGTGCCCGCAGTGGGGGGCTGCATCTGCATTCGACGTTTGTGGTGAGCACCGAGGGCCTGCCGCTCGGGGTCTTGCGGGCTGAGTGCTCGGCACCCGCCCCGAAAACCAAGGATGACCCACGAACCGCCGGTGCCCTACCGATCGAAGACAAGAAGACGTTCGCCTGGATCAAGGCATTGCGCGATTGCAGCGAGTTGGCTGCCGAACTGCCCGATACGCGCCAGGTCTGTGTGATGGATCGCGAGGCTGACTTCTACGAGTTGTTCGACGAGCAGCGTCGAAGCCGCGGCGTCGAACTGTTGGTACGCGCAAAGCATGACCGCGCGACCAGCGAGGAGCTCAATCTCTTCGACGCCGTCAGACACAGCCCCGTTCAAAGCCAGCAACGCATCAACGTGCCGCGGCAAAGCTCACGCGTGAAGAAGAGCAAGCAAAAGGCGCGCATCGGGCACGAACAGCGCACCGCGCAGGTCGATGTGCGCTATCGCCAAGTCGAGTTCCGCCCGCCGTCGAACCAACCCGGCAAGATGGCCCTCAAGCTGTGGGTGGTGCATGTGCTGGAGGCGTCAGCGCCGAGCGATGCCGAACCCGTCGAGTGGTTCTTGTTGACGACCTGCTCGATCACCACCGCGGCGCAGGCCCAGGAGTGCCTGCGCTGGTACTGCCTGCGTTGGCGCATCGAAGACTGGCATCGCGTCCTCAAAAGCGGCTGCCGCATCGAGACGCTGCAACACAAGACCGCCGAGCGACTCAAACGCGCCATCGCCATCAATCTGGTCATCGCCTGGCGAATCATGCTCATGACGCTGCTGGGCAGAGAGTGCCCGGATCTTCCCGCCGAGGTCTTGTTCTCGGACCCCGAGATCGAAGTGCTGCAGGCATACGCCAAAAAAAAAGATCGCCAAGCCCGCTCGGCTCGGTGATGCCGTCCGTCTCGTAGCCCGACTCGGCGGATACATTGGCCGCGCCAAAGATCCGCACCCGGGCCACCAGATCATGTGGCACGGCTATTCGGAACTGCAGTCGCTGCGCGAAGGACTCTCCCTCCGAGACTGGACTTCGGATGATGAGAACACTTACGGGTAAAGGGCAGGTCTAGCCCTCGCGCCTGAGCGCCGGGAAGAGGATCACGTCGCGGATGCTCTGGCTGTCGGTCAGCAGCATGATCAGGCGGTCGATGCCGATGCCGCAGCCGCCGGCCGGCGGCATGCCGTACTCGAGCGCGCGGATGAAGTCGGCGTCGTAGTACATCGCCTCTTCGTCGCCG